>DATHHS010000281.1:0-24980 GCA_035317085.1 Burkholderiales bacterium
GAGAGTTCGCCCAGGAATGAATAGCCGCTCGGCCGGCTGTGGATCACCGCGGCGTAACCGAAGCAGATGTGCACCGCCGTGGTTCCCGCGATTCCTTCCAGGGCGCGATTGAGCGCCTTCAAGCCGTATTGCCGCGCCTTCTCCGGCCGTGCCTGCATATAGGGCTCGTCGATCTGCACGATGTCGGCGCCGTTTGCGAAAAGGTCGCGGATCTCCTCGTTCACTGCGGCGGCGTAGTCCATCGCCGCCTCCTCCTCGGATTTGTAGTAGTCGTTCTGCGCCTGCTGGCTCATGGTGAAAGGGCCCGGCACGGTCATCTTGATCTGCTTCCGGGTGTGGGCACGTAGGAACTTCAGGTCCTCGACTTCGACCGCGTGTTTGCGGCGGATCTTGCCGACGACGCGCGGTACGGGATTCGGGTGGCCCGAGCGGTCCAGGGCTGAGCCCGGGTTGTCGATGTCCACGCCTTCGAGCGCGGTGGCGAAGCGGTTGGAGTAGCTCTCGCGACGGATCTCGCCGTCGGTGATGATATCCAGGCCCGCTTCCTCCTGGGCGCGTATTGCGAGCAGCGTTGCATCCTGCTGCGCCTCGGCGAGGAAAGGCTCCGGGATGCGCCACAACTCCTTTGCGCGCACTCGGGGTGGAAAGCGCCCGGCGAGCTTCTTGCGGTCGATCAGCCACTCCGGTTGCGGGTAGCTGCCGACGAGAGTCGTGGGAAACAACATGGTGCTTTTCCTCCTCGCGCGTCATCCCCGCGCAAGCGGGGATCCAGTGACGTTCACGACGCTGGGCTCCCGCTTGCGCGGGAGCGACGGCTGGTTACGGTTTCAATCCCTGGAACAGTTTCTCCCGCCCGAGCTTGATTCCCGGCTTGCCTTCGTACATGAAAATATCCGCGGTGGCGAAGGTATCGTTGAAATTGTCGGGGATGAAGGAGCCCGTCCCGACCACGTCGAGCGGCGCCCTGCTGTTCGCGAACATCTTGCACTTGAACAGGTTGAAGCCCGAGGAGCCGACGATCTTGCAGGCGTTGAAGCCGGCCGCGTCGAGTGTCTGCCGCAACTGGATGACGGATGCGACCGAGACGCCGGTGCCGAACAGGACCTTGCGCACACGGTCCTTGACGATGTTGAGACTGTCGGCGTCAAAGGCCTCCTCGCCCATGACATAGCGCACCGCCTCGTACTCGTTGGGCAGGTGCAGCCAGTTCCCCACGATCTCGGTCGATTTTTCGTAGTCGAGGCCTTCGGCATAGCGCTCGCCGTGCGTGTCGATACGAAGCGAAAGCTGGCGTGCGCTGCTCTCCTCCGTGGGCAGCGTGTCCCGGTACCACCAGCGGCACACTTCGAGAGCGTCCGAATACTCGCGGCCGTAGTAGTCGATCAGCACCGTGAGATTTTCGTTCGGATGCGTTTCGACGAACATCTGCGCTGCACGCAGCGTCGAGCCGGCGTAGCCGACGATGCCGTGCGGCATCGTGCCGATGCCTTTTTCCTGGCCGTAAAAATGCGCAGTCAGATCCTGCGAAGAGCCGACGAAGCCGATGGCGCCGTTAAGTTTCGCCATCCGGCTGCCCACCGACGCCCCGTAGGCCGCAAGCAGCGACAGGTCGTCTCCGGGCGAATGGCGCGCGTGCATGTCGATGAAGGCGACCTTCTTCAGGTTCGTCGCCATCTTGTAGGCGTTGTAAGCGCTGACGCAGGGAACACCGACGCGCTGCAGGATAAGCGTCTCCAGTTCCACCAGCGCGGCAAACGAACCGGTGTAAGTGAAGATCGGCTTCTGATCCGGGACGAAGGCGCCTTCCTCGTAGAGGCGCGTGATCTTCAGCGGCTCGGCCCTGGTGGAATAGTATTGGCGCAGCATGTCTATCGCCGGGTCGACTGCGCAGATCACGCCGCGGCGCAGGAACACACCGTAGGTGACGCTCCGGTCGCCGAATTTCTCGACGATCTGCCGCGATTTGCTGAAGTACTTGTCGGTGCGGCGCTTCAAATACTCGAGCTTCTCCGCGGGCAGCGATTCAACGGGTTTGTTCATGGCTCTATCTCCATTCCGCGCGGGCAGGGCGGGTTTGGGCGACTCCGCTCTTTCCATCCGATTCCGGCTCACGTGCCTCAAAGCGGCCTCGCCGGAGGCCCGCTCTTGCGGCAATTCTAGCAAAGCGGGCATCGCGAACATGGCGAAACGCCGCGGCGCATGCTACTTTTCAACCTATGCGCGTGATTTTGGCAGGTTGCATCGTGTTCGCGGTCGCATTGTCGGGCTGTGCCGTCCGATATTCGGCCGAGGGACGCTCTCCGGGTTCGGGCGGCGCCTCCCAGGCAAGCGCGGCTAGCGGTTCGCCGCTCGGAAACGCGATCATCGTCGGGGTAATGCTGGCAGACGGCGTGCGCTATTATCGCCTCGGTCCGGAAGGCAAGATGTCCGTCGGGGCGCCCGAGCCCGATCCGACGCGCAAGATCAACGTCCAGGATTGCACCCGGCCGGTCGATCCGGATGCCGGCAATCTGCTCTGTCGCTGAAGCCTCGTGATTCATTTCGTAGTGCACGACGAAAACGACTCCGTCGGCGTGGTTGTTGTCGAAGGCGTGAAGGCCGGACAGGATTTGACCGGCTGGATCATGGATCAGGACAAGGAGATCACGGTCCGCGCGCAGAGCGACATCCCCATCGGTCACAAGCTCGCGATACGCGAGTTGAAGAATAGCGACACGGTGATCAAGTACAGCGTGGACATCGGCCGCACCATCGCTCCGATCAAGGTGGGCGAGCATGCCCACGTCCACAACATCAAAACGAAGCGCTGGTAGGCGAAACGCGCATGGCGATCGATCTCAAGAACGCGAGCTTCAGCGGCTACAAACGCGAGAACGGCCGCGTCGGCGTGCGCAATCACGTGGTGATACTGCCGGTGGACGATCTCTCCAACGCCGCCTGCGAAGCGGTGGCGAACAATATCAAGGGCGCGCTCGCAATCCCGCATCCCTACGGGCGGCTGCAGTTCGGCGCGGATCTCGAGCTGCATTTCAAGACGCTGATCGGCACCGGTTCCAATCCCAACGTCGCGGCGGTGGTGGTGATCGGCATCGAGGACGGCTGGGCCAAGCGCGTCGCCGACGGGATCGCCGCGACGGGCAAACCCGTGTCCTTCTTCGGTATCGAGGGCCACGGCGACATGGAAACCATCCGCCGCGCCTCCAAAGCGGCGAAGGATTACATGCAGTGGGCTTCCGAATTGCGCCGCGAGGAACGTCCGCTCAAGGATCTGTGGGTATCGACCAAGTGCGGCGAATCCGACACGACTTCAGGCATAGGCGCGAACCCCTGCGTGGGAAACGCCTTCGACAAGCTCTACGCGCACGGCGTGACGCTGGTTTTCGGCGAAACGACCGAGCTCACCGGCGGCGAGCAGCTGGTGGCGGCGCGTTGCAGGACGCCGGCGGTGCGGGACAGGTTCATGTTCATGTTCGACCGCTACCAGGAGGTGGTGAACCGCCACAAGACCAGCGACCTGTCCGAGTCGCAGCCGACCAAGGGCAATATCGCGGGCGGCCTCACCACGATCGAGGAGAAAGCGCTCGGCAACATCCAGAAGATCGGAAAGAAATGCCTGGTCGATGGCGTGCTCGACAAGGCCGAAGTCCCGAGCGGCCCGGGGCTGTGGTTCATGGATTCGTCTTCGGCCGCGGCGGAGATGGTGACCTTGTGCGCGGCGAGCGGCTATGCGGTGCACTTCTTTCCTACGGGGCAGGGCAACGTGATCGGCAATCCCATCCTGCCCGTGATCAAGCTCTGCGCCAATCCGCGCACGGTGCGCCTCATGTCCGAGCACATCGACGTCGACGTCTCCGGCATCACGCGCAAGGAGATCGACATGGACCAGGCGGGCGACAAGCTGCTCGAGATGATGTTCCGCACCGCGAACGGCCGGCTCACCGCCGCCGAGGCGCTCGGCCACCGCGAGTTCGTTCTCACCCGGCTCTATGAGAGCGCCTGAACCCGCTCAATGCTGTGCCTTGCGAAGGTGTCCGAAATGACGAAAATGCAAAGCTTCCTGCTGTTCGCGCTGGCCTTAGGCGCCGTGCAGGCGTTTGCCGCCGAGGTGGCGGGCGTCAACGTCGAGGAGCGCATCAACCTGGGATCGAACCAGCTGGTGCTGAACGGCGCGGGGCTGCGCACCAAGGCCTTTTTCAAGGTCTACGTGGCCGGCCTCTATCTCGCGAACAAGAAAACCGACGCCGCTGAGGTGCTCGCGCTGCCCGGCCCGAAGCGGGTCAGCATGCGACTGATGCGCGATCTCAGCGCGAAACAGTTGACCGACGCGCTCAACGAAGGCATTCGCGACAACACCTCTCCTGCCGAGCTTGGGGCCCTGAAGGAACGTCTCGCCGAGCTGGCCGCCGTCATGAACTCGATCGAGGCGGCGAAAGAGGGCGACGTCGTCGCGCTCGACTGGCTTCCGGGGTCCGGTACCCGCGTGGTGCTTAACGGCGAGGCCAGGGGCAAGGCCATCGCGGGCGAGGATTTCTACCGCGCGCTGCTCAGGATCTGGCTCGGCGACAATCCCGTTTCAGGCGCCCTGAAAAAAGCCTTGCTCGGGCAGGAAGGCTGACATGTTCATCGGGAGATCGTCGGTCTGCCCTCGCGGATGGCGTCGGCGTCGATCCGGTCGATCGAGACCGGCGCGAGCACGGCGGTTGAATATGAGGCTATTTTCCGATGCGCCATAATATTTTTGCCGCGTTGCGCAAGAAGGGTGCGGCTCCGTTTTTCGTTCTTCTCGGGTTGCGCCCGGGATCGAGCGTGGCTATCATGCCACTTCGCTCCGCCGATTGCATCGCGGCGCCCCTCGAAGACAACAACACCCTGGAAAAGGAGGATATTCCATGTTGCCCTCACCGTTCCGACCGCTGATCTCTTTCACCTTCGCGTTGGTCTGTGCGCTGGCTGCCGCCGTGGCTCAAGCGCAGGCGCCTGCAGCGCCGCCTTCCTGGCAGCAGGGCCGCACGCCCGAACAGGGGAGTTCGTCCCTGCACCCCTTCGCTCCCCACATGACGGGGAGACCGTCGAGCGAACTGCCCATGGACAAGCTGAAAGTCCCGGCAGGCTTCAAGGTCGAGGTCTGGGCCGACGGCATCCCCGAGGCTCGCTCGCTCGCGCTCGGCGACAAGGGCACGGTGTTCGTGAGCAACCGCCTCGCGAAGAACGTGTACGCCGTAGTCGAAAAGGACGGAAAGCGCGAGGTGAAGACGATACTCAAGGGACTCAACGCCCCGAACGGCATCGTTTTCAGCAAGGGCACGCTCTACGTGGCTGAACGCGACCGCATCACGCGCTACGACGGCATCGAGGGCAGCCTCGACACCCCGCCTGCTGGCAAAGTGGTGATCGACGGCCTCGATCCGCAGACTCAACCCGGCCACTTCTGGAAGTTTCTCGCTCTCGGGCCCGACGGCAAGCTCTATTACAACGTCGGTGCGCCCGGCAACATCGTCATGCCGTCCTACTTCCAGGCGTCGATTTCGCGTGTCGATCCCAAGACCGGCATCGCCGATACTTACGTTCAAGGTGTGCGCAACTCGGTCGGCTTCGACTGGCACCCCGCGACGAAGCAGCTGTGGTTCACCGAGCACGGCCGCGACTGGCTTGGCGACGATTCCCCGAGCGACGAGCTGAACGTCGCAACAAGGAAGGGCCAGCACTTCGGCTATCCGTATTGCCATCAGGGCGACACGCTCGACCCGGAATTCGGAAAGAACCGCTCCTGCTCCGAATTCACACCCCCGGCGGTGAAACTCGGCGCGCACGTCGCCCCGCTCGGCATGCGCTTCTACACGGGGAACATGTTCCCGGCTGAATACCGGAACAACATCTTCATGGCGCGGCACGGCTCGTGGAACCGCACCACCAAGCAGGGCTATGACATTTATCGCGTGGTGCTCAACGAGAGCGGCAAGGTGCTGAAGGCCGAACCGTTCCTGACGGGCTTCCTCACGGACGAGAAAGCGGATCCGCCGATGTGGGGCCGTCCGGTCGACGTGCTGCAGATGAAGGACGGGTCGCTGCTGTTCTCGGATGACTACAACGGAATCATCTACCGCATCAGTTACGCGAAGAAGTGAACGGTAATCTGCGCAGCGCGGCGGCTTTTGCCGCCGCGCTTTCTTTTTTCGGGGCGAGTGCGGCAAGCGGCGCCGATCCGCAGTTGTGCGCTGCCTGCCACGGCCCGGAGGGCAATTCGGTCATCCCGGCCAATCCGTCCATTGCGGCGCAGCCGGGGCAGTTCATTTCGATGCAACTGTTCCAGTTCCGCGAAGGCAACCGCAAGGACCCACAGATGACGCCGATGGCTGCGAACCTCTCCAACAAGGAGATGAACGAGCTCGCGGCGTATTTCTCGAAGCAGAAAGCGGCGGCCTCGTCGCACAAGACCTCGCCTGAGAACGCCGCAGCCGGGCCGAAGCTCGCCAAGCAGTTCAACTGCGTGCAGTGTCACGGGCCGGCCCTTCTCGGCCAGCAGCACATTCCGCGGCTCGCCGGCCAGCAGTTCGAATATCTGAGAACGCAGCTGCGCGGCTTCAAGGCGCAGACCCGCGCCGATCTCGACGGCAACATGACTTCTGCGGCGCAGGCGCTCTCGGACAAGGACGTCGAGATCCTCGTCGATTATCTTTCGGGTCTCCCTGCGCCCTGATCCAGTCGCCGGGCGCAGTATAATGGTGCGTCGCAGCAGGATGCATCATGGACACCGGACCCACACGAAACATCGCACCCACACGAGTTATCCAGTTCGAGCGCCAGATCGCCGGCGCGTCTTGTGCTGCCGAAGCCTGGGCGAAATTACCCGAGGCAGCGAGTCCGGGAGAGCGCCGGGCGCTCAAGGCACGCATCAAACGCTTGCTGCAAGAGCGTGACGCGGCGCTGCTCGCCCATTACTACGTCGATCCCGATATCCAGGATCTAGCCGAGGAGAGCGGCGGCTGTGTCGCCGATTCGCTCGAGATGGCGCGCTTCGGCCGCGCTCAGGAAGCTCCGACACTGGTCGTGGCGGGCGTGCGTTTCATGGGCGAGACGGCGAAGATTCTCAATCCCGAGAAACGCGTCCTGATGCCGGACCTCGATGCGACCTGCTCGCTCGACCTGGGCTGTCCGGCCGGGGAATTTTCAGAATTCTGCGATCTGCATCGCGACCGCACGGTGGTGGTCTACGCGAACACCAGCGCCGCCGTCAAGGCCCGCGCCGACTGGGTGGTCACTTCGTCGATTGCGGTCGAGGTCGTGCGACACCTGCACGAACGCGGAGAAAAAATTCTCTGGGCCCCCGACCGGCATCTCGGCGCCCATATACAGAGCCGCACCGGCGCCGATATGCTCCTTTGGCACGGCGCCTGCGTGGTGCACGAGGAATTCAAGGCGCTGGAGCTCGGGCTCCTGAAGAAAGAGCACCCACGAGCCAAAGTGCTCGTCCACCCGGAATCCCCCGCCGAAGTGATCGCGCTCGCAGACGCGGTCGGCTCGACCACGCAGATCATCCGCGCAGCGCAGGCACTCGAGGCCGACGAATTCATCGTCGCGACCGACAGCGGCATGCTCCACAAGCTGAAGATGCTGATGCCTGAAAAGCGTTTCATCGAAGCTCCGACCGCGGGAGCCGGCGCGACCTGCAAGAGCTGCGCGCATTGTCCCTGGATGGCGATGAACGGCCTCGCGAATCTCGCCAAGACGCTCGAGACGGGCGCGAACGAGATTCACGTCGATCCCGAAATCGCGCGCCTTGCGTACGTGCCTATCGAGCGCATGCTTGCGTTTGCCGAATGCAGGAGCATCGAGGTGCGCGCATCGGGCGATCTCGCCAGGGACGGCGCACTGTTCAGGGATATCGGGCCGGCCTGAGCCAAAGTCCGGGTAGAATCCGGCGACGCCGTTTCTACGGAGCCGCCAATGTCCGCGCTGCCCCTGTTTCATCTTGCCTTTCCCGTCACGAGCCTCGCAAAGGCACGCGCCTTCTACGGCGGGCTGCTCGGTTGCGCGGAGGGGCGCAGCTCGGACGACTGGGTGGACTTCAATTTCTACGGCCACCAGATCGTCGCCCATCTCGCGCCGGAAGAAGCCGGTCACCGCGGCACCAGCGCGGTGGACGGAGACAAGGTACCGGTGCGGCATTTCGGCGCCGTCCTGCCGATGGACGAATGGGAGCGGCTCGCGAAAAAACTCAAGGCGGCCGGCATGAAGTTCGTCATTGAGCCGCACCTGCGTTTCAAGGGCGAGGTCGGCGAACAGGCGACGATGTTCCTGCTCGATCCCTGCGGCAACGCGCTCGAATTCAAGGCTTTCAAGGACATCGGCCGGCTGTTTTCGAAGTAAACTGCGCTCCACTTGGCGGATGCCCGTGCTGCAGGGATAATCGGAAAAAACCGGACAGGCCGCGCCAGCGGCCGAAATCTTAAGGGACACATTTTCACAGGAGGGAATCCAATGAAAGTTTCTGCATCCGCAATATTCGCAGCCGTACTCGCGTTCTCGGGCACGACTCAGGCTCAGCAAAAATTCAGCCTGTCGATCGCCACCGGCGGGACGGGTGGCGTCTACTATCCGATCGGCGGCGGGCTTGCCAATCTCCTGTCCAAATACGTGCCGGGCATGCAGGCCACAGCCGAAGTGACCGGCGGTTCGGTGGACAACCTGAAGCTGGTCGCGACCGGCCAGCCCTATATCGCTTTTTCCATGGCGGATGCCGGCCAGGATGCCTACCGCGGCGAGGACAAGTTCAAGGGTAACAAGGTACCGCTCAAGACTCTCATGGTTTTGTATCCCAACCGCATGCACGTGGTCACCATCGAAGGCACCGGCATCAACAAAATGGCCGACCTCAAAGGCAAGCGCGTCTCGACCGGCTCGCCCGGAAGCGCGACCGAAGTCATGGGCTTTCGCGTCATAGAAGCTGCCGGGCTGGACAAGGACAAGGACATGAAGCGCGAGCGCCTGGGCGTTGCCGAATCGGTGAACGCGATCAAAGACCGCAAGATCGACGCGTTTTTCTGGGTGGGCGGGCTGCCGACGGCGGCGGTGACCGACCTCGCCAACACGCCTGGGGTCAAGATCAAGATGATCGACCACTCCGACGCCGTCGCGAAGATGAACAAGAAATACGGCCAGCTCTACATCGAGGACACGATCCCGAAGACCATGTACAGAGGCATGGACGCGGACAACAAGATCGCGACCGTGTGGAATATCCTGGTTTCGAACGAATCTCTCAGCGACCAGAACGCCTACAACATCGTCAAGGTCATCTTCGACCACCAGGCGGATTTGATCAACGTGCACAAGGAAGCGGAGAACTTCAAGCTAGAGAATCAGCGGGCCGATGCTTCGCCGATCCCGTTTCATCCCGGCGCCGTAAAGTATTTCGCCGAAAGAGGCGTGAAGCTGAAGTAGAGGCTATTCAAGCAACCGTTCGTCTTGGGCCCTGTGCTAGCATGCGCGCCGAGGAGGGCGGATGAGCAAAATCGCGAAGCCGGCGACCGTTGAGCCGGTCATCGATGCCGAGGCGCTGAAAAAGGCCGAGAAGTTCATCGAGGAGGAGGAAGGCGCGAGCAACAAGCTGCGCGGCGCGCTCGGCGTCTTCGTCTCCGCGACGGCGGTGGTGATGTCGCTGTTCCATCTCTACTCCGCGTACGCGATCGTCCCGACGCAGGTGATGCGCCCGGTGCACGTCGGCTTCGTGCTGTTCATGATCTATCTGGTTTTTCCCGTCACGAAGCGTTTCCGCCATCGCATCATGTGGTGGGACTGGATCGCCGCCTTTGCCGCGGTCGCCATCATCGCCTACGTAATCCGGGGCGGCGACGATTTCTGGGACCGCAACACCTCGCCGGACAACTGGGACCTTTTCTTCGGCGTGGCGCTGATCCTCATGATCCTCGAAGGCATGCGCCGCGCCTCGGGCTGGATCATCCCCGCGGTGGTGATCGCCTTCATCCTTTATGCGCTCTTCGGCGAGTTCCTTCCCGGCTTGTGGGCGCATCGCAGCTATGAGGTGGGGCGCCTGGTCGGGCATATGTACATGACGCTCGAAGGCATCTTCGGTGTCGCAGTAGACGTGTCCTCGTCGCTCATCATCCTGTTCACGATTTTCGGCGCCTTCCTGCAGTTTTCCGGCGCGGGAAAATTCTTCATCGATTTCTCGTTTTCCGCCATGGGCGGAAAATCCACGGGTGCCGGCCGCACGGTCGTGCTCGCGTCGTTTCTCCTCGGCGGTCCTTCCGGGAGCGGTGTCGCGACCACGGTGACTCTGGGCTCTGTCGCCTACCCGATGCTCGTCAAGGCCGGCTACGGCAAGGATGCGGCGGGCGGGCTGCTCGCGGCCGGAGGCCTGGGCGCGATCATCTCGCCGCCCGTGCTCGGCGCCGCGGCCTTTCTCATCGCAGAATTCCTGAAGATCTCGTATCTCGACGTGCTGTTGATGGCGACGATCCCCACCTGCCTCTATTACCTCGCGCTCCTCATCATGGTCGAGATCGACGCGCGCAAGTTCGGCATGAGCGAGGTGAGGTTCGAGCGCGTCGAGTCCTTGTGGAGCCTCACCAAGCAGTACTGGTTCCACTTCCTGTCGCTGGTGTCGATCGTGGTCTTCATGCTCATGGGTTACTCGCCCGTGATGTCGGTGTTCTGGGCGACGCTGACCTCGTTCGCGACGAGCTTCCTGCACCGCGATAGCGCCATGTTCTCCTACGATCTGTTCCGCGGCCGCGGGCCGATCGTGAAAGAGATTTTCCAGTCGAAGTTCTTCAAGGCCCTCGAAGCGGGCTCGACCGGCGTGTTGAACGTCGCCGTTACCTGCGCGGGCGCCGGAATCATCGTCGGCGTGGTGACGCTGACCGGGCTCGGCCTCAAATTCAGCTCGATCATCATCGAGTACGCAGGCGGGTCGCTGTTTCTGACGGCCCTCTATACTTCGCTCATCGTCTGGGTCGTCGGGCTCGCGGTGCCGGTGACGGCAAGCTACATCATCTGCGCGGTGATCGCGGCACCCGCGCTGATCAAGCTCGGCGTGCCGGATTTCGCCGCACACATGTTCATCTTCTACTACGCGGTGCTCTCGGAAGTGTCACCGCCCACGGCGCTCTCGCCCTTTGCCGCCGCCGCGATCACCGGCGGCGATCCATACAAGACGACGCTGCAGTCCTGGAAATACACCATGCCTGCGTTCCTTCTGCCGTTCATGTTCGTGCTCGATCCTTCCGGGACGGGCCTGCTGCTGACCGGTTCGATCAAGACGCTGGGCAGCGCGAACTGGGGCTCGATCGCCGAAGTGACCGTGACCGCCGCGATCGGCATCGCGGCGCTCGCAGGCGGCGTGCAGCGCTGGCTGCTGGTACGCGCGAATTGGGCCGAGACAGTCATGCTGATCGCGGCAGGGCTTGCGCTCGTGTATCCGACCACGGCGGCCGACGTCGTCGGCCTCGGCCTGTTTGCAATTGTCATCGCGATGCAGCTCTTTCGCATCCGCGCCGCGCGCCAACCCGTCTGATCTCATGAAGCGTGCGCGCGTCGCAGGCGCGGATTTCCAGGCGAAGCTGCCGACCCCGTTCGCCTTGCTCGGCATCCGCACCGAAGGCGGCTTCCTCGCGGAAATCGCGTTTTTGCGGAAATCTGGCAAGGCGTCAGCGCCGCGGGACCGGCTCGCGGAACGTGCATGCGCTCAGCTCGAGCGTTATCTAGACGACCCCGAATTCCGTTTCGATTTGCCGCTCGCACGACAGGGCACGCCGTTCCGGCGCAGCGTCTGGAAAAAGATCGCAGCCATCGATTCGGGCCGTACGCGCAGCTACGGTGAAATCGCGCGCGAGCTGGGCTCCGCCCCCCGCGCCGTCGGGCAGGCCTGCGGGGCGAATCCGGTGCCGCTTGTAATTCCCTGCCACCGCGTGGTCGCCCTGGCCGGGATCGGCGGCTTCGCACATCATGAGGCCGGCTTTCACCTTGCCGTGAAGCACTGGCTGCTCGCACACGAGGGCGCCGAACGCAGGCGATGAACGCCGAGAACGCGGCTCTGCTGGACGAGTTCTGCGACGCCGTCTGGCTGGAGGACGGCCTTGCGAAAAACACGCTCGAGTCCTATCGCCTCGATCTGAGCTTGTTTGCCGATTGGCACGAGCGGCAAGGACGCGCCTCGCTCCTGGCGGCGGACGAAGCCGATCTCTCCGGGTATTTTGCTTGGCGGCACTCGCAACGTCTCCCGGGGAAGAAGCGCGGCATTCGCTCCAGCACTCAGGCGCGGCTGCATTCCAGTCTCAAGCGTTTCTACCGGTTTCTGGCACGCGGGCAGCGCATCGCGACCGATCCGACGCTCAAGCTCGACGCGCCGAAGAAGCCGCCGCGTTTTCCCAGGACGCTCTCCGAAGGCGATGTCGAGGCTTTGCTTGGACCGAATCCGCGCACACCGCTCGGGCTTCGCGACCGGGCGATGCTGGAGGTGCTCTACGCGAGCGGATTGCGCGTTTCTGAACTCACGCGCTTGAAGCTCGTCGAGGTGAGCTTCGACATGGGTGTCGTCCGCATCTTCGGCAAAGGCTCGAAGGAGCGCCTGGTGCCGCTCGGCGAGGAGGCGCTCGACTGGCTCGCGCGCTACTCGAAGGAAGCGCGCCCGGCGCTATTGAAGAACCGTTCCAGCGATTACATGTTCGTCACGGGGCGCGGGGGTCCGATGACGCGGCAGGCATTCTGGTTCCTGATCAAGAAGCGCGCGGCTGCGGCGATTCCCGGCAAAGCGCTCTCGCCGCACACTCTGCGTCACGCCTTTGCGACACATCTGCTCAACCACGGCGCGGACCTGCGAGTGGTGCAGCTTTTGCTCGGCCACGCCGACATTTCGACTACGCAGATCTACACCCATGTCGCGCGCGAGCGGTTGAAGGCGCTGCATCAGAAGCACCACCCCAGGGGGTGAGCCGGGAATTCGGCCGATACGCCTGCGCGCATCGGCCGCCGGCGAACGCCGGCCGCGTTGCAACGCGGCTGGCCGGAGAGCTGTTGAAATCAGGGGAACATCGGCATGCGGAGGGACAGCGCAGATTTACCTAGCGTTTCGCTCGATCCTCACGCCCACCTGTTTCGCCTCGCGCAACACGCCGAGCTTGGCGATACTCACCTTGACGTGCGGTGAGCGGAAGTCCTCTAGTATGAGATTGGCGATTCGTTCAGCGAGATTCTCGACGAGGCCGAAGCGCTCCTTCTCGAGCATGACGCGGATGCGTTCCACCACCACTCCATAGTCGATGGTGTCGGCGACCTTCCTGGTGTTGAACACTACGGCTCCGACGGGAAGAGCAATCTCGAGGTCGATCTCGATCGTCTGCGGGGCGACTTTCTCGTGGCGGTAGAGCCCGATCCAGGCCGGCAGGCGTAGCTGGCGTATGAAAACGAAGTCCAAGGTGTCGCGGCTGGTTTTGGGGTTAAACTCTTGCCGCGAATTTTAGTGGATCACCATGGCCACCGCAGTATTTATTTCGATTGCGTATCTGATCGGGTCGCTGTCTTTTGCCGTGATCGTGAGCCGCGCCTTCGCGCTTCCCGACCCGCGATCGTATGGCTCCGGAAATCCCGGCGCGACGAACGTGCTGCGCTCGGGAAAGAAGCTCGCGGCATTCTGCACGCTCATCGGCGACGGCGGGAAGGGCTGGCTCGCGGTATTTCTTGCAGCGCGTTACGCCGCGGACTACGGCGTAGACGCGACCGGCGTCGCGACCTGCGCGGTCGCGGTGTTCCTCGGTCATCTGTTCCCGTTGTTCTTCGGTTTCAGGGGCGGGAAGGGGGTATCCGCCGCGGGCGGGATCCTGCTTGCGATCCATCCATGGCTCGGCCTCGCGACGCTCGCGACCTGGATCATCGTCGCGCTCTTTTTTCGGTATTCCTCGCTGGCAGCCATCGTCTCCGCGGTGTTTGCGCCGCTTTACGCATTTTTCATGTCCTTGCTGGGATTCACCTCATCGCTCGGATTCGAGCTGAATTCGATGCTGCCTGCGACGATACTCGTGGCGGCGCTGCTCGTCTGGCGCCACAAGACGAACATTCTCAATCTCGTCGCCGGGAAAGAAGGCCGCATCGGCGAGAAAAGGACCGGCGAAACCGCTTAACGCAGCGAGGCAAGGTCCCAGCGCGGTCTGACCAGAAATCCCCCCGAAGCCGCGCCGGCTTTGCCGGCTTCCAGCCTGAGGCAGCCTGCAAGCGCGATCATCGCGCCGTTGTCGGTGCAGAATTCCATCGCCGGGTAGAACACGCTGAACTTGTCGCGCGCGGCGGCGGCGTCGAGCGAAGCGCGCAGGCGCACATTCGCGCCGACGCCCCCTGCGACGACCAGCCGGTCCAGGCCCGTACGCGCGATCGCTGCGCGCGATTTCGCCACGAGAACGTCGACCACGGCTTCCTGGAACCCCGCGGCTACATCGGCGTGCCACTGCGAGTCGCTCTTCGAATCCCCGGTGCGCGTCTGCACCCCGAGCGCGTGCTTGCGCGCGAGCGTCACCACCGCCGTTTTCAATCCGCTGAAACTGAAATTGAGATCGCCGTTCTTCTCCAGTTGTTCGAGCATGGGGCGCGGAAACGCGAAGCGATCGGGCTTGCCTTGCTGCGCCAGCCTGGCGAGCGCCGGCCCGCCCGGATAGCCGAGTCCGAGGAGCTTCGCGGTCTTGTCGAAAGCTTCGCCGGCAGCGTCGTCCAGCGTTTCGCCCAACATTTCGTAGTTCCCGACTCCCGACACGCGCATCAACTGGGTGTGTCCCCCCGAAACCAGGAGCGCGGCAAAGGGAAAGGACGGCGCATTTTTTTCGAGCAGAGGCGAAAGCAGATGCCCTTCGAGGTGATGCACGCCGATCGCCCGTATTCCGAGGCCGAACGCGAGGCTGTTTGCGACCGCGGCGCCGACCAGCAGTGCCCCGGCGAGGCCCGGACCTTGAGTGAACGCAACCGCGTCCAGGTCCGACTCACTGGCACCGGCTTGGTGCAAGACTTCGCGAATGAGGGGGAGGAGCCGTCGAATATGGTCCCGTGAAGCAAGCTCCGGCACGACCCCGCCGTAGGGATCGTGCAGCGTCACCTGGGAATGCAGCGCGTGGCCGAGCAGACCGCGGTCGCCGTCATACACGGCGGCCCCGGTTTCGTCGCACGAGGTCTCGATCCCCAGCACCAGCATGATTTTTCTGCCCTTTTATTGATTTCCGTCAGTCTGTTGTCAGCCGCGCTTGAATAGAATTCCGCCCCTCATGTTCATATGCAAGCTTCCCCATCCGTGGGCGGGCAAGATGCTTCTGAGTCTCGCGTTCGCAGTGCAGGCACTGGCCGCCTTCGGCCAATCTGCGGATCTCGGCGCACTCACGCTCTCGCAAGCCGAGCAATTGCTTCGGTCCCACAACCGCGAGCTGCAGGCGGCACGCCGGGCGGTCGAAGCGGCACAGGCAAACACCTTGTCCGCCAGCGCGAGACCGAACCCCACATTGAGCCTCGGGATCGGAGCGATCAATCCTTCCGTCGGCGTGGGCGCCGGACCTTTGCGCGACAAGTTCGTGGACAGCTCGATCCGCATCGATCAGATCATAGAGCGCGGCGACCGGCGCGAGTTGCGCGTCGCGAACGCGAGAAGCCTCGAGTCGGCGAGCACCGAGGACCTCTCCGCTGCGGTCCGCCAGCAGCGACTTGCCCTCAGAGCCGCATATTATGACTTGCTGCTCGCGCAGGACAAGGTCGGTATCGCGCGCGACACTACCTCGTTGTTCGAAGGCTCGCTGAAGGCGGCGGAACTGCGCTTGAAGGCCGGCGACATCGCCAGCGCAGACGTCGCGAGATTGCGTGTCGATGCACTGCGCGCCCTGAATGACGCGCGCGCGGCGGAAGCGGACCGCCGTCGCGCCCAGCTCGCGCTCGCTTATCTGATCGGCGCCGAGGCGCAGGCTGCAGACATCCGCGCCGCCGATCCGTGGCCGTCTTTGGCGGTTCTCGAGGGGGCGGGCGTCGCCGACGAGCTGATTGAACGGCGCCCGGACGTACGCGCTGCCAGAAACCGCGTCGAGGGGACGCAGAAAGCACGGGATCTTGCGCGAAGTCTGCGTACGCGCGACCTGACCGTCGGTGCGCAGTTCGACCACTACCCCGTCAACCCCTCCTACGCGTCGGGCAGCGGCGCCGGCAACGGCAACAGCTACGGCGTTTTCATGAGCATCCCGCTGTTTGCCGGTTACTACTATGAGGGCGAGATCCAGCGCGCTGAGGTGGACTACAATGCCGCGCTCGAGGCCCTGGACAAGGTGCGCGCGCAGGCGCGTGCGGAGCTCAGCCGCACGCTGTCGGACCTTCAGGCGGCAGCAGAGCGCCTACAGCGCTACGATGAGTCGCTTCTGGTGGAAGCAAAGAAGGCATCTGACTCCGTCGAGTTTGCGTACAAAAACGGCGCCGTCGGAGTGATGGACCTGCTCGACGCCCGCCGGACGCTGCGCGCGATTCAGATCGATTCTGCGACGGCGCGAAGCGATTACTCCAAGGCGCTTGCCGCATGGGAAGCCGGAACGCAGCGACTCGGGAACGAGAGACAGTGAGTATATTCGAGCGCAAACCTGACCTGGGCCGCGCGGCAGCTTTTATAGTTGCGCTCGTTGCTGCGGTGCTGGTATCGGCGTGCGGTAACGGAGATGCCAAGTCCGATGTGGCGCGGCCGAGGCTTGAGAACGGTCGCGTCGTATTTCCGAAGGATAGCAACCAGCTCGGCTCGTTCGCGACAGAGGCGGTGAAGAAGAGCGTGCCGCAGCAGTTACGTCTGCCCGGGCGTCTGGTGTGGGATGAAAACCGCACGGTACGGATGTTTCCCGCCTTTGCGGGGCGCGTGATCCAGATCCTGGTGAAGGCAGGAGATCGCATCACCCGGGGCCAGACCCTGGCGGTGCTGGCCTCTCCCGATTTTGGCCAGGCGCAGGCCGATGCGCGTCGGGCACAATCCGATTTCGCCCTGGCTGAAAAGAATCTAAGCCGGCTGCGGGAGCTGTACGCGGCCGGGGTTTCTTCGCGCAAGGACATGAGCACTGCGGAAGCCGACTACGCGCGCGCCGATGCCGAACGGGCTCGTGCTTCCGGCAAGATCAAGCTCTATGGCGACGGAAGCAATGAGTCTGTCGACCAGAATCTCGCACTCGCGAGTCCGATCGACGGTGTCGTCGTGGAGCGCAACATCAACCCGGGACAGGAGCTGCGAACCGACCTGCAACTCTCCAACTCCCCGGCGATGTTCGTCATCACCGATCCCTCCCGCCTCTGGGTGCAGCTCGATGCGACCGAGAGCCAGCTTGCGAGCTTGAGGCGCGGGCAGAAGGTGCGGCTGAGCACTTCCGCCTGGCCGGAGGAAAGCTTCGAAGCTGTCCTGGACGCGATTTCCGATTTCGTCGATCCGGCCTCCCGCACGGTCAAGGTGCGCGGCTCCGTCGTCAACCGCGACAGAAAGCTCAAAGGCGAGATGTTCGTCACTGCCGAGATCGAGGATACGCAGCGTACCGGCCTGCAGTTGCCGGAAAAGGCGCTGGTGCTGTCCGGAGGCAGCTATTACGTATTCGTCGAGGAAGCACCGGGCAGCTATGCCTGGAAGGAGGTCAAGGTCGAAGGCGTCCGCGAAGGCGTTGCGGGTGTCATCTCCGGCGTGGACCTCGGCCAGAAGGTAGTCGTAGAGGGAACGCTCCTCCTGTATCGCCTGTATCGGCAGCTCGCCGGGGGCGCGCCCGCCTAGAGCGGCCCGCATTCAGATGCGCAGGGCGGTTCAATGATCGAACGCATCGTTTCCTTCGCACTGAACAAGCCGCTGTTCGTCGTTCTGGGTCTGATTCTTTTTGTGGCCGGCGGCTTCGCGGCTTTCAAGTCCTTGCCGATCGAAGCATTTCCCGATGTGACCGACACGCAGGTCAACGTGATCACGCTCTACCCGGGTCGCGCGGCGGAGGAGGTCGAGAAGCAGGTCACGGTTCCGCTCGAGGTGGTGCTCTCCGGTCTGCCTAACGCGGTACGTCTGTTCTCGCACACGCAGTTCGGGCTGTCCTTCATCATCATCACCTTCGACGATCGTGCCAACGCCTACTTTGCGCGACAGCAGGTAGTCGAGCGGCTGCGCGAGGTGGATCTGCCCGACGGCGCGCAACCGTCGCTCGCGCCCCTGTCGACGCCGATCGGGGAAATTTACCGCTATCGGTTGAAGTCGGATACCTTGAACGCGAGGGATCTCCGTTCCATCGAAGACTGGACCGTCGAGCGCCAGTTGCGCCTAATCCCGGGAGTCGCCGACATTGTCAGCTTCGGCGGCCTCATCAAGCAATACGAGGTCAATCCCGACCTGGGGAAGCTGCGCGACTACAAGGTGACGCTTCAACAGTTGTTCTCGTCGCTGCAGCGCGGTAACTCCAACGTCGGCGGAAGCTACCTCGAGCAGGGCAGGCAGCAATACCTCATCCGCGGCATCGGCCTGCTGCGCTCGGCCGACGAGATCGGCAATATCGTGATCGCCGAGAGGGGCGGCGTGCCGATCCTCGTGAAGTCCGTGGCGAATGTGAGCGTCGGCTCCATCCCCCGCCAGGGGATCGTGGGACAGGACAATGACGACGATGTCGTCACTGGCATCGTGCTGATGCGAAAGGGAGAAAACCCTTCGCAGGTTTTGAAGGCGGTCAAGGACAAAGTCGAGTCCATGAATGCGTCCGGGCTGCCGCGCGGGGTGACGATCGCGCCGTTCTACGATCGCACCTGGCTGATCGATCGTACGCTGAAGACGGTGTTCACCAATCTCGTCGAAGGTGCCATGCTGGTCACGCTGGTACTGCTACTGTTTCTCGGGAATCTGCGGGCGGCGTTCATCGTTGCGCTGGTGATCCCGCTGTCCCTCCTCGCCACCTTCATCGGCCTCACCTGGGTGGGGATTCCGGCGAACCTGCTGTCTCTGGGGGCCATGGATTTCGGCATCATCGTCGACGGTGCGGTGATCGTCGTGGAGAATGTTTTCCGCAAGCTCTCCGAGGAGGCGCACGACCGCACGCCGCGGATTCAAAAGATTCTGGCCGCGACGGTCGAGGTGGGGCGGCCGACGCTGTTCTCGATGCTCATCATCATCGCGGCGCACATCCCGATCTTCACGCTGCAGCGTCACGAAGGGCGGATCTTCGCGCCGATGGCCTGGTCGGTGACCTCCGCCCTGGTCGGGTCGCTGATCCTTTCGCTGACGCTGGTGCCCTTACTCTGCGTGTGGCTGCTGCGCAAGAACCTCCCCGAGGGGGAAAATGCTCTGGTACACGCCTGCAAGCGCGCGTACGAGCCGGCGCTCGCCTGGGCGATATGGAACAAGAAAAAAGTCCTGGGTACCGCACTTGTCGCCCTGGCTGCGAGCCTGGCGGTCGTGCCGAAGCTCGGCACCGAATTCCTTCCCGAGCTGAACGAGGGCTCGATCTGGATCAACGTCAACCTGCCCACCTCGGTATCGGTGACCGAGACGCAGCGCATGGCCGGCCAATTCCGCTCCGCCCTGGCGACCGTTCCGGAAGTCGACACCGTCATCTCCAAATGCGGCAGACCCGAGGACGGAACCGATCCCAAGCCGATCAACATGTGCGAGATTTTCGTTGGCCTGAAGCCCGACTCCCAGTGGCGCAGCGGCGTATCCAAACGTCAGCTGATAGACGAGATGGACGCGTCGATGTCGCGCTTCCCGGGCATCGAACCCAGCTTCTCCCAGCCGATCCGCGACAACGTGCTCGAATCGATCTCTCAGATTGACGGTCAGATCGTGATCAAGGTGTTCGGCGAGGATCTCGACGTGCTGCGCGACCAGTCGCAAAAGGTGCTGGACGCGATCAAGGACGTGCGCGGCGTGAAGCGCGCTTTCGTCGACCGGCTGGGAGAGCTGCCGCAACTTCTCATTCGCGTGGACCGGGCCGCGGCCGCACGTTACGGACTGAATGTCGCCGACATCCAGGACGTGATCGAAATGGTGCTCGGGGGCAAGCCTGCGACGCAACTCTGGGAGGGCGAGCGTCACTACGCCGTCTCGGTGCGCCTCGCCGATCCGCAGCGCACCGTCTCCAACCTGCGCTCGATCACGGTGAGCACCCCGAGCGGCGCGTACGTGCCGATCTCGCAGGTAGCCGAGTTCAGCACGATCGGAGGCGTGATGAACATTGCCCGCGAGAACGGTGTTCGCGTCTACTCGATCGGCATTTTCATCGCCGAACGGGACATGGGCAGCGTGGTATCGGACATGAAGGATCGCGTCGCCGCGCGGATCAAGCTGCCGCCCGGCTACAGCATCACCTGGTCCGGCGAGTTCGAGAACCAGGAGCGGGCCATGGCGCGTCTCGCCATTATTGTTCCTGTGTCGGTGTTGCTGATCTTCATCCTCCTCTTTGACGCGTTCGGCGCATTCCGCAGCGCGCTCCTCATTCTGCTCAACATCCCATTCGCGCTGATAGGCGGCATCTTCGCGCTGCTCATCACGGGAATCCCGCTTTCGGTTTCCGCCGCCATCGGCTTCATTGCACTTTTCGGACAGGCGGTGCTGAACGGGGTGGTCATGGTCGCCTATTTCAATCAGCTGCGCGATGCCGGCGCCTCTCCAGAGGAGGCGGTGATGCGGGGCTCGTTGACGCGCATGCGCACGGTGCTGATGACGGGGCTGCTCGCCGCCCTCGGGCTTCTGCCGATGGCGGTATCCACCGGGATCGGCTCGGAAACGCAGAAACCGCTTGCGGTCGTGGTGATCGGCGGCCTGGTGACGGCCACTCTGCTCACCCTTATCGTGTTGCCCGCGCTCTATCTCATCTTCGAGCGCCTGAGCAAGCCGGGGTGGCGCCGCCCAACCCGGGACAGGTGACTCCAGAGGGCGTTCTCTGGTAGAATCCGCGCCTTCGCTTTCGGACACCTGGCCTTCATGCCGACTGTACGCGTCAAGGAAAATGAGCCCTTCGAGGTGGCTTTGCGCCGCTTCAAGCGCACCGTGGAAAAAACCGGGCTCCTCACGGAATTGCGTGCCCGCGAGTTCTACGAAAAACCGACTGCTTACCGCAAGAGAAAACTCGCAGCTGCAGTCAAGCGGCACTACAAACGCCTGCGGAATCAGACGCTGCCGCCCAAGCTCTTTTAGGTTTGAGGACTTAGAGAATTAAGGACACAGAACGCGGATCGAGGGCCGGACAGGGGTAACCCGTCTGGCCCTTGTCGTTTCCGGCCTTTCGCTCGTGGCCTCTTGCGGTTTCTGACCCTCGCCCCAATTTTCGACTCTCAACTCCGATTTCCATGCCTATCAAATCCAAAGTAGTCGAGGACATGAAGGCCGCGATGAAGGCAAGAGAAGCCCAGCGGCTCTCGGGCATCCGCCTGCTGCTCGCCGCGATAAAACAGCGTGAAGTGGACGAGAGGAAGGAGTTGGCCGACGCGGAGGTTGTCGCGGTGGTCGAGAAGATGATCAAGCAGCGCCGCGACTCGATCGCACAGTTTCAGACTGCCGGTCGGAAAGACCTCGTGGACAACGAGACCTACGAATTGAACCTCCTTTCGGGATATCTGCCCAACCAATTGACGGATGCCGAGCTCGCCGGCGAAGTCTCGGCTGCGATGGTGCAAACAGGCGCGAAAGGTATGTCAGATATGGGCAAAGTAATGGGCGTGTTGAAGGGTAAACTGGCGGGACGCGCAGACATGGGCAAAGTGTCCGCGCTGGTCAAGGCGAAACTTGCAGGCTGAGAGGGCTCGATAGGGTGGCATCCGCATCCCCTTGCGTTCGAGGAATTTTCGCCTATAAAGAGAACATGACGGCGGGGAGAGCCAAACGCTCGAACTTGCGTGGCGCGCAAATCCACGCACCGTTTCACACAAAACCTCACCTCGACCGTGATTCCAGAATCGTTTAAGCAAGATCTGCTCCATCGCGTCGATATCGTGGACGTAATCGAACGCTACGTTCCACTGAAGAAGGGCGGAGCGAACTACATGGCCTGCTGCCCTTTCCACACGGAAAAGACGCCCTCGTTCACCGTCAGTCCGATCAAGCAGTTCTATCATTGCTTCGGCTGCGGCGAGCACGGCAACGCCATCTCCTTCCTCATGGAATACCAGGGCCTTGGCTACGTCGACGCGGTAAAGGACCTCGCCGAGTCGGTGGGGATGAAGATGCCGGAGTTCGAGCGCCGTGGAGGAAAAAGCGGCGCAGAATCCGAAACCGGTCCCGATCTCTACGATATTCTGAAGCGAGCCTGCGATTTTTATCGTGAACAGCTCAAGGACGCGCCTCGCGCAGTTGAGTATCTGAAGGGGCGTGGATTGACCGGAAAGATCGCTGCGCGCTTTGGTATCGGCTACGCTCCCGAGGGGTGGCAGAATTTGGCGAGCGTTTTTCCCCAATATGACGACAAGGCGTTGAAAGACGCGGGGCTCGTGATCGACGGCGAAGGCGGACGGCGCTACGACCGGTTTCGCGACCGCATCATGTTCCCCATTCTCAATCAGCGCGGATCGGTGATTGCCTTTGGCGGCCGCGTTCTCGGCGAAGGGGAGCCGAAGTATCTCAACTCTCCGGAGACCCCGCTCTTTGAGAAGGGGCGCGAGCTCTACGGTCTTGTCCAAGCAAGGTTGGCAATCCGCGCGGCAGGCCGCGCGATCGTGGTCGAAGGCTACATGGACGTGGTGGCGCTCGCGCAGCACGGCGTCGAATATGCCGTCGCGACGCTCGGAACGGCCACCTCATCGACACACATAGACAAGCTCTTGAAGCAGACCGACGAAGTCGTTTTCTGCTTCGACGGCGACGCGGCCGGACGCAAGGCTGCCTGGCACGCACTCGAAGTGAGTCTGTCGCACCTCAAAGACGACAAGGCGATGCGGTTTCTGTTCCTGCCGCCCGAACACGATCCCGACAGTTTTGTGCGGGAAAATGGCAAGGAAGCGTTCGAGAAAAAGCTTGAGACGGCCCGGCCGCTGTCGGAGTTCTTTGTGGACGAGCTAATAGGGCGTGTTGACCTGAATACGCACGAGGGGCGCGGGCGACTTGTGCACGAAGCGAAACCGCTGCTGAAGCAAATTTCGGCCCGGACGTTGAAGTCTCAGCTAATTCAGAGGATCGAAACCACGGCACATCTGAACGATGATCAAAAAGCGCAACTTGCCCGAGAGCTCACAGAAGCCAGATTCGCTGCGCCGGCTTCCGGACCGGGCCGCGGTGCGCAGTCTCCCGAACGCAGACTAGAGCGGGCGTTGCTCCAGTGTCTGCTTGCGAAGCCTACGCTTGCCGCGGAGCTTCCGCCGGCTATGCTCGACCCCGGCTCCTTCGAGGGCCGCATGCTAGTTGCCGTGGCCGAGTTTTGCCACCGCAACCCGCTGGCGCATGGCGGCGCGTTCATCGAGCATTTCGCCGGAACCGAATTCGCCGACATGCTTGCTTCGAGCCAGGCTGCACTCGACGAAACTAAGCTCGAAGCCGACCATATGGAGGTGGAATTCCGAGGGTTGGTGACGCTGTGGCAGCAGAAGCAAAGGAAGCACAGACTCGACGCCCTGACCGCGAAGCCCGATCCCACGCCGGAAGAACGGGCCGAGATGAGTTCCCTGCTTGTCCAGCTCAACGAACTCAAGGGAATAGCGGAAACGATTCGGAATAATGCTACAATATCAGGTTCCCGTTCGACACCATGAAGGGTCGTGTAATCATGGCGAATCATAAGCTTAACTCGAAGGCACGCGCTAAGGCTCAGGCGAGGCTCAAGGCACAGAATGCTATAGCCGCCAAGAAGCTGCGTGCGCAGAAGGAACGTCAAAGGGCGCGCAAGGCGCAGGATATCGCGCGCGTCAAGGCCGCCAAAGAGAAGGAAAGAGTTCACAGCATGAAATTGAAGCAGGCGGCCCGTATTAAGGCGGCGCGAGCAAAAGACAAAGTCCGCAAAGCGAAGGACGCAGCTCGCGCGAAAGCGGTAAAGGACAAGCAGCGCGCGCGCCTTGATGCGGCAAGAGACAAGGAACGGGCGCGCAAGGCTGCAACACAGCAGAAAGCGCGGGAGCGCGCGGCAAAGGAAAAGCTGCGCCTCAAGGCGGCCAAAGAGAAACAGCGCGAGCGCGAGCGCATCGCTCACGAAAAAGCGAAGGCGAAGGAGCTCGCTGCCCGCGAGAAGGCGAAAGCCAAGGAACTCGCCGCGCTGGAGAAGGCGAAGGCGAAGGAAGCCGTGCTCCTTGCCAAGCAGAAGGAAAAGGAACTCAAGGCCCAGCTCAAGCTTCAGGCGCAGGAGCTCCTGAAGCTGCGCAAGGCCGGCCGGCCGCGCCGCAACAGTGAGGCCGAGCGCGCACTGCTGCTGCGTGCAGAGGCCCGGCCCGAGGACGCCGAAGCCCGCCGCACGCGCCTGAAGAACCTTATCAAACTCGGAAAAGAGCGCGGCTTCCTCACTTACGCCGAGATCAACGACCACCTGCCCGACGACATGGTGGATGCCGAGCAGATCGAGGCCATCATCTCGACGTTCAACGACATGGGCATCCAGGTCTACGATGAGGCGCCGGATGCCGATACGCTCCTCATTTCCGAGACCGCGCCGGCGGGGGTGCCGGACGAGGACGCGGAGGAAGAGGCGGAAGCGGCCCTCTCCACGGTCGACCCCGAGTTCGGCCGTACCACCGACCCGGTGCGCATGTACATGCGGGAAATGGGATCGGTCGAGCTCCTTACGCGCGAGGGCGAAATCGAAATCGCGAAGAGGATCGAAGACGGCCTGAAGCACATGATTCAAGCGATCTCGGCCTGCCCTACGACCATCGCCGAAATCCTCGACCTGTCCGGCAGAGTCTCCCGCGACGAGATGCGCATCGACGAGCTGGTCGACGGGCTGATCGACCCCAACGCGAAAGACGAACCGATTCAGGAGCTCGCCGACGACGTCGAGCCCGAAGAAGAGGAAGAGACGGAAGGTGAAGACGACAGCGCCGCGCTT
>DATHHS010000282.1:0-7108 GCA_035317085.1 Burkholderiales bacterium
CAGGGAAGTCAGGCCCTACATCTTCGGTTATGCGGTGCATTGCTGGGAGTTGTTCGGCTCGCGCTCCTGGCTTGTTGCATTCGTCGTCTTCGCGCAAGGCCTGCAGGTCGCGGGCGGGGCGGGGCCGGCGGCCTGGTCCGCGGTCACGATCGCCGCGGTCGCGAACCTGTTCGGGCCCGCGGCGAGCATCTACGGCAACGAGCTCGCCATGCGCCACGGGCGCGAGCGCATGATCTGGCGGGTGATGCTCGCTTCGGGCGTTCTGACCTGCACGCTCGGATTCGCGTCCTTCCTTCCGTGGTACGCGCTCGCGGCGCTCGCCATGCTTCACATGTGCTTCATCATGGGCGATTCCTCGGCGCTCACCGCGGGCGTCGTGACGCGCGCGAACGAGCGCATCCGCGGGGCGACCATGGCGGTGCACTCGATGCTCGGCTTCGGCGCAGGATTCGTCGCGCCGCTCGTGTTCGGCGCGGTGCTCGATCTTGCGGGGGGCAACTCGAACCCGCTCGCCTGGGGTTTCGCCTTTGCGACTCTGGGGGCGGGGGCCGTCGCCATGTCGGGGTACATCCGCTCGCGTGCCGCGCCTCGCCCTGGACCCGATACCGGTGGCGCGGGCTAGTCGGCGCGCTTAGAATCTCCGGGAAATAACTGAATCGATGTTAAAAAAACCCCAGGTCATCGTTGCGGGGGCCGGCCCGGTCGGTCTGCTCACCGCGCTCGCGCTTGCGAAACAGGACATCCCGGTGCTGGTGCTGGAAGCCGAGCCGGCTCTGACGATCGACCTGCGCGCCGGGACCTATCATCCGCCTTCGCTCGAGTTGATGGCGCCCTACGGGATCACCGACGAAATGCACAAGACGGCGATCAAGGTGCCGCGCTGGCAGATCCGCGACCGCAAGGAAGGCGTCATCGTCGAGTGGGACGTGACCGAAATCGGCGACCTCACGCCGTATCCCTATCGACTGCATCTGGAGCAGCATCGTCTCACGCCTATCATTCTCGACAAGCTCGCGGCCTTTCCGAACGCGCAAGTGCGCTTCTCGCACAAGGTGACCGATCTCTCGCAAACCGCGGACCGGGTCACGGTGACGGCGGAGACTCCGGGTGGAGCGGAAATATTCCAGGCCGACTGGCTGGTGGGCGCGGACGGCGGCCGCAGCACCGTGCGCAAGTGCACCGACGTGGGGTTCGACGGCTTCACCTGGGACGAGCGCTTTGTCGTGGCGAGCACGACTTACGACTACGCGCCGCACGGCTACGCCCTCAACGCCTATCTCGCCGATCCGGAAGAATGGGCCGCGCTCTTCAAAATGCCTGACGACGGACCGCCGGGGATCTGGAGAGTGATCTTTCCCGTCCCGCCCGAGGAGGAGGACGCGGTGACGCTGTCCGAGGAGATGGTCGAGCGGCGCATGCAGAAGTTCCTGCCGAGGAAAGAGCATTACCGGATCAAGTACAAGAGCCTCTACAAGGTGCACCAGCGCGTGGCCAAGGATTTCCGCGCGGGGCGCGTGCTGCTCGCCGGCGATGCCGCGCATCTCAACAATCCCATGGGTGCGTTCGGCTTGAACGGCGGAATCCACGATTCGTTCAACCTCACCGAAAAGCTGGGAAAGGTATGCCGCGGCGAAGCCGACGAATCGCTGCTCGATCTGTATGTGCGACAGCGCCGCACCGTGAACCTCGAATACGTCCAGGAACACTCGATCAAGAACCTGAAACGGCTGAACGAAAAATCGGAAGGGGAGCGCAAAAAGAATTTCGATGACTTGCGCCGCCAGGCGGCGAGTCGCGAGGGCAGGCGCGAGTTCCTGCAGGTGAGCAGCATGATCGCCAGCATGCGGCGCGCAAACGCGATAACCTAGCGGAAGATGCGGGGCGGGGGCGCTCCGGCACCGGCGCCCGGCAGAAGGCGCGGTGGGAGGGGAGGAGCATGGACAAGATCTGGCTGAAGCACTATCCGCCGGGCGTTCCGGCCGAAGCCGACTACAGCGCATATCGCTCGATCGGGGAGTTGTTCGAAAGCACTGTCGCGAAGTACGGCGACCGCCCCGCCTACACCAACATGGGAAGCACCCTCAGCTTCGGCGACCTGGAGCGCCTGACGGGGCATTTCGGCGCCTGGCTGCAGGCGAAGGGTCTGGCCAAGGGCGCGCGCGTCGCGGTGATGATGCCCAATTGCCTTCAGTACCCCATATGCGTTTTCGGCATCCTGCGGGCGGGATTCGTCGTGGTCAACGTCAATCCGCTCTACACCGCTCGCGAGCTCGGGCACCAGCTGCAGGACTCCGGCTGCGAAGCCATCGTGATCCTGGAGAATTTCGCCCACGTGCTGCAGGAGGTCGTTGCGCGCTCTTCGGTCAAGCGCGTCGTGGTCGCGGCCCTCGGCGACCTGCTCGGTTTCAAGGGCGCGCTCGTGAATCTCGTCCTGCGCCACGTGAAAAAAATGGTCCCGCCGTGGGAAATCGCGGGCGCGATTCGCTTCAATGCGATGCTCGAGGAAGGATCGCGCCGCGAGCTCAAGCCCGCGGACGTGGGTCACGAAGACGTCGCCTTCCTGCAGTACACCGGAGGCACCACGGGAGTATCCAAGGGGGCGGTGCTCGTGCACCGTAACATCCTCGCCAACCTCGAACAGGCCGCCGCGTGGATCAAGCCGGTGGTGAAGGTGGACGAGCCGCAGGCGATCATCACCGGATTGCCGCTCTACCATATCCTTTCCCTGACGGCGAACTGCCTGCTCATGATGAAGGCGGGCGGATGCAACATCCTCATCACCAACCCGCGCGACATTCCCGGCTTCGTCAAGGAGCTTCGCACGCACAAGTTCACCATGTTCACCGGCGTGAACACCCTGTTCAACGCGCTCATGAATCATCCGGACTTCAGCAAGATCGATTTCTCCGGGCTCAAAGTGGCTCTCGGCGGCGGCATGGCGGTGCAGAAGGCGGTGGCCGACCGCTGGAAGAAAATGACCGGCTGCACGCTGGTCGAGGCCTATGGGCTCTCGGAAACCTCGCCCGCCGTGACCATCAATCCTCTGGACCTCAAGGACTACAACGGATCGATCGGACTGCCGATCCCGTCCACGGAAATCGTGATGCGTGGAGACGACGGCAAGGAGGTGCCGCTCGGCTCCCCCGGGGAGATTTGCGTGCGCGGTCCCCAGGTGATGAAGGGCTACTGGAACAGTCCGGAGGAAACTGCCAAGGTGCTCGGTCCCGACGGCTTTCTCGCCACGGGCGACATCGGCGTGATGGACGAGAAAGGCTACGTGAGGATCGTCGATCGCAAGAAGGACATGCTTCTCGTATCCGGATTCAACGTGTACCCGAACGAGATCGAGTCGGTCGTGATGATGCACCCCGGCGTGCTGGAGTGCGCCGTCATCGGCGTGCCCGATGAGCATTCCGGCGAAGTGCCCAAGCTCTTCGTCGTCAAGAGGGATGCTTCGCTCACCGAAGGCGATCTCCGCAAGCACTGCGAGGCGAACCTGACGGGCTACAAGCGCCCCAAATATATCGAGTTCAGGAAGGAATTGCCGAAGACGAATGTCGGAAAGATCCTGCGGCGCGCGCTTCGGGAAGAAACAAGCTAGGGAAGCTGCTAGGGAAGCTCTGAATAAGTCATCCCCGCGGAAGCGGGGATCCAGCAAGTCGTTCAGATTCCTGGATTCCCGCTTTCGCGGGAATGACGAAAACGGGGGTTGTTCAGAGGTTCCCTGGCGGGCGTCTGCGGCTCGCTATTTCTTCCTGGAGCGCGGCTTGCGCGGAGCGAGCTGCGTGTCGATCGCCTTGAGCAGCGTGTCACGATCGATGGGTTTGGTGAAGAAGGCGGCTGCCCCAAGCTTCTTCGCCTTGGCGAAAGTCTCGTCGTCGCTGTGGCCGGTGAGCACGATCACCGGAATTTTCTTGGTTGCCGGATCGCTGTGCAGCGCCTTGAGCATCTCGAATCCGGTGAGGTAGGGGACCGAGATATCGAGAACGATGACATCGGGCCGGTCGGCAATGACAGCGCGCAGGCCGAGCGCTGCGTCCTCCGCAGTCTGCACCTCGTGCCCTGCGCTCGCGAGATGCACGCGCAGGAGGTCGAGGAACGTCAAATCGTCTTCGATGACTACAATCTTGGCCAAGCTCACCCCCTCGCACGCGGCGAGGTTGATTGATATTTCCACGAAGCATGGTGGGCTGCGCGGACGCGAATTCTAACACCCGGGCCCCCGGGTTCATGCCCCGATGGGTGATGGGCCGTGACGTATGTCCGCAATACGGGACCGCCCGGCACCGCAAACCTTTCGTTTCCCTGTCGAACTCAGCGCAAGCGGGACAGGGCGAGCTCCGGGTGCATGGCGAGCACGCGCTTGCGAAGCTCGAGCAGGTAGCGGTCGCGCACGCCGTGCTCGTTCAGACCGCGCACGGTTTCCAGCAGATACTCCGCCGGCGTGCCCAGGTGGCCGCGCGTGCTCACCAGTGTCCTGATGACGGTGTCCATCTGAAGCTTTCCCGCGTAGTTCGCGTGTTCGCGGTTGACGAAGAAGGCAAGCGCTCGCAGCGGGAGCCTGCCGGCGTCGATGGTCGTCCAGCGCGGGCTGTAGGCGCCGAGCACCATCTCGCGTCGCCACAGGAGGCGCAGCTCTTCTTTCGCGTGGTGGCCGGCGATGCGGTACGCGACACCCCGGCAGCTGCCGCCAGAATCGAGTCCGAGGACGAGGCCGGGCTTCTGCAAGGAGCCGCGGTTGACGTGCGACCACAGGCAGAAGCTGCGGTGAAAGCCGTGCAGGCGCGCGACCCGCCGCTCCTTGTAATGGATGATCGGATTCCAGACGAGCGAGCCGTAGCCGAACAGCCAGATGTCGGAGCCCGCGCGCGCCTTCTCGAGAATGCCTGCCACGGATGCGTTCTGTTCGGCTTCGCTCAACACCCGAACGCCCGGATTGGCCGCGCAGAAAAGCTTTTTCAGGCGGTCGCCTTCGAGATCGGCGCGCGTGAGCGCCATCAGGCGGCCCGGACGGCGGAGCGCTGCGCGCGGAAAGCGGCAAGCAGCCCGGCTTCTTTCTTCTTCGCCTCGTCGAGGTGGCGGCGCTTGACGTGGCCGTACCCCCGGATGTGCTCCGGGATGGCCGCGATTTCCACTGCAAGCTTGTAGTTGTCGCGGTCCAGACTATCGAGCAGGCCGGAGACGGTATGTTCGTAGTCCGCGACAAGTTGCCGCTCGGTCCTGCGTTCTTCGGTATAGCCGAACACGTCGAGCGCGGTGCCGCGCAGGCCCTTCAGCTTCGCGAGGATCCTGAACGCGGGCATCATCCAGGCGCCGAACTCCGATTTGCGCGCTTCGCCGGTACGCGGATCGGGCTTGTTGAATATCGGCGGCGCAAGGTGGAACTTGAGCTTGTAGCCGCCCTCGAACATCGCCTCGATTTTCCGGGCGAACGCGGGATCGGCGTACAAGCGTGCCACCTCGTATTCATCCTTGCACGCGAGGAGCTTGAAGTAATAGCGTGCAACCGCCTCGGCGAGTGCGGTGTTTCCGGTCTTTTGAGTTTCGATCTCGCGCACCCGCTCGACCAGCGTCTTGTAGCGCGCCGCATAAGCTGCGTTCTGGTAGGCGGTCAGATATTCCACGCGCCGCGCGATCAGCTCGTCCAGATTGCGCGAGAACGCCTGCGAGATGGGGATCACTTCCGCGGGCGTGGCGAGCCGCTCGACCCGAAGAAGATCGGCCGCCGCGCGCCGGCCCCACTGGAAAGCCTTGCGGTTGAAATCGACGGCGACGCCGTTCAACTCGATCGCGCGCAGGAGCGAGCTTTCGGCAAGCGGCACCCAGCCTTTCTGGAACGCGTAGCCGAGCATGAACATATTGGTGGCGATGGCATCGCCCATCAGAGCGGTCGCGAGTTTTCCGGCGGGAACGAAATCGACGTTTTTCGCCCCTGCGGCCTCGACGATGTCGGACTCGAGCCGGGTGCCGGGCAGCTGCCAGTCGGGGTTCCTGACGAATTCCGCGGTCGGAGATACCGTGGCGTTGACCACCACCCGGGTGATCTTGTCGTTCATTTTCGAAAGGGCTTCGGTGCCCGAGGTGACGACGAGATCGCAGCCCAGCACGAGGTCGGCCGCTCCGGTACTGACGCGCACCGAATGAATTTCTTCGGGCAGACGCGCGATCCTCACGTGCGACATCACCGGTCCGAATTTCTGCGCGAGGCCGCTCATGTCGAGCACGGTGGCGCCCTTGCCTTCGAGGTGCGCGGCCATCGCGAGAATCTGGCCGATGGTGATGACGCCCATGCCGCCGATGCCGGTCACGAGCACCTGGAACGGCTGATTCAGCGCCGGCGTTTGCGGTTCGGACAAAGGCGGAAATTCGGACTCGCCTTCGAGGCTTGCCTTGCCTTTCTTCAAGCTTCCACCTTCGACCGTGACGAAGCTCGGGCAGAATCCTTTCAGGCAGGAATAGTCCTTGTTGCACGCGGACTGATTGATCGCGCGCTTCCTGCCGAATTCGGTCTCGAGCGGTTCGACCGCGAGGCAGTTCGACTGGACGCTGCAGTCGCCGCAGCCTTCGCAGACGAGCTCGTTGATCACCACGCGCTTCGCGGGATCGGGAAATTCGTCGCGCTTCCTGCGGCGGCGCTTCTCGGTGGCGCAGGTCTGCACGTAGATGATCGCCGAAACGCCTTTCACCTGGCGCAACTCGCGCTGCACGGCGTCGAGTTCCTCGCGGGGGCGAAGGGTGACGCCCGGGGCCCAATCGAGCCCGGCGGACGGCCGCTCCTTCTCGTCGATCACCGCGACGATCGTGCTTACGCCTTCGGCCGCGATCTGGCGCGACACTCTCGCCGGGTCGAGCGGCCCGTCGACGTGCTGGCCTCCGGTCATCGCCACCGCGTCGTTATAGAGGATCTTGTACGTCATGCTGACGCCGGAAGCGACCGCAGCGCGGATCGCGAGCAGCCCGGAATGGAAATAGGTGCCGTCGCCGATGTTGGCGAACACGTGCGGGCAATGGGTGAAATGCGCCTGCCCGATCCAGGGCGCGCCTTCGCCGCCCATGTGCGTAAAAGTGGTGGTGCTGCGGTCCATCCACAACGCCATGAAGTGGCAGC
>DATHHS010000283.1:0-2089 GCA_035317085.1 Burkholderiales bacterium
CGGCGGACGTGTTCCTGTTCCCGAGCATCACCGAGACTTTCGGCAACGTCGTGCTCGAGGCGATGGCGAGCGGCCTGGCGGTGGTCGCCTACGAGGACGCGGCCGCCCGCGAGCACGTGGTCCACTCGGTGAGCGGCCTGCTCGCCCCGCGTGGAGACGCGCACCTGTTCACGCATCTCGCGACGCTGCTCGCACACGATGGCTCTCTGAGGCACTCGCTCGGTCGCGAGGCCCGGCGCGTGTCGGAGGGCTTGCCCTGGGAGCTGAAGTTTCCCGAGCTCGAGGCTGCGCTGCTCGAGGCGGCTTCGCATTCGGCGCCCGGGCACGCGCTGGACAACCCGCTCGCGAACCACATCACGCGCTGAGGCCCCGAGCGGACGCGTACCTGGTGTGATCCCTGCGAACCGAATTTCTCTCAGGCGTAGCCACCGTTCGCACGCACGACTTGTGAGTTGATCCAGCCGCCTTCCGGACTGGCGGGTTCGATTCCCGCCGCCGCCCCGGGAGGTTACAATAGGTACCATTTTTGGTACCTATTATCCCGCCACCTTCGGCGTCCACGCGTATCCATGATTCCAATTCCGAATATTTTGGCCGGCGCCCTGATTGGGTCCACAAATTCATCATGGCAGGAACTCTTGATCTCTGTTGTGGCATGGCCAGCGGTTTTCTGCTTGTACGTTTCCATCGTTGAACGATCTCGGGTAGTTGCTACCGTAGGCCACTTGCGCGCAGCGGGTCGAAGGCTTCTGTTCAATTCGGCGACGTCCACATTTTTTGCGATTGAATTCGCAAGTGCATTTCTTTGGGCACTTCTGACCGCATCCGTCGTATTCGATGTAAGGGGCGCTTTCTTCTAGATCCAGGCAGTTGCCCCTGCTTTCGCTCTATGATTCGGTAGTCGCTGTCTCCACCCATTTGACATCCGCCTTGGCGAAAACGCGAACGAGAGAGCTTCGACCCGCGCCAGGAAAGATGCGCCCCGCGGAGCCCACCGTCGCCGCGATCGTGCGCAACCAGACGGGCGTCGCGTGGTCGCGCGCACGCGAGCTGTGCACGCAAGGGCGCGTGACGGTGAACGGCCAGCGTTGCCTCGACCCGGCCTTGCGCGTTTTTCCCGGCGCGGTGGTGGTCGTCGACGAACGCGCGCCGAAGCTCCTTTCCGGCGCGCTGCCCGAGAGCGCGATCGCGTTCTTCGACCGCGACCTCGTCGTGGTCGACAAGCCCGTCGGAATGCTGAGCATCCCCTACGAGCCGGGCGACAAGGACACGCTCGTCGATTGCACGCGAAAGCTGCTGCGGCGAATGGACGGACGCAGCCACCGCCCCGAGCTCGGCGTGGTTCACCGGCTCGACAAGGACACGAGCGGCTTGATGGTGTTCTCGCGCACCCTGGATGCGAAGCGCGTCCTGGACCTGCAGTTTCGCGCGCACGACATCGAGCGCGTCTATGATGCGATCGCGCACGGCGCGGTCGCCGCGAAGCGCATCGAAACTCATCTCCTCGCGGATCGCGGCGACGGAATCCGCGGCTCCTACGGGCATTTTCGGCGCCCCAAGGGGGAAATTCCACCCGAGGCGAAGCGTTCAGTGACGCACGTCAGGCCGATCGCTCCGCTCGCGGGTGCGACCCTGGTCGAGTGCCGCCTCGAAACCGGGCGGCAGCATCAGATTCGCATCCACCTGTCCGAGCTCGGCCATCCCCTGGTCGGCGAGCGCGTGTATATCCGCGACTACTCGGGACCAAAGATCGATGCAGCGCGCCCGATGCTCCACGCGCGAGTTCTCGGATTCGTACACCCCCGGACGGGCCAACGCATGTCGTTCGAGCGCGAAGCACCCGAGGATTTCCGCGCGATGATCGAATCGCTTCGTCTGGCGCCCCGCTGACGTACCGAATGGCGGCTTTTGTCCTCTCGCACGTTCCATGTTTCAACGATGGGCTAGGCGTACTATTCCTTGGCCGCCGTCTCCACCAGAATTCGATCCATCGCCCAGGCGCAGACTAAAGGAGGATCCATGCTGCGACTACTCGCCTTAACGCTTGCCCTCGCCGCCGGCAGCGTCGCCGCCGAGCCGCTGCGCATCG
>DATHHS010000284.1:0-10071 GCA_035317085.1 Burkholderiales bacterium
ATCTGCGTGTTGCCCGCGACCACGTCCATCATCGCGGGCCCGCCGCCCTTGAACGGAATGTGGACGATGTCCACGCCCGATTGCAGCTTGAAGAGCGCGCTCGACAGATGCTGGAAGCTGCCGACGCCGGCCGTGGCGTAGTTGAGCTGCCCGGGTTTTTCCTTCGCGAGCGCGAGCAGTTCCGGGAGCGAGTTGACCGGGAGCTTGGCGTTGACGGCGAGCACCACGGGCCCGGTGCCGAGTATCGAGACCGGCGCAAAAGCGGCGATCGGATCGTAGGGCAGCGTGTACATCGAAGCGCCGAATGCATGGGCGACCGAGATGAGGAGCAGCGTATAGCCGTCGGGCGTCGACCGCGCCACCGCCTCCGTGCCGATGATCCCGCCCGCGCCGCCCTGATTGTCGACGACGACCCCCTTGCCCAGGCGCTCGGAGAGTTGGAAGGCGATCATGCGCCCGACGACGTCGTTGCTGCCGCCGGGCGGGAACGGGATCATGAGCCGTATCGCTTTGCTCGGGTAGGCCTGCCCTGAGCTTGACGAAGGGGCCTGCGCCGCTGCATTCGTCGTATACAGTGCGGCGGCGGATAGAACGAGAAACAGGCAGAGCGTTGCGGATCTGATCGTCTGTGGCATCTCTCCTCCTGGCAAATGAGTTTTTTATTCTGGCTGGATTCCGGCGGCCTTGATCAGCCTGCCGTACTGGTCGATCCCGGTCTTGAGCATGACCGAAAACTGCTCCGGAGTGTTGCCGATCACCGTCATCGCGAGCTCGTCGATTTTCGCATGCACGTCCGGCGCGTTGAGCGTCTTCACGATCTCCTCGTGCAGGCGCGCGAGCACCGGCGGTGGCAGCGCCGCGGGTCCGAAAAATCCGAACCAGGATGCCGGCTTTACGAATCCGGGAACGACTTCGCCGATCGAGGGAATCTGCGGCAGGCCCGCGTAGCGCTTCGCCTCGAGCACGGCGAGGACCTTCAGCTTGCCTGAGCGCAGGTGCGGCAGTACCGAGGCGAGCGAGTTGAAGCCGATCGAGACCTCGCCGGCAATCACGCCCGCGAGCGCCGGAGACGCGCCCTTGTAGGGCACGTGGACGATGTCCACGCCCGCGCCGAGCTTGAAGAGCTCGCCGGACATGTGAAATACCGCGCCCACGCCCGGGCTGCTGTAATTCAGCTTGCCGGGATTTTTTTTCGCGTATTCGATCAGCTCCTTCACGGAATTCACCGGGAGCGAAGGATTGATGGTCATCACCGTGACAGGCTCCACCGCCGCGGTGATCGGCGTGAAGTCCTTTATCGGGTCATAGGGCAGGTTCTTCGAGAGAAAAATGCTGGTGACGTGGGTGCTCGGCGACGTAAACAGGATAGTGGTGCCGTCCGGCGCGGCATGCGCCACCGCTTCGGCGCCGATCATGCCGTTCGCGCCGCCGCGGTTCTCGACGATCACGGCTTGTCCGAGCCCTTGCGCCATTTTCGGCATCATCAGCCGCGCGAGGATGTCGGTGCCGTTTCCCGGCGGAAAGGGCACGATGATGCGTACCGGTCTTGCCGGCCACGATTGGGAATACGCGGAATCGGGCGCTGCAAGCCCGGCGCCTGAGACGAGGAGAAGAACAAGCCGCAGAAGTCCTCGCATCCCTGGCGCTCGCATTTTCAGCGCACGCTCAGTTCGATCAGCGTGGTGGCTTCGAGATCCTCGCCGAACCAGGCCTTGAGCGCGGCCTTGCGTTTGCCGACGTATTCGATGCGCCCGTCTTTCTGAGTCATCGGCAGGTCGTGGCCTGGAATGAGAAAGCTTCCCGGCTGTTTTTGCCACAACTGCCAGATCCTCCGGATCGTGGCGCTGCTCTGCGCCGCGTCGTAGGTGGCGTCGCCTTTGCGCGACAGGAGCTCGGCGCGGTTCTTCGCCGCGTCGCCGGTGAAGATCGCGTCGCGCTCTTTCCCCGAGAGGACGAAGACCAGGTGGCCGGGCGTGTGTCCCGGCGCGGCGTGCGCCTTCAGGCCCGGCATGAATTCCTGCTCGGCCGCGACCGGGTGCAGCGTCGGCCAGTTTTCCAGCTCGCGCATGTAGAGCTCGGGCACCGGCCCCGAGCCCCAGGGCTCGTTCAGGGACCAGGCGAGCTCGCGCGCGCCGATGATGATGCGCGCCTGCCGGAACATGATCCAGTTGAGCGAGTGGTCGTAGTGCGAATGCGTGAGGATGACGTCGGTCACGTCGGCGGGTTCGAGATCGCGTTTCGCGAGTTGCTCGATGATGCCCTTCCTCATGTTGAAGCTGCCGACGTCCACCAGCGCGACGTGTCCCTCGCCGCGGATGAGGGCGACCGTGCTCCAGCCCAGTCCCCCGTGGCATACCATCCGGCCCGGGAATCCCTGGATGAGGACGTCGATTTCGTAGCCGTCGAGCTTGATCGAATCCATGGTCACTCCGCGCGAATGTCCGCTTCGCGGATCAGCTTGGCCCATTTTTCGGAATCGGCGCGCATCACCGCGCCGAACTGCTCGGGCGTGTTGCCGACCGCGGTCGCGCCCATCGCGGAAAATCTTTCCGACACGCCGGGGTCCTGGAGGACCTTGATCACGTCCGCGTGGATTTTGCCGACGATCGCGCCGGGCACGGCCACCGGCGCGACCAGGCCGAACCAGTTGGTGAGCTCGTAACCCGGAAGCGATTCGGCGACGGTCGGCACCTCGGGGAGAAGCGGCGAGCGCGTCGCGCCGAGCACCGCGAGCGCGATCAGCCGCTTGTCGCGTACGTAGGGCAGCGCCTGCACCAGGCTGTCGAAGGTGAGCGACACCTGTCCGCCGAGCAAGTCCTGGAAGCTCGGCGAGCTGCCCTTGTATGGGACGTGAACCAGATTCACCTTCGCCATGCTCTTGAAGAGCTCGCCCGCGAGATGGGGCGCGCCGCCGGGCCCCGAAGACGAATAGTAGATCTGTCCGGGGCGCGATCGCGCGAGCGCGATCAGCTCGTTCACGTTGCGGGCTTGCAGGGAAGGATGCGCGACCATCACGAAATGCACGGCGACGACCTGCGTGACCGGGGCGAAATCGCGCAGCGGGTCCACCGGCATCTTGGCGATCAGGTGCTGGTTGACCGCGAGGTTGCCCAGCGTCCCCATGAAGAGCGTGTGGCCGTCGGGCGCCGAGCGCGCGGCGAACTCGGTGCCGATCACTCCGCTGGCCCCGGCGCGGTTGTCCACGATCACCTGCTGGCCCCAGAGATCGGTGAGCTTGGGCGCGAGGAGACGCGCGACGATGTCGGTGCCTCCGCCAGGGGGAAATGCAACGACGATGCGCACGGGCTTGGTTGGGAATGTCGAAGGGTTTTGAGCGAGCACGCCCGTCGAAGCGGCGAGCAGGGCGACGATCCCGATTGCGGTCTTTCTCATCTCAGGAATCCAGGGGCTTGCTCGAAACATCGAGCTTCGCAACTCCGGCGCGCGCGGCCTCTTCCTGCAGCGGGTCGATCTCGGCGGCGCTGTATGGAATGCCGGTTCTGCGGCGCTTCTCCTCTTCGCGCGATTCAGGCTCCCCGGGGAGCAGGATTTCGTCGAAGCCCTCCGCCCTGGGGCAGGCGCGCACGCGCTCGACCAGAGTGTCCATGCGCGAGCGGTATTCTTTCTTCGATATGAACAGATCGGGCTTCATCGCGAGAAAAAAATGTCCGACGTTCTGGGACCGGTCGAAGGCCTTGTACTGGTCGGCGACGTCGCCGGCAAAGGCCGCGCCCGATAGCACGCCGCCGAAAATGTCCATCAGCATCGAGAGGCCTGAGCCCTTGTGCCCGCCGATCGGCAGAACCACGCCTTTCAAGGCCTCGGTGGGATCGGTGGTAGGACGTCCTTCTGCGTCGAGCGCGTAGCCGAGGGGAATTTTCTCGCCGCGCTTCTCCGCGATGCGGATCTTGCCGCGCGCGGCGACGGCGGGCGACATGTCGAGCACGAAGGGCGCGAGCTTCCCGCCGGGCGCCCCTGCCGCGAGGGGACTGGTGCCGAGCAGGCCTTCGCGGCCGCCCCAGGGCGGCATGGCGCGCGAGGCGTTGGTGAAGACCAGCGAAACGAAACCCGCGTCCAGCGCCTGCAGCACGTAGGACGCCGCCATGCCGAAGTGAGTGCTCCTCCTCGCCGCGACGATGCCGACGCCGGATTTGCGCGCGAGCGAGATCGCCTCGGCCATGGCGCGCGTTCCGATCACGAATCCGAAACCGTTCTGTCCGTCGAGCGCAGCAGCGGCGGAGGCGATGCGTTTTGGAAAAAGCTTCGGTCTGGGATTGACCAGGCCCCGACGCACGCGCTCGAGGTACACGGGCAGGCGCGTGAGGCCGTGAGTGTCCACACCGCGCAGGTCGGCGCCGACCAGGCAGGCGGCGACGGTGGCCGCGTCCTTTTTCGGCACGCCGTGCGCCGCGAGCAGCGCGCGCGCAAAGGCGTCGGCTTCGTCGTGCTCGACGAATACGCGCTCGCTCATCGCAGCGCGATCTCGTGCACCTGTTTCGCCCGCTCGCCGGCGGCGGCGAGGAGAAACGCGAGGTCGGTGCCGGTGGAAACGTAGCGCGCGCCCATTTTCACGAACTCCGCAGCGAGCTTGGGGCGCGTGGAGAGGCCACCGACGCCGACGTGCTTGCCGTGCTTGCGGCAGGCGGCGATGGTACGCGCATAGGCTTCGCGCACGCGCGCGTGCTCGTACTCGCCTGGAATGCCCATGTCGGCGGTGAGATCGTTGGTGCCGATGAGCACCATGTCCACGCCTTCGACCGCGACGATCTCCTCGGCCTGCTCGACCGCGGCTGCGGTCTCGAACTGCACGACCACCAGGGTCGCCTCGTTCATCGCGGCGTTCGCCTCGGCGGCCGGAAACGAGCGGTAGTGCAGGTGCGGCAGCCCGCCCGCGGCCGAGCGCTCGCCGAGCGGCTGGAATTTCGCAGAGACCACGACTTCGCGCGCCTCCTTCGCCGATCCGATGTGCGGCGCGATCACCCCGAGCGCGCCGCCGTCGAGCGCGCGCGACACGTGCTCGGGTCCCGTGCCCGGCACGCGCACCAGGGGCGCGATCCCGGCTTCGAGCGCCGCGATGCAGATCGCGCTCGCCGCCTCGGGCGAAAAGCTGCCGTGCTCGAGATCCACGTAGAGCGAATCGAAGCCCGCGGTCTTCGCGATGCGCGCGATCTCCGGCGAGCGCACCAGGCGCACGATCATCGAGGCCACCACTTCGTCCCGCGCGAGCTTCTCCTTCACGTTGTTGCGCGCGATTTCCCGCGGCGATGCGGACATGGCGTTTCTCCCTGGCAAGGCCCGCTATTGTATGCTCCAATTCCCGCTCACACTCCACGGAGCCCGCCCATGAACAGCATCGCCGCTCTCGCAGGCCGTATCCTGATCGCGCAGATTTTTCTTCTGTCGGGGATCGACAAGATCGTGCACCACGCCCAGACGTTGGGCTACATGACCAAGGCCGGCCTGCCGTTCCCCGAGGTGTTGCTGATTGCCTCGATCATCGTCGAGATCGGGGCTGCGCTGGCGATCATCGCCGGGTGGAAGACGCGCTGGGCCGCGGCGGCGCTCATCCTGTGGATGATTCCGGTCACCCTGGTGTTTCACAATCCCGCGGGCGGCCAGGACCAGATGGTCCACTTCATGAAGAACGTGGCCATCACGGGCGGGCTGCTGGTGCTCTGGGCGTCCGGCCCGGGCGTTCTTAGTATCGGCCGATCCAGCTAGAGGGCACGCCCCTTGTCCGGCGGCGTCGCGGCCTACTCGGGTTCGATCTTCAGTTCCTTCACGACGCGGCTCCAGGATTCGCGCTCGCTCTTCAGGAACGCGTCGACTTCTTCGGGCGGCCCGCTACCTTCGGTATAGAGTCCGAGCGCGCGCAGCCGCTGCTCGGCGCCTCCGTCGAGAAGGACGCGGTTGAATTCGAGGTTCATTCGCCGGATCGCGTTGCCCGGGGCCCCGGCTGGCGCGACGACCGCGAGCCAGATGTTGAACTCGAAGCCAGGGAAGGTTTCCGATAATGTCGCCACGTCGGGCAGCTCGGAAAGGCGGCGGGGCGAGCTCACGGCAAGGGCGCTAAGCTGGCCCCCCTGGACGGCCGCGGCGATCGCCGGGATCCCCTGCACGGAGAGATGAGCGCGGCCGGCGATCGTATCCTGCACGCCTTTGTAGGGAACGTGCATAAGGCTGATGCCGGTGCGGATCCTGAGCAGTTCGACCAGCATTCCGGGAAGCGTTCTCTGGCCGGGGTTGGCAAAGGCGAGCTTGCCCGGGTTGGCTTTCGCGAGCGCGATGAACTCCGCGAGCGAATTCACATTGAGCTCCGGACTGGCGACGAGCGCGAGCGGAGTCATGCCCACCATCGCCACGCTCGCAAAATCGTCCTCCGGGCTATAGGGAATGATCTTGGCCACGTACTGGTTGATGACGAGCAGCGAGGTTGGAGCGACCAAGTAGGTATAGCCGTCTGGCGCCGCGCGCGCGACCGCCTGTGCTCCCGCGGTTCCGTCGCCCGCCCGGTTCTCGACAAGGACCTGCTGGCCGAGCGCCTGGGACAGGGGCCCGGAAATCACGCGCGCGACGATGTCGGGCATTCCGCCCGCGGCCTGGGGGACGATGATCCTGACCGGGCGCGAAGGCCAGGTCTGCGCGTCGGCGGCGGCGGCCGCGAGCGAGGCGGCTGCGAGCAGCAGGGAAAGCATGCGGCACATCGGACGTGGGTCGCGCCAAATCTGAAAGTTCGCCATGCTAGCATTCCGCGGTTCGATCGGAGAATTTCAGCGACATTCTCATACCCGGTATGAAGAAGATTTCTTGCTCAATCGCCGCGCTGACCGCCGTATTCGCCGGGGCTGCGGCCTTTGCTCAGGGCCCTTCGACAGGCTCAGAGCCTGCCCTGAGCTTGTCGAAGGGACAGGCCTATCCGAGCAAACCGATCCGCCTTATCGTGCCTTTCGCGGCGGGAGGCGGCAACGACAACGTTGCGCGTCTCGTCGGCAAACGGCTCTCCGACGGTCTCGGGCAGCAGGTCGTGGTCGACAATCGCCCCGGCGCGGGCGGCGTGCTGGGCGCCGAGCTCGCGGCGAAGGCCGCGCCCGACGGCTACACCTTGTTCCTCGGCGGCGTGGGCAGCCATGCCGTGAATCCGAATCTGCACGAGCGCTTGCCCTACGATCCGATCCGGGATTTCTCCCCCGTCGCGCTGCTAGCCTCGGCGCCCTTGATCCTCGTTGTGCATCCTTCCGTTCCAGTGAACTCGTTCGCGGAATTCGTCGCATACGCGCGCGCAAGACCGGGGCAGCTCAACTACGCTTCCAACGGCAACGGCAGCTCGTCCCAGCTCGCCGCGGTGATGTTCGATTCGATGGCGGGCGTGGACATGGTCCACGTGCCTTACAAGGGCCTGGCGCCCGCGCTCGCCGACCTGCTCTCCGGACAGGTGCAGCTCATGTTCAGCAGCGTGGTCGCGATCCTTCCGCATATCAAGGCCGGCAAGTTGCGCGGTCTCGCGGTGACGGGCCGCAGGCGCCTCGCCTCGATGCCGGATCTGCCGACCATCGCCGAATCGGGTCTGCCCGGCTACGAGGCGAGCTCCTGGTACGGCATCCTCGCTCCGGCCGGAACGCCGCGCGACATCGTTCAGAGGCTCAACGCGGAGATCGCAAAGGCCCTCGATCAGCCCGAAGTGCGCGGGAGCCTGCTCGCCGAGGGCGCGGAACCGGTCGGCGGCACGCCCGAGCAATTCGCGACGCACATTCGTTCGGAAAAAGACCGCCTCGGCAAACTGATCCGGGAAGCGAAGATCCGTCTCGAATGAACACCGGCGCTCCCGACAATCGCTACACGCGCGGCATCGCCGATTTCGTCGCGGGGTTGAAGTACGAGGCGATACCGCGCGAAGTGCGCGAGCGCATCAAGTTGCTGATACTCGATGCGCTGGGATGCGCGCTCTACGGCGCGCACCTGCCATGGTGCCGCATCCTGCAGCGCACGCTGGCGAAGCTCGATCGCACCGCCGCGTGCGTGGTCTGGGGCACGCCGCGGCGGCTCTCGGCGCCGCACGCGGCGCTCGCCAACGGAACGCAGGTGCAGGGCTTCGAGCTCGACGACGTTCACCGCCAGGGCGTGCTGCACGTGGGCGCGGTGGTGCTGCCGGCGCTCGTCGCGGTCGCCGAGCTGCGCCGCGGCATGAGCGGGCGCGAATTCCTCGCGAGTGCCGTCGCCGGCTACGAGATCGGCCCGCGCGTGGGCCTGTGCATGGGGCCCGAGCACATCGGCCAGGGATGGCACTCCGGCGCGACGCTCGGCGTGTTCTCGGCGGTCGCGGGTGCCGCGCGCGGCTTGAAGCTCGACGCGGGGAAAACGGTTCACGCGCTCGGCATCGCCGGCACGCAGGCGGCGGGACTGATGGCAGCGCAGTACGGCGCGATGGTGAAACGCATGCACGCGGGCCGCGCCTCGCAGAGCGGACTCTACGGCGCGCTGCTCGCCGAGGCCGGCTTCACCGGGATCGCCGACGTGTTCGAGAGCGAGTACGGCGGCTTCTGCACCACTTTTTCGCGCTCGCAGGATCGTTTTCGCCTCTCCGAGCTCACCGCCGGTTTCGGCGAGGTCTGGCAGACGCTGGGCGTCGCGCTGAAGTTCTATTCCTGCGTCGGCAGCAACCACACCACGCTCGACGCGCTGCGCGATCTGCAGGCGCAACGCCCCTTCGGCGCGAAGGACGTAAAGAGCATCGTCGTGCATGCCTCGCAAGTGACGGTGGATCATGCCGGATGGAAATACCGGGCGGAAGGCGTCGCTTCGGCGCAGATGAACCTTTCGTTCTGCGTGGCGACGCTTCTTCTCGAAGGCGATTGTTTCGTCGATCAGTTCAGCGAGAAGATCGTCGCCGATCCGAAGCGCCTCGCGCTCGCCGAAAAGGTCGAAGTCCGTGCCGATCCGGCGATCAGCGCCAGGGGATCGAAATACCGTCACGCGGTGCGGGTGGAAGTGCAGCTGAACGACGGCACGCGGCTCGAGCGTTCGGTGGAAGCGCCGCGCGGCAGCGAGCCGAACTTCGCGAGTGAGGCGCAGATCGTCTCGAAGTTCGAGAAGCTCGCCGCGCGCGCGCTCAAGCGCTCGCAGCTTGCGCAACTGCGCGACGCGGTACTCGGCATGGACAAGCTCAAGGACGCGTCGCGCATCGCGAAATTGCTGACGCCGAAGGGGACAAGATGAAACGGATCATATTCGCGGTCGCCGCGCTTTTACTTTCGTTCACCGCCTTCGGCCAGACCGGCAAGCCTGTGCGCGTCATCGTGCCCTGGCCCGCGGGCGGTACGGTCGACGGCGTGGCGCGCGTGCTCGGGCCGAAATTCTCGGAGGGTATCGGTCGTCCTCTGGTGATCGAGAACAAGGCGGGAGCGGGCGGCTCGATCGGCGAGGCGGAAGCGGCGAAAGCGGGTGGCGACGGCGCGACGCTGCTCTTCGTCTTCGACACGCACGCGGTCAACCACCTGCTCTACCAGAACCTCGGCTACGACCCGTTCAAGTCCTTCGAGCACGTCAGCCTGCTCGTCACCTCGCCGCAGGTGCTCGCGGGCGCGACCAACTTCGCGCCCTCGTCGATCGCCGAGCTCGTGACTTATGCGAAGGCCAATCCTGGAAAGGCGACCTACGCCACGGTGGGCGCGGGAAGCTCGAACCATCTGAACGCACTGTTGCTCTCGGGTCGCACCGGTATCGACATGATTCACGTGCCCTACAAGGGCGGCGCGCCGATGATGGTCGACCTGGTCGGCGGGCAGATCAATGTGATGTTCGTTTCTGCGCCGCAGGCGATTCCGCAGGTAAAGGCGGGCCGCATCAAGGCGCTCGCGATCGGGAGCGTGAGCCGCATCGCCCAGCTGCCCGACACGCCCACTGTCGCCGAGACGCTGCCCGGCTTCGCCGCGCAGTCCTGGGTCGGGATGCTTTTGCCGGCGGGGGCGGGCAGGGAGCTCGTTGCGCGCTACAACGCCGAGGCGAAGAAGGCGCTCGCCGATCCCGACGTGCGCGGCAAGCTTGCCGCCCAGGGCTTCGACGTCGTGGGGAGCA
>DATHHS010000285.1:0-5620 GCA_035317085.1 Burkholderiales bacterium
ATGACCTGGCGCGCCGCCCGCGAGGGCCGCGCATTCGTCCTGCCGCCGACGAGCGCCGATGAGGCTGCGCTGGTGAGTGGCGCCTGTATCTATCAGGCGGGATCGCTGCTCGATGTCTGTGCTCATCTCGCCGGGCGCGAGCAGCTGCCGCGGCCGGCGGCACAGGCCATGGTGATCCCTCCGGACTATGCGGACCTCGCTGAAGTGAAAGGCCAGGCGCAGGCGAAGCGCGCGCTCGAAGTCGCCGCCGCAGGCGGACACAGCGTGCTCATGGTCGGACCCCCGGGCACCGGGAAATCGATGCTGGCGGCGCGCTTCCCCGGTTTGCTGCCGCAGATGAGCAGCGACGAGGCGCTCGAATCGGCGGCGCTGGCATCGCTCGGCTCAGTCGGCTTTCGCACTGAAAACTGGAAGCAGCGACCCTTCCGGGCGCCGCATCACTCCGCATCCCGTGTCGCGCTGGTCGGCGGGGGCAGCGACCCGCGCCCCGGCGAAATATCGCTGGCGCACAACGGCGTGCTGTTTCTGGACGAGCTGCCCGAGTTCGACCGCCAAGTACTCGAAGCCCTGCGCGAACCGCTCGAATCAGGCCGCGTCGCGATCTCGCGCGCCGCGCGCCAGGCCGAGTTTCCGGCGCGCTTTCAGTTGATCGGCGCCATGAATCCCTGTCCCTGCGGCTACCTGGGGCATTTCAGCGGCAAGTGTCGCTGCACGCCCGATCAGGTCGCGCGCTATCGGAGCAAGCTTTCGGGGCCTTTGCTCGATCGCATCGATGTGCAGATCGAGGTGCCGGCGCTGCGCGAGGATGAGCTGGTGCACGGGAGCCAGGGAGAAAACTCTGCGCAGGTGCGGATGCGGGTGGAGCGTGCTTCCATTCGGCAGCTGGAGCGCCAGGGCAAAAACAACACCCGGCTGGGTCCCCGCGAAGTCCAGCGCTTCTGCGCGGTCGAAGACAGCGCGAACAGCCTGCTGAAGCGGGCGATCAGCAAGCTGCATCTGTCGGCGCGCGCCTATCACCGGGTGCTCAAACTCGCCCGCACCATCGCGGATCTTGCGGGTGAGACGGCGATCGGGGTGGGCCATGTGGCCGAGGCGATCCAATACCGGCGGCTGGATAACTCCGGCTAAATGCCCAGCGCATTCCGCCTTGGCGTGGAACTAGCCGCGGAACTCTGAAAGATCCACCGACCCGTCGAAGACGCCTTGCGCGAATCGCATGAAGCGCTCGGCGCGCGCTGAATCCCAGCCGCCGTATTTTGCGTTGGAGCGGAACTTGCTCCGGATCTCTTCGCGCGCCAGCGGCTCGTGCACGCCGCCGCGGATATGCGGCTGGCGCTCCTCGAATACGCGTCCGTCCTTGAGCGTCATCCTAACGTGGCCGGTGTAAGCCTTGGGATACGGATTGTTCGGATCGACGACGTAGCGCACTTTGGAGGCGAGCGCGAGAACGCGCGGGTCGCGCACGGTCTTTTCGGTGAAGGCTTCGAAGCCGACGCCGCCGGTCACGAAGGCGACCGCGATATTGAACGGCGTGCTGAACTTCGCCGCGTATTCGTTTGGCGGACGCTGTTTGGATGGAAGCGGCTCCCAGAGGCGATGAACGTAGCCTTCGGCCGTTTCGCATTTCACTTCGACGACGTCTTCGGCGGCGAAACCCTTTTTTGCGAGCCGCAGGGCGCAATCGATATAGGGCTGGTTCATGGTGCCGGTCGCGTAAGGCTTGAAAGTGATGCCGTTCATCAGCCACTGGCTGCCGAAATCGCCGGTGAGCGCCTCGAAATCGCCTTCAGTGGTATGCGCGAAGCCGGAGAAAAACCCGTGCGTGCCCTCCAATACCGTGCGCGGCCCGAGGAATCCCTCGCGTCCGATGCGCGCCGCGTGCAGGCCGATACGCGCCGCCCAGCCCGCGTGCAGGCGCTTGGTCCAGGCGCCTTCGGCAAGATATTCGATGATCCCGCCGGCCATGCTGCCCGCGATCCCGAGCGCGTCCACCGTCTGCTTCCTGTTCGAGCCGAGCGTGGCCGATACGGCCAGGGTCGCCGCCATCGCGCCCAGCACGCTGGTGGGATGAAAGCCTGCCTTGTGAATGAGCTTGGGCGCGACCAGGCTCAGCCGGCACATCGTCTCGACACCGGACGCGATCCCGAGAAGCGCGGCGCGTCCATCGCGCCCGAAGCGCTCGCACGCGGCCAGCACCGCCGGCACGATCACCGCGCCCGAGTGCACCGGACCGCCCTCGAAGGTATCGTCGAAATCCTCCCCGTGCGCGGCCGTGCCGTTGATCATCGCGGCGTCTTCCGCACGCAAGCCCCCCGCATGGCCGATGGCCGTGCAGGGACCGCCGCCATCGACGCTCGCTATAAGCGCGCGCACATAGTCGCTGGCGCGCGCGGCCACGCACAGGCCGGCCACGTCGAGAAGCAGATCTTCGCAGCGCGTCCGGACTTCGGCGGGTATTCGATCCGGCGACAAGGCCGAAACCTTGTCGACCAGCCGTTCGGCGACGGAGGGAATTCCGGCGGGCGCGTTCATTGCGGCGGGAGTCTCGCGCAAATCAGCGCACGATCGTGACGCCGGCGTCCTTGAAAATTTCGCGCATCCGGCCGGTGAACTCTTCATAGAATTTCGTAAGGTCCGCGGCGTTCTGATACCCGTCCTCGAACTGGTTGTCCGCGATGTACTTCTGCCAGGACGGCGTACGCGTCAGCTTGAGGAAAAAGTCCTGCCAGAATTCGACGTTTTCCTTTGGAATTCCCGGCGGGGCGACCACGCCGCGAACCTGCGGCACGACCGGCACATCGAATCCGGCCTCCTTGAGCGTGGGTATCTCGGGAAATTTCGCCAGCCGCTTCCCACTCACCTGCGCAAGCACGCGCATGGTGCCCGCGCGGATGTGCTCGCCCGCTTCCTCGGGCTCGATCACCATCATGTCCACGTGACCGCCGAGCAGCGCGGCGATGCGCTCGCCGCCGCCCGGAAACGATATGAAAGCCCAGCGCGCGCCCGTGGATTTTTGCAGCAGCTGGCGCACCACGTTGTCGCGGCTGGTGTTCGAGCCGCCCGACTGCTTGAGCCGTCCGGGGTTTTTCTTCGCGGCCTCGATAAAATCGCCCAGCGTCTTGAAAGGGGAGTCCGCTTTGACGGCGATCACCGCGGGTTCCAGGACCAGGCGCGCGATAGGGGTCAGGTCGCGTAGCGTCACCTTGGCCTCGACGCTGACCAGCGGAGTCTGCAGCCAGACTCCGGTGAACAGACCCAGCGTATTCGGGTCGCCCCTCTTCTCGGCGAGGTGCGCGGCGGCCACCGCGCCGTTACCGCCGGGCTTGTTGACCACCTGCAGGCGCACTGGCAGCAGCTTTTCCTTTTCCACCATGACGGCAATCGCCCGCGCGAGCACGTCGCTTCCGCCTCCCGGGCCGGTGTGCACGACCAGGTCCACGGTGCGCGCCGGCTTGTAGCTCTGCGCGAACGAGGGCGGCGCGCACAGGAAGGCAAGCAGCGCGATCGAGTTCAAAAGTAATTTCATGGGAGTCTCCCTGACAACGCCTAGCCTTCGAGCGCGCGCAGACGCCACGCGTTGAGTTTGCCGAACACCGGAACCAGCAGGACCAGCACCGCCAATGACAGCATCACCGCCGAGATCGGCCTGGCCACCAGAATCGAAAGCTCGCCGCCGGACATCATCAGCGATTGGCGAAGCGCTCGCTCCATTCCGGCGCCGAGGGCGAGCCCGAGAATCAGGGGCGCTGTAGGATAGTCGAGCTTGCGCATGAGATAGCCGAGCAGCCCGAACGCCGCCAGCAGCCCGAGATCGAACAGGCTTCCCGAAACGCTGTACACGCCGACCAGCGAAACGCCCAGGATCAGCGGATACAGGACATACGCGGGCAGCCTCAGGACCTGGGCGAAGAGCGGCACCAGCGGCAGGTTCAGCACCAGAAGTATCACGTTGCCGACGTACATGCTCGCCACGAGGCCCCAGAAGAGCGCGGGATTTTCGGGAATGAAAAGCGGTCCGGGCTTGAATCCCCAGAGCACCAGCGCCGCAAGCAGGATGGCGGTCGTGCCCGAACCCGGAATGCCCAGGGTCAAGAGCGGTACCAGCGCGCCGCCGGTCTCCGAGTTGTTCGCTCCCTCGGGAGCGGCGACGCCCTCGATCACGCCGGTACCGAACTCCTCCCGGCGTCGCGACACGGCCTTTTCCAGGCCATAGGAAAGGAAGGACGCGATCGTCGAGCCGCCGCCCGGCAGCGCCCCGACCAGAAAACCGACCACCGAGCCGTTGAGGAAAGCGAAGCGGCAATCCTTCAGGTCCTGCAGCGTCGGCAAAAGATTTTTCAGGCCTTTCGGCACCGGCAGGAGCTGCGTCTCCTCGTGCGTTTCCATATTGGCTAATACCTCGCCGAGCGCGAACACGCCGATCGCGACGACGATAAAGTCGATGCCCGAGAGCATTTCCATCTGGCCGAACGTGAAACGCGAGGTCGTGCTGAACGGATCGGTGCCCATGCTCGCGATCCACAATCCGAAGAGCGCCGCCAGCAGCGCTTTCACGATCGAGCGGCCCGCAAGCAGCACGACCAGGGCGAGTCCCAGCGACATCAGGGCGAAATATTCGGGCGAGCTGAACGACAGCGCGAGCTTGGCGACGGGCGGCGCCACCAGCATCAGCCCCAGCACGCCGACCGTGCCGGCGATGAAGGAGGCGATGGCCGCGATGCCGAGCGCCGCACCCGCGCGTCCCTTGCGCGCCATCTGGTAGCCGTCGATGCAGGTGACCACGGACGCGGACTCGCCCGGCACGTTCATCAGGATCGAGGTGGTCGAGCCGCCGTACTTGGCGCCGTAGTAGATGCCGGCGAGCATGATGATGGCGCCCGCGGGATTCATTTTGAAGGTGAGCGGCAGCAGCATGGCGATCGTTGCAGGCGGCCCGAGGCCCGGCAGGATGCCGACCACCGTTCCGAGAAACACGCCGACGAAGCACCACATCAGATTGGCGGGCTCGAGCGCAACCGCGAAGCCGTTGAGGAGACCCGAGATGATTTCCACGGCTAGAAGCCCAGGACGCCGAGGGGAAGCGGCACGTCGAGCGCGAGCTGGAACACCAGAAAGAATCCGCCGGCGCTCGCCACGGCCACGAGCGCGGCGGTTTTCAGCGGGCGGCGGTACATGACCGCGACGATGAAGTAAGTGAGCAAGGCAAAGCTGAGCACGAAACCGAGCGGCTTGAAAAGCGCTATCGAAACTGCCAGAGCGAACCAGGTGGAAAACGCGCGGCCGACCCTCTTCCAGTCGACTGGCTTTTCGCCGGCGGATCGCCCCCTCTGGCTGGAGACGACCAACGCCGCCGAAAGCGCGAGCATCGCGATGCCGTACCACAGCGGGAAGAAGCCCGCGCCCGGCCCCTCGGGGCTGAGATACTCCCACTGCCACGCCTGGACGATGATGTAGAGTCCGAGCGCCGCGAGCGCAAGGCCCGACCACAGGTCTCCCGAATTACGGGTTTTCATGCTCCTCCTCCTGAATCGCCCGGTTATTTTTTCCGGGACTTCTTCTTGTTCCCGGTCTTGTTCGCGGCCTTCTTCTTGTATCGTTCCTTCGGAACGATTTCGCAGAC
>DATHHS010000286.1:0-2521 GCA_035317085.1 Burkholderiales bacterium
GCGGCGAGGCCCGCGGTCTCGCCCGCCGCGCCTTCGGCCACCGCGGCGGCCAGCATGGCATCGGTACCCAGCGGCAGGTGCGGCCCGTGCTGCTCAAGCGCGCCCACCGGCAGGAACACCGGTGCGCGCTCCTCGCGCACGCGGCCTTGATACTCGACCCAGGTGAGGCGGTTCATCAAGACTTCTTTCATGCGTTCTTTCCTTCCTGTTTGATGTCGGAGCGAACTTCCAGCAATGCGGCGACGACGATGAGCGCGGCGCCGATCCATTCGACGCCGTCCAGGCGCTCGCCGGCGATCCACATCGCCGAAATCGCCGCGGCAAGCAGCTCGAAGACCAGCAGGATCGCCGCGCGGCCGGCCGCGAGCCGGGCGACGCCATATACGGTGAGCACCATGGCGGCCATCATCCAGATGCCCGCGAACGCGGCGAGCTGTCCGACGAGCATCGTGGACAAGGGAGGCAGCGGCGCGCCGCTCGCGAGCACGAGCGCGCAAGAGAGCCCTCCGCAGCCGACGAATACCACCAGGGTCTTTACGTCCAGAGGTGCGCGGTCGGCCGCGCGGGTGGCGATGTTCTGCGATGCATAAAGCATTCCGGAGGCGAGCGCGAGCCCATCCACGATCCCGGGCGGCGCGGCCAGCACAGCCGGCCCGCCGAGGAGGAGGAATGCGCCCGCAACGGCCGCACCCACCCCGGCGATGCGCAGCGCGGTCAGGGGTTCGCCGAAGAAAATCCGCCCCCCGAGCACGCCCCAGACCGGGGTCAGGTAAAACAGCAGCATCACCCTCAGCACTTCGCCTTGCACCAGCGCGGAGACGAAGCAGACGTTGGCGGCGCCGCCGGTGAGCGCGATCAGCGCCACAGGTCTGAGCTGCGGCAGCCAGGTCCGTCTGCGCCAGGTGAGCCAGGGCAGCGCCACGAGGCCGATCAGGCCGTAGCTCATCATCGCCAGCGTGAGGCCGCCAAGTCCCAGCGCGCCGAAATGCTTGAACGGTATCCAGGTCAGTCCCCACAGGAGGCCGGCAAGCAGCAAGGCGCCGACGGCGAGCCGCGAACGGTCCGCAGCGGCGGGAACGAGCGGCTGCATCACGCGGCTCATCCTATCCACGCTCCGCCGTTCGGGCTCAGCACCTGTCCGTAGTAGAACGTCGCGAGATCGGAAGCGAGAAACAGCACCGTGCCGGCGATTTCATGCGGTTCGCCGACGCGTCGTGCCGGAATCGCGCGCTCGCGCTCGAGCACTTCAGGGCTCATGTGCTCCGTCGACAGCATCGCCGTGTTCACCGGCCCGGGCGCGATCGCGTTCACGCGGATCTGCGGCGCAAACTCGCGCGCGAGCGAGCGCGTCAGCCCGATGACGCCGGCCTTGGCCGCGCAGTAGGGCGCATACCGTTCGCGGCCGAGGATGCCGAGCTCGGAGGCGACGTTGATGATCACGCCGGTCTCGCGACGCCGCATCGAGTGCAGCACCGCCCGGCAGCAAAGGAATACCGCGCGCAGATCGGTGCCGAGCACAAAATCCCAATCCTCCTCGGTGGTCTCCAGAAAGGGCTTCTCCAGGATCACGCCGGCGTTGTTCACCAGGATGTCGATCGGTCCGAGTGCGTCCTCGGCGCTGCTCACCAGGCGTTCCACCGCGACGGCGTGGCTGACGTCGGCCTCGATCTCGACCGCGCTCGAGCCGGCGGCGGCGATCTCCTCGACCAGTTGCCGCGCTTCGCCGGCGCGCCCGAGGTGATTGACCGCAACACGCGCACCGGCGCGGCCGAGCGCCATTGCGATCGCCCTTCCGATCCCGCTGGCAGCGCCGGTCACCAGCGCAGTCTTGCCTTCGAGCCCCGGCATTTCAGACCGCGGTGAGAAAGGAAACCCCCGCCGCGCCGAGGAACCGGTCCGCCTTGCCGGCAGACGCCGCCGTGTTCACTTCGCCGTAGTCGTCGGAAAGGATGCGGGCGACCCGATCGCGGTGATAGCCGCGCACGACCTCGATCATCGGGATGACCTGCACGCATTCGGCAGGGAAGAGCTGCCGGTGCAGCTTCGGCAGATCGTGCCAGGGCATGATCGGCCGTTCGTGATGCGCGTTATGGTAGGAGAAGTTCAGGAGCAGCAGGTTGAGCCGGGGATGTGCGACGGACACCAGGTTCGTATAGGTGTTGGCCTGCTCGTAGTCACGGTCGCGAATCCTGTCTTTCGGTATTTCGCCCTCCTCCAGCACCGCGAACGCGTCGTAGGTGTGCTGGTAGGCGTCGGCGAACCGCAGCGCGTGCAGCATGATCATGTAAGCGACCCCGTACAGGACCAGCGCCTTCGGCGAGATCACGCCGAGCACGGCAAAGGCCGCAACGCGAGCCGCCACGATAGCGATAACGCGCGGCCGTTCCGCTTTGCGCTCGGGCTTCGCGAAAGGCAGGACTACGACATAGGCGTGCATGATCAATTCCACCGCCGGGATCCATGCCCACTCGGCGGCGATGACAAGGTTCCTGACCCAGGACGACGAAGTATTCAGGAATTT
>DATHHS010000287.1:0-4116 GCA_035317085.1 Burkholderiales bacterium
GAGGAGTAGCCGGTTCCGAAGTCGTCGATCGTGAGCCGCACGCCCATCGTCTTGAGATCGCGCATCAGCTTCACCGCCTGCTGCGGATCCGGCAGCATCACGCTCTCGGTCACCTCGAACTCGATGAAGCGCGGATCCATCCCCGTTTCCGCGATCGTGCCCGCGACGTCATCCAGCAAGGTGGTACTCATGAATTGCCGTGCCGACAGGTTCACCGCCATCCGGAACATCGGCAACCCCTGCCCCGCCCACTTTTGCGCCTGCAGGCAAGCGGCGCGGAGCGCCCATTGTCCGATCGGAACGATCAAGCCGGTCTCCTCCGCGAGCGGGACGAGCTGATCGGGCAGGACGAGACCGACGGTCGGGTGCTGCCAGCGCAACAGACACTCGATTCCCGTCACGCGCCCGGACCGCGCTTCGACCTTGGGCTGGTAATACAGGCTCAGTTCGTTGCGTTCCAGCGCGTGGCGCAGAGCGGCTTCGAGCTCGAGCCGCTCGACGGAGCCGGGGTTCATCCCGCTGGCATAGTACTGGGCGGTGTTCTTGCCCTGCTGCTTCGCGCGGTACATCGCGATATCCGCGTTCTTTAGCAGGACCCGCAAATCCTCTCCATCGACCGGAGAGACGCTGATGCCGATGCTCGCCGTAATCTGGAATTCCTTGCCGTACACCGTCATCGGCTTCGCCACCTCGACGAGGATCTTTTCCGCCACCTGGGCGAGGTCGGCCCGGCCCAGGAAGGCCTCGATCAGGACCACGAATTCGTCGCCTCCCTGCCGCGCGATCGTGTCCGACCTGCGCACGCAACGCGCCAGCCTGCCCGCCACATTTTGCAGGAGCCGGTCGCCCGCCTCGTGGCCCAGGGCGTCGTTGATGTTCTTGAAGCGGTCGAGATCGATGAACAGCAGGCCAACGCCGCCTCCCTCGCTCTTCGCCGCGGCGAGAGCGCGATTGGCCCGTTCGGCGAGTAGCAGCCGGTTGGGCAGGCCCGTCAAAGGGTCGTGCGTCGCCGTGAACCTGACCACCTCTTCCGCCTGCCGCCGGTCCTTGATTTCCCGCCGCGCGAGCAGGATCAGAAGGCCGAGCAAGCCGAGGTTGAACAGCGTCGCAACGGCGGCGGTGATGACGCTGAGATCCGAGTCGCGCCTGGATTCCTCGGTGCGGCGCGCGAGGCGCGCATCCGCCGCGCCCAGAAGCTCGGCTGTGAGAAGCTGGACGCGGTGAATCGTCGCCGGGCCCGCCGTCGCGCCGATATTTCGGATGGTCGCCGCGGCGCCGTTCCGGCGGTGGATTTCGATCAGGGTGTCGAACCGCGCTCGCTCCTCGCCGATCTGCGCGCCGAGCAACTCGATCTGCTGCGTCTGATCCGGAATCGCTCCGGACAAGGCCCGCAGCGTTACGACGCGCTTCGCGGCGCGCTCCAGGAACGCACGAGCCCGTTCGAGACGATCCCGCTCGCCGCTGATGATGTAGCCGCGCAGCTCGATCTGCGAATCGGCGACGCCGTTCTGAACGTCCTTGAGGGCTTCGACGACCTTCAGCGTGTTTTCGGAGATCCGCGAGGCCTCGATGAGATTCGCGATCGTTCGATACGTCACGAAGGCGTTCGCGACGAGGATACCGAACGCGACGAGCGAGCCGATTACGAAACGTCGCGAGAGAAAAGGCGAGCGCATCCGCGTTTCCGCGTCGCCGCGTTCGGGCTCGGGTGCCCTGCGGCTCTCCTCGGGAATCTCGCCGGTGCGGGAAAGGGACTTCGGCTCGAAATGCATGGACCTGTTGAGTATACTCAAGGCCTGCCGATCGCAGGGCGCTATACCTCCCTTTGGCTCATGATCTGCGCGAGCCGAATTTTACCTCTTGCCAGCGCCGTGATCCAAGAAGACTACTACCGCAGTGAGGTGTTGATCTTCTCCAGCGTCCCCATCCCCGGACAAAGCTCCTTCTCGCCGAGCTTATTGAACGGAGTCTCCACGGTATTGAGGTGGGCGTGGAGGTCCTGGGGCTTGGGATCGAGGTAGAGCAAACCGGTAACGACCTCGCCTTTCGCCGCGTGGTGAGCGACGTACTCGAGCGCCTTCACGTGGTCGATGGGGTCGTACTCGGGATGGGTCTTGCGCAGGCGGATGATCGAGCCGTCGTGCTGCGGCACTTCGATCACATCGCCTTCGTTGTACTCCACGTTGATCGCGTCGCGGCTCGGCCAGAAATCCAGGCGGTTGACCGCTTCGTTGTGCTCGCGCACGTAGTCGTAGCTCTTGGTCGAGCCCGGGTGGTTGTTGAACGCGACGCAAGGGGAAATGACGTCGATAAAGGCTGCTCCCTCATGCGCAATTGCCGCTTTGACGAGCGGAATGAGCTGCTGTTTGTCGCCGGAGAAGCTGCGCGCGACGAAGGTCGCGCCCATGATCAGGGCGAGGGATACGGTATCCACCGGCGCGTCCGCGTTCACCTGCCCGCGCTTCGCCTTGGAACCCTTGTCGGCGGTCGCCGAAAACTGGCCCTTGGTCAGTCCGTACACGCCGTTGTTCTCGAGGATGTAGGTCATGTTCACGCCGCGGCGCATGACGTGGGCGAACTGACCCAGACCGATCGAGGCCGAGTCGCCGTCGCCGGAGACGCCAAGATAGATCAGCTCGCGGTTGGCGAGGTTCGCCCCCGTCAGCACCGAGGGCATCCGGCCGTGCACGGTGTTGAAGCCGTGAGAGTTACCGAGGAAATAGTCGGGCGTCTTGGACGAGCAGCCGATGCCCGAGAGCTTGGCGACCCGATGCGGCAGGATGTCCAGTTCCCAGAAAGCCTGGATCAGCGCGGCGGAGATCGAGTCGTGCCCGCAGCCGGCGCAGAGCGTCGAGACCTTGCCCTCGTAGTCGCGGCGGGTGAAGCCGACCTTGTTCTTCGGCAGGGTCGGGTGATGGAGTTTGGGTTTCGCGAGGTAGGTCATGGGTTCAAAGTCACTGGATTCCCGCTTGCGCGGGAATGACGAAATAGATATCGCGTCTCGAGCTCGAGTTCATGCGGCCTTGTCCTTCTTGATGAGAGGCCGCACGTTCAACGCTGCGACCACTTCGGCGATTTCCTTGGTGATAAAGCGCGCGGTGATCGGCGTGCCGTCGTAGTGCAGGACTGAAATCAGGCTGGCGGGGTTGATGCCGGCGTCGTTCACCAGCAGCGTCTTCAGTTGCGCGTCGCGGTTCTGCTCGATCACGAACACCTTGGAATGCGAGGCGACGAAGTCGAAGATCTCGTCCTGGAACGGGAAGGAGCGCACGCGCAGGGCGTTCACGTAGATCCCCTGCCGCGCGAGCGCGTCGAGCGCTTCGGCCATGGCGGGGCTGGTCGAGCCGTAGTAGATCGCGCCGAAACGCGCCGGCTCCTTCGAGGCATTCAGGACGGGCTTGGGCACCAGCGTCTTGGCCGTTTCGAACTTCTTCAGCAGACGCTGCATGTTGGCCTTGTAGTCCGCGCCCTGCTCCGAATAGATCGCGTAGGCGTTCTTCGAGGTGCCGCGCGTGAAGTAGCCGCCCTTGGACGGATGCGTGCCGGGGTAAGTGCGGAACGGAATCCCGTCGCCGTCCACGTCCAGATAGCGGCCGAATTCCTTGCCGGCATCGAGCATCTCGGCGGTCATCACCTTGCCGCGATCGTAAGCGCGGCTGTCGTCCCATACGAGCGGCTTGCACAGGCGCTGGTTCATGCCGATGTCCAAATCGGTCATAAGGAACACCGGCGTCTGCAGGCGCTCGGCGAGGTCTAGGCACTGTGCGGCGAACTCAAAACACTCGTGCGGGTCCTCGGGGAAAAGCAGCACGTGCTTGGTGTCGCCGTGGCTCGCATAGGCGCAGGCGAGAATGTCGGATTGCTGGGTGCGCGTCGGCATGCCGGTCGAAGGCCCGCCGCGCTGCACGTCGATGATGGTCAGGGGGATCTCGGCGAAATACGCGAGGCCGATGAATTCCTGCATCAGCGAAATGCCGGGCCCGGAGGTGGCGGTAAAGGCGCGCGCGCCGTTCCACCCTGCCCCCACGGCGATGCCGACGGAGGCCAGCTCGTCCTCGCCCTGGACGATGGCATAATTGGCTTTTCCAGTCTCCCGATCGTGGCGCAGTTTCTTGC
>DATHHS010000288.1:0-2442 GCA_035317085.1 Burkholderiales bacterium
AATTGGTCATGCGCGTCGACACCGACCGCGACCAGGCTGTCCGGACGCGCCGGAATTTCTTCGAGCGCTACTGCGACACCGACACGTTGTGCTGCACGATGCACTTCCCGTCGCCCTCGGTCGGCCATATCAAGCGCTGGGGCGACGGCTTCCGCCTGGAATACGCAAAAGCCTGAAGGCATTGAGGCAGCATCGCTACTGGCGACCTCGAGGATTCCGACCAGACGAAGGAGGACAGCATGGATACGGTGCCAGCGGTCCGGCACGAGGCACGAACGGCCACCCGCCCGGAGTTCGACGCGGTCGTCATCGGCGCAGGCGTCGCCGGTCTCTATCAACTTTACAGGTTGCGCGAGCTCGGCTTGCGGGTCCGGGCCTTCGAAACGGGCAGCGCGGTCGGCGGCACCTGGTACTGGAACCGCTATCCGGGCGCGCGCTTCGACTCGGAAAGCTGGACGTATGGCTATTCGTTCTCGAAGGAGCTGCTCGAGGAATGGGAGTGGGAAGAGCACTTTTCGGCCCAACCCCACACCGAGCGCTATCTCAACTATGTCGCCGACAAATTCGACCTGCGGCGCGACATCCAGTTCAATAGCCGCGTCGCCGCCGCGCACTGGCGCGAGGAGACGCGCAGCTGGGAGCTCGTGCTGGAGAGCGGCGCGCGCCATTCGACGCGCTTTCTCGTCACCGCGATCGGCGTTCTCTCGGCGGCAGTGATGCCGACCATCCCCGGCATCGAGAGCTTCACGGGCCAGTCGTGCCACACGCAGCGCTGGCCGAAGGACGGCATCGAGTTCGGCGGCAAGCGGGTCGGCATCATCGGCACCGGCGCAACCGCGGTGCAGACGATCCAGACGATCGCCAAGACGGTTGGTCACCTGACCGTGTTCCAGCGCACCCCGAACTGGTGCTTTCCGCTGAACAACAGCAAGATCACCCCGGAGGAGATGCGCAACATTCGCGCCCGCTATCCCGAGATCCTGGCGCGCTGCCGCGAGACGCCCAGTTGCTACGTCCACGGCCCGGATCCGCGCAAGACGCTCGAGGTGACACCCGAGGACCGCGAAGCCTTTTGGCAAAAGCTGTACCTCACGCCGGGTTTCGGCCAATGGCAGGCGAATTTCAGCGATATGCTGACCGACCGCGAGGCTAACGCGCTCGCCTCCGAGTTTGCCGCGCGCAAGATCCGCGAACGGGTCAATGATCCTGTCGTCGCCGAGAAGCTGATCCCCAAGAACCACGGCTTCGGCACGCGCCGGATCCCCCTCGAAAGTGGCTATTACGAGGTCTACAACCAGCCGAATGTCGAGCTGGTCGACGTCAACGAGACGCCGATCGAGCGCATCACCCCGCAAGGCATCCGGACGTCGGACCGCGAGCGCGAATTCGACATCATCATCTACGCGACCGGCTTCGATGCCATTACCGGTGCCTTTGACCGGATCGATATCAGCGGCGTCGACGGCGTGCGGCTCAAGGAGGTGTGGAAGGACGGCCCGCAGACCTATCTCGGCGTCTTCGTGGCCGGGTTTCCGAATTTCCTGATGGCGATGGGTCCGCACGCCGGGCTCAGCAATTACACGCGCACCGCGGAATACAGCGTCGAGTGGGTCACCGGCGTGATCCGGTTCGCGACTGAGCGAGGGCTGGGGCGCATCGAGGCCCCGCCGTCCGCCGTCAACGAATGGACCGATCACGTCCTGGCCCTCGGCCAAGGTCAGCTGATGAATGAGGTCGGCTCCTGGATGACGGGCGTCAACCGCAACGTTGAAGGCAAACAGAAACCTCGGATCATGCGCTACAGCGGCGGACACCCCGCTTATCGCCAGTACTGTGACGCCGTCGCTGCGGAGGGCTACCGCAAGCTTGCCTATTGAAGCGAGCGGCGCGCATTTTCGATTTGATGAACCGCAGGCGGTTCCATCAAATCGAATATCGCTCTAGCGTCCGGGATGCCAGCCTGCCGCGGCCGCGAAGCGGGCGAAGAACGGCTCCTCGTAGGCGTGCTCGGGGTCGTCGCGCACCATCCGGTCCATCAGGTGGGCGTCCGATCCGACCAGGATGCGCCACCTGTCCGCCTTGACCCCTTCCAGGATGATCGTCGCCGCCTCAGCCGCGCTGGTGGGTGCATCCGACAGAAAGCGCCGGGCGCGTTCCGCGAGCATGGCTTTGATCTCCTCATCCGACAACGCCGACGCGTCCTTGCCCATCGAGGTGAGCCGCGCGCGTGCCTGGGCGATCTGCCTTGCATCCAGTTCGTCCGACTCGTTGCCGGTCTGGACCTTGAGCGAGTTGATGCGAAAGCCGGTGCCAATATGTCCGGGCATGACGACCGAGACCTTGATGTGTGGTGCATTCAGCCGGAGATCGGTCATCAGGGCCTCGGTGAATCCCTTCACCGCGAACTTCGCCGCCGAATAGGCAGTGTGCGGCGCGCCGGGG
>DATHHS010000289.1:0-8660 GCA_035317085.1 Burkholderiales bacterium
TGCCCGCGCGCGATGTCGGCAAGATCGTCGCGGACAAAACCGTGGATTCGGTCTGCCCCTACTGCGGCGTCGGGTGCCTGCTCACCTACAACATCAAGGGCAACAAGATCCTCTGGGTGCAGGGCCGCGAAGGCCCCGCCAACTCGAGCCGCCTGTGCGTGAAGGGGCGCTACGGATTCGACTACGTGCAGCACAGGCACCGGCTGACGAAGCCGCTGATCCGCAAGCCCGGCATGAAAAAACACAAGGACTTCGTCGTCGACCCCGACAACTGGTCGCAGGTGTTCCGCGAGGCGAGCTGGGAAGAAGCGCTCGATTTCGCCGCAAAAGGCCTGCGCGACATCCGCGATACCCACGGCAAGAAGTCGCTCGCCGGTTTTGGCTCTGCCAAGTGCACGAACGAGGAGGCCTATCTCTTCCAGAAACTGGTGCGCACCGGCTTCGGCTCGAACAACGTCGACCACTGCACGCGCCTGTGCCACGCGTCCTCGGTCGCCGCGCTCATGGAAGGCATCAACTCCGGAGCGGTGTCGAACCAGGTGCGCGACGTGATGAAGGCGGAAGTGATCTTCCTGATCGGTGCCAACCCGACGGTTAATCACCCGGTCGCCGCGACCTGGATGAAGAACGCGGCGAAGGCGGGCGTGAAACTGATCGTCGCCGACCCGCGGCGCGGCGAGCTCTCGCGCCACGCGACCTACACCCTACAGTTCAAGGCCGACACCGACGTCGCGCTCTTGAATGCGATGCTGCATACGATCGTCGAAGAGGGCCTCGTCAACGAGGCCTTCATCCGTGATCGTACTTCGGGGTACGAAGCCCTGGCCGAGAACGTGAAGAAATTTTCGCCGGAAGTGATGGCGCCCATCTGCGGCATCGACGCGAAAACGATCCGCGAAGTCGCGCGTCTCTACGCCACGTCCAAGGGCTCGATGATCATGTGGGGCATGGGCATCTCGCAGCACGTTCATGGCACGGACAACGCAAGATGTCTCATCGCGTTGGCTCTTTCGACCGGCCAGATCGGCAAGCCGGGCTCGGGCCTGCATCCGCTGCGCGGCCAGAACAACGTGCAGGGTGCCTCCGACTCGGGGCTGATCCCGATGTTCTATCCGGATTACCAGCGCGTCGGCGTGCCCGAAGCGAAAGCGCGCTTCGAGAAATTGTGGGGCATGGAGCTCGATCCAAAACCGGGATTGACGGTGGTCGAGACCATCAATGCGGCGAAGAAGCGCGAGATCCGCGGCATGTACGTCATGGGCGAGAACCCCGCGATGTCCGACCCCGACGCCGACCATGCGCGCGAGGCGCTCGCCACGCTCGATCACATGGTGGTGCAGGACATTTTCCTGACCGAGACGGCCTACCTCGCCGACGTCGTGCTGCCGGCGACCGCCTGGCCGGAAAAGGTCGGCACGGTCACCAACACCGACCGTATGGTGCAGCTCGGCCGCAAGGCCATCGAACCGCCGGGCGAGGCGAAAGAAGACTTCTGGCTCCTCAACGAGCTCGGCAAGCGCATGGGCCTGCCGTGGAACTACACGCACCCGCGCGAAGTGTTCAACGAGATGCGCCAGTGCATGGACTCGATCGCGGGCATCACCTGGGAACGCCTGGAGCGCGATTCGTCGGTGACCTATCCGTGCGAGAAAGAAGGCGATCCGGGCGAGCCGGTCGTGTTCCTCACGCATTTCCCCACGACCACGGGCCGCGGGAAGTTCGTGCCCGCCGACTTGATTTCGGCCGACGAGCGTCCGGACGAGGAGTATCCGATGGTGCTCATTACAGGCAGGCAACTCGAGCACTGGCATACCGGCTCGATGACGCGCCGCGCGACGGTGCTCGACCACATCGAGCCCGAACCGGTCGCATCGCTCCACCCAGCCGACCTCGCGCGGTTCGGGGTGAAGGCGGGCGAGATCGTCACTGTGGAATCGCGCCGCGGGAAGATCGCGCTTTACGCGCGCGCGGACGAAGGCACGCCGGTGGGCGCGCTGTTCATCCCGTTCTGTTACTACGAGGCAGCGGCGAACATGCTCACCAACCCCAAGCTCGACCCTTTCGGCAAGATTCCGGAATTCAAGTACTGCGCGGTGAAAGTCACGCAAGGCGGGCCGACGCCGGTGCACTCGAGCTTCGGCGGCGGACAGGCGCTTGCCGAGCTGAAGGCAGCAGCATTGAAAGCGTAGTCCGACTAGTCATTAACATCTGAACAAGAAAAACCCCGGGTGACCGGGGTTTTTTGTTTCAGACAACGGTCGCCAGAGCTGCAGCCGCATGTCGGGGATGCAAGGCCGCGCAGCAGGACCCTCGACCTGTGTCTTGACCTCCGTCAATGTTCGCGCAAACGCGCAGCCCTTATAGTGTTCCGCCCGTAAGCTCAAAATCACACCACCCGCAGCAAGGAGTAGTCCATGGCTTCCGATATCGAAATTGCGCAAAAAGCCAAGATGGAGCGCATCTCCAAGATCGCGCTCAACAAACTCGGCATTGCAGAAGAACACCTCGAACCCTACGGACACTACAAGGCCAAGGTTTCGCTCGAATACCTCGACAGCCTGAAGCCGCGACCCAACGCCAAGCTGATCCTGGTCACCGCGATCAGCCCGACGCCGGCAGGCGAGGGCAAGACCACCACCACCGTAGGCTTGGGCGACGCGCTCAATCACATCGGCAAGAAAGCCATGATCTGCCTGCGGGAACCCTCGCTCGGGCCGGTGTTCGGCATGAAGGGCGGCGCTGCGGGCGGCGGCTACGCGCAAGTCGTGCCGATGGAGGACATCAATCTGCACTTCACCGGCGACTTCAACGCCATCGCACTCGCCAACAACCTGCTCGCGGCGGTGCTCGACAACCACATCCATCACGGCAACGAGCTGGGCATCGACGTGCGCCGCATCGCCTGGCGGCGGGTGATGGACATGAACGACCGCGCGCTGCGCGATATCACGGTGAGCCTCGGCGGGCCCGGCAACGGCTACCCGCGCCAGGACGGCTTCGACATCGTGGTCGCTTCCGAAGTCATGGCGATTTTCTGCCTGTCGAACTCGCTGGAAGATTTGAAGGAGCGCCTCGGCAAGATCGTGGTCGGCTATACCCGCGACCAGAAGCCGGTGCTTGCGCGCGACCTTCAGACGCACGGCGCGATGACCGTGCTCCTGAAGGACGCGATCAAGCCGAATCTGGTGCAGACGCTCGAGAACAACCCCGCTTTCATCCACGGCGGCCCGTTCGCCAACATCGCGCACGGCTGCAATTCCGTGATCGCCACGAAGTCGGCCATGAAGCTGGTCGACTATGTCGTGACCGAAGCCGGTTTCGGCGCCGACCTGGGTGCCGAGAAGTTCATCGACATCAAGTGCCGCAAGTCCGGCCTGCGCCCCTCGGCCGCAGTGATCGTCGCGACAGTGCGCGCGATGAAATACCACGGCGGCGCCGACCTCAAGACCATCACACAGGAGAATCTCGAGGCGCTGGAGAAGGGCATCACCAATCTCGAGCGCCACGTGGAGAACGTACAGAAGAATTACGGCGTTCCCTGCGTGGTCTCCATCAACCGCTTCAACCAGGACACGCAGAAGGAACTGGATCTGCTCAAGTCGCGGATCGAGAAACTCGGCGCCAAAGTGGTGCTCGCGACGCACTGGGGGGACGGCGGCAAGGGCGCGGCGGACCTCGCGCGCATCGTGGTCGACCTGTGCGAGCAAAAGAGCAACTTTCAGTTCGTCTACGACGAGAAAGACACGCTTTGGGAGAAGATCAACAAGATCGCCAAAAAAATCTACCGGGCAAGCGAGGTCACAGCGGACGCCAAGGTTCGCGGGCAGATCAAGAAGCTTCAGGACGACGGTTACGGACACTACCCGGTGTGCGTGGCGAAAACGCAGTACTCGTTCTCGACCGACCCGCAACTGCGCGCGGCGCCGGTCAATCACGTGGTCAATGTGCGTGAAGTGCGGCTTGCGGCCGGCGCCGAGTTCGTCGTCATGATCTGCGGCGACATCATGACCATGCCGGGCTTGCCCAAAGTGCCTTCCGCGGTCAAGATCGATCTTGTCGACGGAAAAGTCGTAGGCTTGTTCTAGTCCGCAGGTAGCCGGCTTTGTCGCGCTTTCATCGCGCGGACGGGGTATCGATGAATGGAACAATTGCTGACGTCGCAGTTCTGGCTCGGGCTGGGGACGATCATCTGGGTGAATATCATCCTGTCCGGCGACAACGCCGTGGTGATCGCGCTCGCTGCCCGCTCCCTGCCGGAACGCCAGCAAAAGCTGGCGATTTTCTGGGGTGCCGGCGCGGCGGTGGTATTGCGCGTCTTGCTCACTATCGTCGCGGTCAAGCTGCTGGAGTTCCCCTACCTCAAGCTCGTCGGCGGCGCGGCGCTATTGTGGATCGCCGTTCAGCTCCTGATTCCGGAAAAGGGCGGGGAAGGCGAAGTCAAATCGAGCGCTCACCTGGTGGACGCGATCAAGACCATCCTGGTCGCGGATCTGATCATGAGCATCGACAACGTGATCGCGGTGGCAGCCGCGGCCCAGGGGAGCCTGTTGCTTCTAGTGCTCGGCCTCATCATCAGTATTCCGCTTGTTGTCTTCGGCGCCACCATGCTGATGACGCTGATGGAGCGTTACCCGGTCATCATTACGCTCGGCGCGGCCATCCTCGGCTGGACCGCCGGCGAGATGGCGGTGACCGATCCGGCGGTCACCGGCTGGATCAGGGCGAACATGAATTGGCTGGAATCCTTCCATATCGCCCCTCTCCTGGGCGCCGTGGCGGCGGTGGGGCTCGGAAAATGGCTTGCGAGTCGCAAGCGAACCGAAGAAGGTCGATGAAGTATGAATCTCCGGTACGAGCCTTGACCTCTGTCAAGGTTGCTATCGGGAGCTTGTGGCGATAATCGACCCGCGAATTTTGGCGGGCGCATAGAATAGACGAACCCACGGGTAGCGATGGGGTGTCCATCCGCTCGCCGTCTTGTCAATAAGGAGGAGAGATGAGCAATTTTACCGATCGTGATTGGTACAGGACCGCTGCGCTGACACTGCTTGCCGCGGCGGCAGCCGCGCCCGTCCAGGCGCTTGCCGCCTGGGAGCCCACGAAGACCGTGGAGTTCGTCGTGCCCGCCGGCACCGGCGGGGGCGCCGACCAGATGGCGCGGATCATTCAAGGCATCATTGCCAAGAACAAGTTGATGAAGCAGCCGATGGTCGTCGTCAACAAGGCCGGAGGCGCGGGCGCCGAGGGTTTTCTCGACGTGAAGGATGCAAAGGGTGATGCGCACAAGATCATCATCACGCTCTCCAACCTGTTCACCACGCCGCTCGCCACGCACACACCCTTCAACTGGCGCGACCTGACGCCGGTGCAGATGATGGCCCTGGACAACTTCGTACTCTGGGTCAATGCGGACACGCCCTACAAAACGCCCAAGGAGTACGTCGCTGCCGTCAAGGCCGGGGCCGGCAAGTTCAAGATGGGCGGAACGGGCTCGAAGCAGGAGGACCAGATTATTACGGTCGCAATCGAGAAGCAGACTGGCGCCAAATTCACATACATCTCCTATCGCGGTGGTGGTGAAGTGGCGGTGCAACTGGTCGGCAAGCACGTCGACTCGACCGTCAACAATCCGATCGAAGCCGTAGCGCAGTGGAGGGCGGGATCGCTGCGCGCGCTATGTGTGTTCGACGCGAAACGCATGCCCTACAAGACGAAGATCACCAAGACGATGTCCTGGTACGACATTCCCACATGCAAGGAGACCGGGCTCGACGTCGAGTACCTGATGCTGCGCGGCATTTTCATGCCGGGCGGTGTCACCGCCGACCAGGTTGCGTACTACGTGGATCTGCTGAAGAGGGTGCGCGAGACCTCCGACTGGAAAGCTTTCCTTGAGACAGGAGCGTTCAACCAGACGACCCTAAGCGGGAAGGACTACGAAGCCTGGGTGGCGCGCGAGGAAGCGCGGCATATCATGCTCATGAAAGAAGCGGGATTCCTCGCGCAGTAGATTGAGCGGACGCGACGGGTAAAGCACCTGCGTCCAGACCTCAGGATTACTGGACGGGAACGGAGGAGGGGATGGAAAGCGAGCAACATCGTTCGGCGGCATCGGTCAGAGCGGTAGAGATCGGCGTCGCTGTCGTCATATTCCTCTTTGGCGTCCTGGTCGTATTCGACAGCTACCGTCTCGGTGCAAGATGGGGCGACGACGGGCCGCAAGCCGGCTACTTTCCTTTTTACATTGGCCTCCTGCTTTGCTTGTCCGGCGGGGTCATCCTTTGGCGTGCTTTCCGGAACACCGGGCTTGCCGCCGAATCATTCGTCGAGCGAGCGCAGCTCAAATTGATTCTTACGGTCCTCATACCGACCGTTGTTTACGTCGGATTCATCGCCTACCTCGGGTTTTACGTCGCGTCGATCCTCTTCATTGCGTACTTCATGAAGCGGATAGGCAAGTACTCCTTGCTGATGGCCGCGCTGGTTTCCGTGGGAATCAGTGTCGCCTTTTTCCTTACGTTCGAGATATGGTTTTCGGTGCCTTTGCCCAAGGGACCGCTGGAAGCTGCGTTGGGCCTCGGTTGAGCGCCGGCGGAGCGCCCGCGCACGCCGGCTAAAAGGAGGAGTGTGGAAGAATTCAACGCATTGATGCAGGGATTCGGGGTCGCGCTGTCCCCTTTCAATCTGCTGCTGATGTTTGTCGGGGTGGTCCTGGGCATCATCGTCGGCGTGCTTCCCGGTCTGGGCGGTGCGAACGCCGTCGCTATCCTGCTGCCCCTTACTTTCTCGATGGCGCAGCAGCCCGGTGGGACCACCTCGGCAATCATCCTGCTGTCCTGCATCTACTGGGGCGCGCTGTTCGGCGGCGCCATTACCTCGATCCTTTTCAACATTCCCGGCGAGCCCTGGTCGGTCGCGACGACGTTCGACGGACACCCGCTGGCGCAGAAGGGGCGTGCGGGCGCCGCGCTGACCGCGGCATTCACTTCCTCATTCTTCGGGGCCCTGGTCGCCGTGATCATGATCACCTTCCTCTCCCCGGTGGTGGCGAAATTTGCGCTCGAATTCGGTCCGCCGGAGTTTTTCGGCGTCTATCTGCTTACCTTTTGCGCTTTCGTCGGCATGAGCGGCGAGAATGCGTTCAAGACCATCGCTTCGATGATGATCGGGTTTGCGCTGGCCGCAGTCGGGCTTGACTCGGTCACGGGAACCTTGCGGCTCACCTTCGGATTTACCTCGCTCCTGAAGGGATTCGATTTCCTCATCGCGGTGATCGGTCTGTTCGGAATCGGCGAAATCCTGCAGACGCTCGAGGAAGGCCTCGCCTTCAAGGGCGCGAGCGCCAAGATCAACCTGAAGGTCGTCTTGGAGACCTGGAAGGAATTGCCCCGCTACTGGGCGACATCCCTGCGCGCCGCCGCGGTGGGCTGCTTCATGGGCATCGTACCGGGAGGCGCAACGCCGGCTTCGTTCATGAGCTATGGCATGGCGCAGCGTTTCTCGAAGGATGGCAAGAAATTCGGCACCGGTATGGTCGAGGGCGTGGTCGCGCCGGAAACCGCGGCTCACGCCGCGGGCACTGCGGCATTGCTGCCGATGATCACCCTCGGGGTGCCTGGCTCGCCGACGGCGGCCGTGCTGCTGGGGGGATTGTTGATCTGGGGGCTCCAGCCCGGCCCCCTGCTGTTTATCGAAAAACCGGACTTCGTCTGGGGGCTGATCGCGAGCATGTACCTCGGCAACATCGCCGGGCTGATCGTGGTGCTGACCTGCGTGCCGTTGTTTGCGGCAATCTTGCGCATCCCGTTCTCGATCATCGCACCCGTGATCATGGTGATCTGCGCGATGGGCGCCTACACCGTGCATAACTCGATGTTCGACGTCTACCTGATGGTGGTGTTCGGCGTGATTGGCTATATTTTTAAAAAACTCGACTACCCGCTCGCGCCGCTGGTGCTGGCGCTGGTGTTGGGCGATCGCGCCGAGGAGAACTTCCGCAATGCCATCAAGGGCTCGCAGGGCGACCTGCTCGTCTTTTTCTCGAACGGTCTGGTGGGAGGCTTGACCACCCTGGCCTTGTTGCTGCTGTTCTGGCCGGCGATCAAGGCGGGGTGGCGCGCAGCGCGCGGAAATCGCTGAAGACAAGTTGCGCCTCAAGCGACGCGTTGCCTGAGGCGGGACAGCGTCTCCGGTGTCAGATTGAGATACGAAGCCAGCTCCTTCTTGGGAATGCGGCCGAGAAGGTCCTGGTGCTTGCGCACGAAGCGCGCCAAGCGCCCCGGAGCGTCGAGCAGATGGAGGGTGATGGTATGAGCCATCACTTCAGACATCAGCCGCATGACCTCGTATTCGAAACGCAGCTTGACTTCAGTATGGCGTTCGAGGAACTCGACCCAATGAGGCATGGACAGGCGCGCCAGGCGGACCTTGGTGACGGCTGCGATGCTGTAGGGGACGGGGGTCTTCATTCGCCAAGCCGCGTACGAAGTGTCCATGTCGGTCTCGGCTGCGAAGCGCAGGATCATCTCTTGTGATTGCGCATTGGCGACGATCTGGCCGCTGCTCACCATTTTCACGTCCTTACCGGACGCGACTTGCGGCTCGACTGTTCCCATGATGGTCTCCTTGCGTGCAGTGCCCGGCCCTCATCCACGAATGGG
>DATHHS010000290.1:0-5623 GCA_035317085.1 Burkholderiales bacterium
GACGGGTTGCAGATCGGCGCGAACGTCGATGCCGAGAGCAACGTGTACTCCCAGGACCCGCGCTTCGAAGCGGTGCAGCCCACCGAGGGCACCGATTGGCAGACCAAGCACTACTTCCGTCGCGCGATCGAGGCTCCGGGAAAAGCCCAGATCACCCGACCCTACCTGTCGGTCACCGGGCCCCAGCTTTGCGTGACCCTGTCGTTCGCTTTCGAAGCGTCGGATGGAACGCAGCAAGTGCTCTGCGTCGATCTCGATTTCGCGGCGCTCGCGGGCGAGGATGTTGCATTCGGGGTGAGTAATTTGAACGCGTAGGTTTCGCCTGCGCCGTCTCCATCGCAAAACCCGCTGAAATCGGCGTACCATAGCGCCCGCAGTTCAACAACAAAGGAGGAGCGATGAAACCGGAGTTGACTTTGCTTGTGTGGGCGGTTGTACTGACTGCTGTGCAGATGTTAGTGGCGGCGCAGGCGGCGTTCAACAAGGTGGGCTTCATGGCGCTTGTCGGCAACCGCGAAGGCATGCCTGAACTCACCGGCTGGGGAGGTCGCGCTACGCGAGCGCACCGCAACATGCTCGAGAACCTGGTGCTTTTCGCCGCGCTGGTGCTCGTGGCGGTGACGGCCGGCAAGACGAACGACATGACGCTCCTCGGCGCCCAACTCTTCTTCTGGGCGCGGCTCGTTTACGCAATCATCTACGCCGCGGGCGTCATCTGGGTCCGCACAATAGCCTGGGCGGTGTCGATGGCTGGCCTGATCGTCATATTCGCGCAACTTGTGAAATAGAAAGCTCTACCCGCGGCGCGCGCCTTTCAGGTGCGCGCCGCGCGGTAGAATGTGTGCCTCGCTCTTCAATTCGGAAGGTCTCCATGAACATCTCCATGTACCAGGCGAGCACGCCTCGCTTCGCAAACATCCTGAAGAACCTGTCCGGAATCCTCGACAAAGCGCAGGCTCACGCCGAAGCGAAGAAAATCGAGCCGTCGGTGCTGCTCAACAGTCGGCTCTACCCCGACATGTTCGCTCTGGCGCGCCAGGTCCAGATTGCCTGCGATTCCGCAAAAGGCGCGGTGGCGCGACTCGCGGGAGTCGAGGTTCCGAAGCACGAAGATACGGAACAGACTTTCGCCGAACTGAAGGCGCGTATCGCCAAGACCATCGCGTTCGTCGAATCCCTGAAACCGGCGCAGATCGACGGCAGCGAAGAGAAGAACATCCACCTGAAGCTTGGGTCCCGCGAGGTCGACTGGAAGGGAATGCAGTACCTGCTCGGGCACGCACTGCCGAATTTCTATTTCCACGTCGTGACTGCCTACGACATCCTGCGCCACAACGGCGTGGAGGTCGGCAAGCGCGACTACATCGGCAATCCGTAGCTGTCGCTAGTTGCTGCGCGAGGCGACGAACCGCGCCCGTTCGCCCACCGCACCCAGGAGCGACACCGCGAAATCGGGGCTCGCCTTGATCAGGTCGAGAAATGTGTTCCGGCCGATCGCGAGCAGCCCGCAATCCGTTTCCGATGTCACCGTCGCGAGGCGCGTCGTGCGCTCGACCAGCGCCATCTCGCCGAACACGCCGCCCGGACCGATTCTCTCCACGACCTTGTCCTGGATGGACACGGCGAGGCGGCCCTCCAGCACGACGTACATCAGCACTCCGATCTGGCCTTCCTTTACGATGACCTTGTTGCGCTCGTAGCGCACGGTCGTCTGGGAAAGCGCGCGCGAGAGAGCAGCGAGCGCGGATTTGTCGAAAACCGCCGATTCCTTCAGCTTGCCTTCCGAGGCGGTGCTGCCCGGATTCTGCCGGCCGATCGCGTCGCGCATGCGGCGAATCATGACGCTCATCAGCATGAGGGCGAACTCCGGCTTTTTCCGCAAGGCGCCTTGAAACTGGCCGTCGTCGAGCCCGATGACCCGGCACGGCAATTTGGCAACCGCGGTGGCGCTGCGCGGCATCTCGCTGATCGAGGCCATCTCGCCGAAGATCTCGCCTTTGCCGATCTTGCCGATGACCTTGTTCTTCGCCATCAGGCTGACTTCGCCCTCCAGCAGCAGGTACATCTTGTCGCGTTGTAGCAGGAGCCGGCTTCCCTTTTCGTTCTCGGCGAAAATGGTCGCGCCCTGCGCGACGGTTTCCGCCTTGCCGGCGGAACTGAAAAACTCCGTTGCCATGGCCGGGTCGTAGATCGAAGGTTTGGGGGGAGCCTCGACCGAAGGCTTCGTGGGCTTCTCGGGCTTGGTGAAATCGAGTTCGCTCATTCAATCCACCCTCGCTCCGGAAGCGCGGATCACACGCGCCCACTTCTCGATCTCGTTCCTGATGTGGGCCGCGAATTGCTCGCGGCTGCCGCCGACCGGTACCAAGCCATCGTTCATCATGCGGGTCTTCATGTCGGCACTTTGCATGATATTCGCAACTTGCGCGTTCAGCAGCTTGAGTATTTCCGGCGGCGTGCCGGCCGGCGCGAGCAAACCGTACCATTGGCTGGATTCGTACCCCGGAAGGCCCGCTTCGGAGACGGTCGGGAGGTCGGGCATCGCCTGCAGCCGCTCCAGGCTCGTCACCGCGATCGCGCGCAGGCGACCGGCCGCGACATGCCCGCGCGCATTGATCGCCGGGAGGAACATCACCGGCGCCTCGCCCGCGAGGAGGCCGATCATCGCCGGGCCCGAGCCGCGATACGGAATGTGCACCATTTGCACTTCGGCCATCACGTTGAAGAGCTCGCCCGCGAGATGCGGCGTGCTGCCCGAGCCCGAACCGGCAAACCCGATTTCCCCGGGTCGCGACTTGGCAAGCGCGATGAGCTCCCTGACCGACTTGACCGGCAGCGACGGATGCACGACGAGCACGTTGGGTCCGAGCGCCATCAGGCTGATCGGCTCGAAGTCGCGGAGCGGATCGTAGGGAACACTCTTGTAAAGACTGGGATTGGTGACGAATCCCGCGCCCGTAAATAACAGCGTGTTGCCGTCGTTCGGGGATTTCGCCGCGGCCTCCGTGCCGATGTTTCCGTTCGCACCCCCGCGGTTCTCAATCAGGAAGGTCTTGCCGAAAGCCTCGGTGAGCTTCTGGGCGAGGATTCGCCCCGCGGCGTCGACTCCCCCGCCGGCCGGAAACGGAAGGATCACGCGCACCGAACCTCTGGGGTACGAATGTTCGGCGCCTGTCGAAGTTTGCGCGAGCGCTGAGCATGCAGTGAAAAACAGGAAGGTTGCCGCGATCGCGCGTGCCGGATTCATTTTCTTGCTCCCTGAATCGCCCGCCAGACGTTCTGCGGCGTGGCGGGCATGGTGATGTCGCGCACGCCGAACGCGGCGAGTGCATCGACGATGGCGTTGATGACCGCGGCGGGAGCGGGCGTGGTTGCGCCTACGCCCCCGGCCTTGATGCCGAACGGGTTGGTCGGCGAGAGCACCTCCACGATCTCGGTGCTGAAGGAAGGCAGGGTGTCCGACCGGGGGATGGCGTAGTCCAGGAGCGAGCCCGTGTGCGGCTGTCCCGTGGCCGGGTCGACATGAAAGATCTCAGAGAGCGCCTGGCCGATTCCTTGCGCCGCGCCGCCGTGCGTCTGGCCATGGACGATCAGGGGGTTGATGCAACGGCCGACGTCATCGACCGCCGTGAATCGCATGACTTCTGCCGTGCCTGTTTCCGGATCGACCTCGCACTCGCAGATCGCGCAGCCGTTCGGGAAAACCGGGTCGTGCATCTCATTGTCGGCGATGACTGCCAGCCCGCCCTTGAGTTCCTTCGGGAGCAGGCCCGCTTCGGTTTCCCGCGCGAGCTCGAGGAAATCGAACGTCCTCGCCGCATGCGGCGAGGAGAAGCGGCCCCGCGCGAACTCGATTCCCGCCGGGTTCGCCTCGAGGAGAAAGGCGGCGATGCGCTTTCCATTTTCGATCAGCTTTTTTGCAGCCATTGAGAACACCGTCGCCGCGTGGCGCATCGATCGCCCGGAGTGAGAGCCGCCGCCGACGCTCACGATATCGGTGTCGCCGAGAACGATATCGACCGCTTCCACGGGCACGGACAGCAGCGAAGAGACCACCTGCGCGAAACTCGTCTCGTGACCCTGCCCCGAGGGTTGCGTGCCGATCACGACACTGACGCGTCCCGCCGGCGTGATAGCGATCTCGGCGCGCTCCCTGGGCGAGCCGATCGAGGACTCGACATAGTTCGAGAGGCCGAGTCCGAGAAGCCTGCCGCGTGCGGCAGCTGACGCACGGCGCGATTCGAAGCCGCTCCAGTCGGCGATCCGCATTGCAAGATCCATATTGGCCTCGTAGGTGCCGCTGTCATAGGTCATCCCCACCGCGTTCCGGTAGGGCATCGCATCGGAGCGGACGAGGTTCTCTCTTCGCAGCTCGATCCGATCGAACCCCAGCTCCTTCGCCGCCGTATCGATCAGGCGCTCGAGCGCGAAGTTGACCTCGGGCCGGCCCGAGCTGCGATAGGGATTGGTCGGCGCGGTGTTGGTGAACACGCCGCGGCTCTGAAGCATCGCGACGGGAATATCGTAGGAGCCGGTGATAAGGCCCGATCCTTTCGACAGCGGCGAGAGCGAAACGCAACGCGCGCCGACGTTGGAAAGGTTGGAGGCGCGCATCGCGAGAAATTTTCCGTCCGTGCGAAGCGCGAGCTCGACCTCCGTGACGAGGTCGCGTCCCTGGAAATCGGAGAGGAAGGCCTCGGATCGCGAGGCGGTGAATTTCACCGGACGGCCGAGCTTGCGCGAGGCCCAGAGCGCGAGGCCATATTCCACGTACACGCGGTTCTTCGATCCGAAATTGCCGCCGACGTCGCAGGAGAGCACGCGCAAGTTTCCGGGCTCGATCTTGAGCAGGTCGGCGAGGTCCTTCTTGTAGCGCACGGCGCCGCCGCCTCCCGCATAGAGCGTGTATCTGCCGGTGCCCGAATCGTAGGACCCGAGTCCCGCCCTCGGCTCCAGCGCGACGGCCGTGCATCGTCCGATCAGAAACTTCATCTTGACGACGCGATCCGCATTCGCAAACGCGCGATCGGTCGCTTCGCGATCGCCGAAAACGGTGTCCACGAGCACGTTGTCGGGCACTTCGTCCCATACCGACGGCGCTCCGCCCTTGAGCGCATCCTCCGAGTGTGTGACCCAGGGCAGCTCCTCGTACTCGACCTCGAGGCTTTCAGCCGCGTCGAGGGCCTGGTCCCTGGTTTCTGCAACCACCATCGCAACTGCCTCACCCACGTGACGCGCCTTGTCGGTCGGCAGCAGCCAATGCGGACCTTCGAAGATCCTGCCGCCGCGGGGGCCGGTGAGCTTCATGTCCTCCCGCGTCGAGGGCAGGGGATGGTGCGGAATCGGGCCCAGGCCGTCGGCCGCGCAATCGGCGCCGCTATAGACGCCGAGAACGCCGGCCATCGCGCGCAAGCGCGTCGCGCCGATGCTGAGGATGCGTGCGTGCGGGTGAGGCGAGCGCACCATCACGGCATGCGCCTGCCCGGGCATGTTGAAATCGTCGCTGAACCGCCCGGCCCCGGTGAGCAGGCGCAAGTCTTCCTTGCGCGGCAACGGCTGTCCGACGGCATCGGCTGCGACTTTGCCCGGCCTGCTCGACTCGTTCACCGCCAGCTCCTCTTCG
>DATHHS010000291.1:0-7809 GCA_035317085.1 Burkholderiales bacterium
GTTGACGCCGCCCAACTCTCCCAGCACGGCCTGACCGAGCTTTAGGCTGTCGCTGATTTGCGTCGTCAGCCTGAGGTCGGCGAGGGTCATCTCTACATAGTGGTCCCTCTTCCGTGCGACGTTGACCCCGCCGATCAGGTCGGCCCTGTTCTCGCTCATCGCCAACGACTGGGCAGCGGGGCTCGAGGCCCCGCGTTCCGAGAGCGCGAATACCGACGAGCCGCGAACGTGGGGCTTGACGAAGGCGTCGGCATGGACCGAAACGAACAAATCGGCCTTGACCAGACCGGCCTTCTCGACCCGCGCCCTGAGATCGATGAAGTAGTCACCGTCACGAGTGAGGAGGGCACGCATATTGGGCTCGGCATCGATCAAGGACTTCAATTTGCGCGCGATCGTCAAAGTGACCTGCTTCTCGCGGGTCCCGCGGCGCCCCCGGGCGCCTGGATCTTCCCCGCCGTGCCCCGCATCGACGGCGATCGTTACGAGGCGATTGACAAGGGGCGCGGCCGGCGCCGACGGGGCTTGCTTATTGTTCGGCCTGGCTGCCCGATTCTGCTCTTCGGAAGGCTCCTCTTCGGCGGATTTCCCGGGCACAAGCTTCAGTTCGGGTTTTTGCAGGAGCGCCAATATCGGATCCAAGGGTTCGACCGGATAGATGTCGAGCACCAGGCGATGTCCGTATTCGCCGATCGGCGCCAGGGTGAAGATCTGCGGCTTCACATCGCTCTTGAGGTCGAGCACGACGCGCACGACGCCGGGCTTGAAGCGCCCCACGCGCAATTTGGCGATATAGGGGTCGCTCGTGGATACCTTGTCTGAGAATCCCTGCTGCACGCTCTGCAGATCGACATCTTCCAGATCGAGCACAAGGCGCTCCGGATTATGGATCCTGAGGAGGTTGTGCTTCAGCGCCTTGCCGGATTCGACCGTCACGCGTGTGTAGTCTTGCGCGGGCCAGACGCGGATCGCGCTGATAGTTTCGGCAAGTGCGAATTCGGAGCAGGCGAAAACGGCACATGCGAGGAGTGTCGCGCGCATCCACCCACGTACGCCCTCGCTCAAGCGTTGCGGCAATTCGCTAGGCACTGTTGCCCCGCTTTGCTGAGGGCATTGACACTGATGGTTCTCCCCGGGGGCGCATAGGCGAGACTGATTTCCAGGTCGGGGAGGGGTAGGGCACGGCCGGCCCGTTCCGGCCACTCGACCAGGCAAACTCCATCGCCCTGAAAGTATTCAGCCAGACCCGCGTCTCCAAATTCAAGATCATCTAGGAATCGATAGAAATCAAAGTGGTACAAGTCTAATCTAGAAACTACGTAAAGTTCAACTAAAGCGTAGCTTGGGCTTTTCACCCGATCCTGGACACCTAGCGCGCGCAGCAGACCTCGAATCAGAGTGGTTTTCCCGCTGCCGAGTTCACCGCTCACATAGACTCGCATTCCGGGGGCGATACAGGAGGCAAGCCGCGCCCCCAAATTCGAGGTGGCCGCGTCGTCGGGCAAATGCGCGGTCCAATGCGACAGCGGCTGGCTATGATCTGGAGGATGAGTCACGTGAAAGCAGTCCGGCGCACGCGACGGATGCGCCCCGATGATCTTGCGTTGCTCGCCGCGACGATCAAGGCCTGGGGACGCGAGCTGGGATTCCAGGCCGTTGGAATCGCCGACACCGATCTCTCTGCGGTAGAGCCCAAGCTTCGCGCATGGCTCGCATCGGGTTACGCCGGCGAGCTCGATTATATGCGAAAGCACGGCAGCAAAAGGACGCGTCCCGCGTCGCTCGTTCCCGGCACGCTGCGCATTGTTTCGGCGCGCATGGACTATCGTCCGCGCGCGGCTGAGAGCTGGAGCATCCTGGCCGACGGGTCCAAGGCATTCGTGGCGCGCTATGCGCTTGGGCGCGACTATCACAAGGTGCTGCGGGGGCGCCTGAAGCGGCTCGCCGCGAGAATAGCCGGCGAAATAGGCGAATTCGGTTATCGCGTATTCACCGATTCGGCGCCGGTGATGGAGGTGGAGCTGGCACGCAAGGCAGGGCTCGGCTGGCGGGGAAAGCATACGCTGCTGATCGCGCGCGAGGCCGGCTCTTTTTTCTTTCTCGGGGACATCTACACCGACCTACCGCTTCCTTTGGATCCTCCAGTGAGCGAGCATTGCGGGAGCTGCTCCAAATGCATCGACGTCTGTCCCACACGGGCCATCGTCGCTCCCTACGTGGTCGACGCTCGGCGTTGCATTTCCTACCTTACGATCGAGTTGAAAGGGAGTATTCCGGTCGAACTGAGGACGCTCATCGGCAACCGGGTCTTCGGCTGCGACGACTGTCAGCTTGTCTGCCCATGGAACCGCTACGCGCAGGTCACGCCCGAAGGGGACTTTCGGGTGCGCAACGGCCTGGATGACGTGGAGCTCGTCGATCTCTTCGCGTGGAACGAAAACCAGTTTCGCGAGCGCATGTCCGGAAGCGCGATCCTGAGGGTGGGTTACGAACGCTGGCTGCGCAACCTGGCCGTGGGTTTGGGCAATGCGCCCCGGAGCGAGCGGGTGGTGGCGGCCCTGCGTTCGCGAGCGCACGATCGCTCGACGCTGGTGCGCGAGCACGTTGCATGGGGGCTCGAGCGTCACGGAGCGGGTTGATGGGCGGGATCCCGCCCGGTAAAGTTCGTTCGGACCTCCAGGTCCCTTTGCTATAATGGCCGCGGTTGTCATCCACCTCGTCCGCAGATTTACCGCCACCGAATGAAGTTTCTTCGGCCCGGACCCAGGGCGGAAGGAGAGTATTCGTTTGCCGAGTTTTGCTGAACTGGACCTGCTGCCCGAGCTGCTGAGAGCGGTTGCGGAGCAGGGATACTTGGAGCCTACGCCGATCCAGGCGCAGGCGATCCCGTTGGTGCTGCAAGGTCGCGACGTCCTGGGGGGCGCCCAGACCGGCACCGGCAAGACTGCCGGATTCACCTTGCCGCTTCTGCAGCGGCTCGCGCGTCACGCCAATACCAGCGCTTCTCCGGCACGCCATCCCGTGCGTGCGCTCATTCTCACCCCCACACGGGAGCTGGCAGCGCAGGTGGAGGAGAGTGTCCGGACCTACGGAAAGTACGTCGGCCTGCGCAGCACTGTGGTGTTCGGGGGGATCGACATGAAGCCGCAGACTGCGGCGCTACGCCAGGGCGTCGAGTTTCTGGTGGCGACTCCGGGCCGGCTGCTCGATCACGTCCAGCAGAAGGCGGTGAACCTGCAGCAGGTCGAAGCCTTTGTGCTCGACGAAGCCGACCGTATGCTCGACATGGGATTCATCCCCGACGTGCGCCGCATCATCGCGCTCCTGCCCAAGCAGCGCCAGAATCTGTTGTTTTCCGCCACCTTGTCCGGGGATATCCGCACGCTCGCCGAGTCGTTCCTGCACGACCCGGTGCTGGTGCAGGTGGCGCGGCTCAACACCGCGGCCGAGTCCGTCCAGCACGTGGTGCATCCGGTGCGGCGCGAGCGCAAGCGCGAGCTGCTCGCTTACATCGTGCAGTCGCGCGATCTGCGCCAGGTGCTGGTCTTCACCTCGACCCGCATCGGCGCCAATCGTCTCGCCTACCAGCTCAACCGCGACGGCATTCATACCTCCGCCATTCACGGCGACAAGACCCAACCGGAACGGCTCCAGGCGCTCGCCGACTTCAAATCCGGAAAGGTTCGCGTGCTGGTGGCGACCGATGTCGCCGCGCGCGGGCTGGATATCGAAGACCTGCCCCATGTCGTGAATTTCGAGTTGCCCGGCGTGCCCGAGGATTACGTCCACCGCATCGGCCGTACCGGCCGGGCAGGGGCGAGCGGCGAGGCGATTTCGCTGGTGTGCGCAGAAGAACATGAGAAGTTGGAAGCGATCGAGAAAACGGTCCGCCTTAACATCGCAAGGAAGATTGTGCCGGGCTTCGAGCCCGAGCTGAGCGTCGTGCCCTCGATGATGAGCAAGTCCCATCGGGACCCGGCAACGCGAGAACACCGGCCGCACCGAGGCGCCCCGGAGCGCGACCGCTTGACCCGTCCCGCTCAGAGCGCAAAGAACGTCAACGTCGACCCTATTTTCGACTCTCCCTACAAACCGGCTCAGGCGACGGCTTCTGCGCCTCGACCGGTATCCGCGCAACGGGCGCCGCGCCAAGTTGCCGCACTACTCGGTGGCTTGCCCAAGAGCAAGTAGGTGTTGTTGGCAGGCCTGTTGAAAAACGCTTTCCCGCGTTCAGCAAGCCAAACCGCTAGCTTTCCACCCGGAACGGGCTGTGCTCGTTGAGTTCGTCTACGTAGCGCTCGATCCCGGTCGATTCCCGCGCGAGAAAGCTTTCGACCGCATCCGCGAACTCCGGGCGGGCTAACCAGTGCGCGGACCAGGTTTGTGTCGGCAGGAAGCCGCGGGCGAGCTTGTGCTCGCCCTGCGCACCTCCCTCGAACACGCGAATCCCGCGCTCGATGCAGAACTCCAGCACCTGGTAGTAGCAAACTTCGAAGTGCAACAGCGGCACGTGGCCAACTGAGCCCCAATAACGGCCGTACAGCGTGGTTGGCGAGAAGATGTTGAGGGCGCTTGCGATCGGTTTTCCGTCGAGTTCGGCAAGCACCATGAGCACGTGTTCTGAAAGCGCGTCGCCGAGGCGCCGAAAAAACTCGAGGTTCAGGTAAGGCGTCGAGCGATGCGCTCGGTAGGTGTTGTTGTAGCAACGCGTGAAGAAGCTCCAGTGCTCGTCGCGGATGTCGGCGCCGACTAGCCGGCGCAGGCGCACGCCCGTTTCCTGCACCCTGCGTCGTTCCTGGCGGATTTTCTTTCGTTTCGCCGAGGCGAGATCGGAAAGGAACTCCTCGAAATTCGCGTAGCCGCGGTTTTCCCAATGAAATTGCACCGAGCGCCGCAACATCATTCCCTGGGCTTGCATCTCCCGAGCTTCCGATTCGACAGGAAACAGCACGTGCAGCGACGAGACGTCCCGTGCGAGCTGCAGTGCGGCACGCAGGAGGAGCGCTCGGGTTGTCTCGTCGCGCGCGAGCAAGCGGGGCCCTATGACCGGCGAAAACGGGATTGCGCCGAGCAGTTTGGGATAGTACGAGAGCCCGTGACGGTGATAGGCGTCGGCCCACGACCAATCGAAGACGTATTCGCCGTAGGAATGCGACTTGGCGTAGAGCGGCATTGCGCCGACGAGCGATGCGTCCTGCCACAGCGTGAGATAGCGCGGCGACCACCCGGTGTGCTCGCACGCGCACCCCGTTTCATGAAGCGCATGGAGAAATTCGTGGCGCAGGAAGGGATGCTCACCGGCAAGCGCGTTCCACGCTCTCGGGTCAACGCCCCCGAGCGTATCGATCAGCTTGACCGAGGGCGGGTCTTCCTTCAATCGACCGGGTCCCAGGGAGTGCTCATGATGGAAATTATAGAATCGAATGAGCTGTCTTCGCGCGGGTACTTGCTCGCCGGATGGTAAACTTGCCGGATGGCGAGTATCGTCAAGATCGCAATTGCCCAGATCAACTGCGTTGTCGGTGATCTTGCCGGCAACTCAGCCAAGATTCTCCATTATTGCGAACGTGCGCGCATCGCAGGCGCGGACCTCGTACTCACCCCGGAACTCGCGCTGTGCGGCTACCCCCCGGAGGATTTGCTCCTGCGCGGCGGCTTCTATCGGGACTGCAGCATCGCGCTCGAGGATCTGGCGCGCAAGGTCGGCGGCGTCACGCTCGTCGTCGGCCACCCGCATCAGGACGATGGGGGACGCCGCAACGCCGCGTCCGTAATTCAGGGCGGACGGATCGTCGGTACCTATTACAAACACGTGCTGCCGAACTACACCGTGTTCGACGAGGAACGCTACTTCGAGCCCGGCGACCGTCCGTGCGTCTTTCAGGTCGCGGAGACCCGCTTCGGAGTGAATATCTGCGAGGACACCTGGGGAGCTCAGGGGCCGCTCACCGTTCGGCCGGATGCCGACAAAGTCAAACTCGGTATCAATATCTGCGCGGATGCCTGGGGGGCAAATGCGCCGGAGGCGGCACGCGAAGCGGGCGCGCAGGTTCTGCTCGTGCTGAATGCCTCGCCCTATCACATGCGCAAACAGGAATCCCGCCACGACGTGATGCGCGAACGGGTCGCGGAAACCGGCATGGCGCTGGTCTACGCCAATATGGTGGGAGGCCAGGATGAGCTGGTGTTCGACGGCGCCTCGTTCGTTCTCGACCGGCGAGGCGGGGTCGCCTGCCAGCTGCCGCTCTTCGAGGAAGTCCTGGAACTCGTGACGGTCACCGACGGCGAGCCGGAGCGCGGCAGGATTGCGGAACAGGAGTCGCTCGAATCCGAGGTCTACAAGGCGCTGTGCCTTGGAGTGCGCGACTACGTCGGGAAGAACGGATTTCCGGGAGCGCTGGTCGGCCTGTCGGGTGGGGTCGACTCGGCATTGACACTGTGTATCGCCTGCGACGCGCTTGGACCGGACCGTGTGCGCGCGGTCATGATGCCTTCGCAATATACCGCCGACATGAGCCTCGATGACTCCCGGGAGCTCGCGAGGAATCTGGGCGTGCGCTATGACGAGATTCCGATCCGTCCCCTATTCGACGCGTTTCTCGCTTCGCTGGCAAAGGAGTTTGCGCGCCTTCCGATCGACGCTACCGAGGAGAACCTTCAGGCGCGCATCCGCGGCACTCTGCTGATGGCCTTGTCGAACAAATTCGGCGCGATAGTACTCACTACCGGAAACAAGTCGGAAATGGCAGTCGGTTACGCGACGCTCTACGGGGACATGGCCGGCGGATTTGCGGTGATCAAGGACATCCTCAAGACGCTGGTGTATCGTCTATGCCGGTATCGGAACGCCAACGAGCAGCCTATTCCCGAACGCGTGTTGACGCGCGCGCCTTCGGCCGAACTGAGACCGAACCAGACCGACCAGGACAGTCTTCCTCCCTATGAGGTTCTCGATGCCATCATCTCCGCTTACATGGAGAATGACTTGAGCCCTGCGGAACTGGTGGCGGAGGGCTTCAGCTCAGCGGACGTGAAGCGTGTCGTCGAGATGATCCACCGCAGCGAATACAAACGCCGCCAGGCACCTATCGGGATCCGCATCACCCACCGTGGTTTCGGCAAGGATTGGCGCTACCCGATCACATCGCGGTACCGGGAGTCGTACGAATAGCCGCTAAGCGCGCACGGGATTGCCGGCCAAACCCCGACGTCCGTTTGTTATACTTGCCTCAGAAGTCAACGCAGGAGAGCCGCCATGAAAAAGATCACTGCTGTCGTGAAACCTTTCAAGCTCGATGAGGTTCGCGAAGCTCTCGCCGAAGTCGGCGTTACCGGACTGACTGTGACGGAGGTGAAAGGCTTCGGCCGTCAGAAGGGGCACACGGAGCTCTACCGCGGCGCCGAATACGTCGTGGATTTTCTGCCGAAGGTCAAGATCGAAGTCGTGGTAACGGAAAAGATGCTCGACGGAGCGATTGAGGCCATCGTCAAGGCGGCGCGCACCGGCAAGATCGGCGACGGGAAGATTTTCGTGACCACCGTGGAGCAAGTGGTTCGCATCCGGACCGGCGAGACCAACGAAGCGGCGGTTTAGAAGGCGGGAGCGGACCTCAGGCGGATAGGGCGGTCCCGAACCCTGCTCCAATTCGGAACCTAGGCTTTCAGCAGCACCAGCAACGCGCCGCTTCCCCCCTGATTTCCCGGCGCCTGACAAAAGGCGAGCACTTCGTCGCGCTGTGCGAGCCACTGCTGCACCTTGCCCTTCAGCACCGGCTCCCGCCTGGGCGAACGCAGGCCCTTTCCATGGAC
>DATHHS010000292.1:0-2748 GCA_035317085.1 Burkholderiales bacterium
GCACTACGGCGTGGTCGGCGGCGTGCTGACGATCGATCTCAGCGTCGGCTTCATGAAAGCGAGCATGGGCGACAAGGTCACCGCCGAGGGCCGCGTCCTGCACGGCGGGAAATCCACCGCGTTCTGCGAAGCCGAGGCGCGCGACGACAAGGGCGCGCTGCTCGCAAAAGCGATCGGCACTTTCAAGCTGCTCTCGGACAAAGAGAAGAAAAGCGGCTAAGGATCTAGCGCCCCGTGTTCAGGACGGAGCGGTCCGAAGTACTCTTCGACGCTTCAGCGCAATCCAAAAAACGACAGCACGGCGGCGATGATGACGATCGCGCCGACGATGTAAACGAGGCTGTTCATGAGCTTTTCCTTTTCCGTGCGGTAAATCGAATCGCGATGTCTGTCCCGGAACGACTTGTCCGGGCAGATGCTTACCGCAGGGTACGGCTCGGAACGTGTGCGGTCTGTACGCTGTCGCACCGAATGCGAAGTAGCGCCCGAGCCTCAATGAATCCGGTAGGAGCGGATCTCGGCCGATGAGGCTCCGGCGGCCGGCACGGCCACATACAGCCGCCCGGTTTCGGGAACGAATAGTCCGGTCCGCGCGCGCTGCGCCGTCTGCAAGGTGCTTTTCAGAATGTAGCGATTTGCATCCTGCTGTTGCACGACGTTGACCAGCCCTTCGCCGCATATCACGTAGATGCGCTTGCGGGCGGCGTCGAAGAAGATGTCGTCCGTGTCGCCGCCGATGGGCAGGGTCGAGACGACCTTCCCGCTGTCGATGTCGTAGATGAGGAGCAGCGCGGGGCTGCGCGCGCCGACAAAAAGCCTGCGGCCCGCTTCGTCCAGCGCCATAGGATAGTTGGCGCTGGCACCCGGGACATCCCAGCTTGCAATGACGCTGCGCTTGTTGCGGTCCACGACCGCAACCTGCCGGGCCGACGGAACATTGACGAAGATCCGCTCGCCCGCCTGCTCCAGCTGGAACGACTCGGGATGCGCCGGAAGCGCGATGTCTCCGGAGGGATCACCGGTCGCCGCATCCAGGACCTTCAGCGCGCCCTTTTTGTATCCCACGTATATCTTCTGCTTGGCCGCGTCGTAGCGGACGTTGTCGGCGTCCTCCAGCCCTTCGATGCTCCTGATCCGGGCGTACGTTGTCCCGTCGAGGATATCGACCCGGTTCGCACTGCCGTTGGCGACATAGAGCCGGTTGAACTTCGGCACGTATTGCACGCCCTGCGGCTCGCCGAACCCCTTGAGACTCTGTACGCGACGCTTCGCCTTCGCATCGATGACTTCGAGGGTATTGTTCCCCAGAGCGGCGACGAAAAGCCGGTCATTCTTCAAGTCGATGCCGAAATGATCGATGCGGCCTTTCACTCCCTGCATCGGGATGCTCCCGATCGGCTCGAGCGGTTCGTCGGGCGCGGCATGCGCCGGGTGCGACAGGACCATCGCGGCCAGAATCGAAAGCGGTATCGATGCTCGCATGCGCCTCATGTCAATGCTCCTTGTTCGATGAAAAACTCCAGGTCAATCCGGCGCGGATCTCGTGGATCGCTTCGCTTCCCGCGCGTGCTTCCCGAATTCCGAAATCGAACGACAGGTCCTGGCGAAGTTTCCATATTGCGCCTACCAGAACCGATTCGGTGCGTGCAATTCCGGAAATCTTTTCGCCGGAGACTTCCGCGACCGGCCTGACTTCCCACGAGTACGGCCCTTCCAGAATGACGCCCACGAACAAATCCGGCTCATGGCTGCGGGTCCACGCGAAAGACGAATTCAGGTGGATCGTCCCCGCGTCGGACCGCTGCGAAACGATACCCGCTGCGGAAAACCCCGCCCCGGACTCTCCATTTACGGTGGGAAGCAGCAAGCCGACTTCGGTGGCGACGCTCGGACCGGGCTTGTCCTGCAACACGCCGTCGCGCAGCACCTGCTTGACGAAGAGTCCGGTATCGACGATCGAAGTACGCGGCTCGCCGGGCACCTCTTGCAGGGCGGTCTGCCGCTGGCCTTGCAGGACGAGCTCGCGCTCTCCGGACAAGCCGAAATTGGCCACCACGGCGGGAGCGACTCGGAATTTTTCCGGGCCTTCGCGAATCCGGCCCAGCGGACCGAGCTCCAGCTCGAATACTCCCGGCTCGGCCACGTCGGCGTCGGTCGAGTCGAACGGCCGGTAAGCGAGCGCGGCATCCGTTGCCAGGGTAAGGAAAAGCGCGCCAAGGATTCGAAGCGCGGCCGCCGCAACGCGGGCGGTGCCCTTCCGAATCCCAGGATCGCGCCGAGTCAAGACGTTCCGCCGCGCGTGAGCAAAGGCGTACGGCGGCGACCCGACTTTACTCGGCCTTCGGCGCGAGCAGCATCTCGCCGCCGCCGAGCAGCAGCCGGTTCCAGGTCGGCGTGACGACGATTTCGTTGACGCACACGTGCGCTGGGGATTCCGCGACGAAGCGCACCACGCGCCCCACATCTTCCATCTTCAGCATGCGCGCCTGGTCTTCGGGCGACGGCGGCTTGGGCCGCGCTTTCTGCAGGGGCGTCACCGTCTCTCCGGGATGGATGGCGCAGCCGCGGATTCCGTGCAGGCCTTCCTCGATATTGATCTGGTGAACTAGCGCGCACAACGCCAGCTTGCTCGCGTTGTACGCCGCGCCCCCGACATAGCCCTGATAGCGGGCAAAATAGGATGCGATGTGGATCACCAGGCCGTCGCGCCGCTCGCGCATCGAGGGCAGCACGGCGAGCGTGCAGTAG
>DATHHS010000293.1:0-3924 GCA_035317085.1 Burkholderiales bacterium
GCGCATCACCTTGGTCCAGAAGCGCGAATAGAGCAGGTGTAGGATGGCGTGCTCAATGCCGCCGATGTACTGGTCGACGGCCATCCAGTATTTCACGCGCTCGTCGACCATGTTTTTCTTCTGATCCGGGCAGGCGAAGCGCAAGTAATACCAGGACGAATCCACGAAGGTGTCCATAGTGTCGGTCTCGCGCTTGGCCGCCTTACCACACTTCGGGCACTTGCAATTCAGGAACGACGGCGTCTTCGCAAGCGGATTGCCGGTGCCGTCCGGCACGAGGTTCTCCGGCAGCACGACCGGAAGCTGATCGTCGGGCACCGGAACGTCACCGCAGCCGTCGCAGTGGATGATGGGGATCGGCGTGCCCCAGTAGCGCTGGCGCGAAATGCCCCAGTCGCGAAGGCGCCAGGTGACTTGCTTGTCGCCTAAGCCATGAAGGCTGAGTTGACTTGCAACAAAATCGACCGCCACCTCCGACGAAAGGCCGTTCAATTCTTCATACGGAACTGGGGAGTTATACGCGAAACCCGACTCGGCATACTCTGCTCGCCACTGACGGGAATCAAACCATGCTGGGTCAATCATTACGGGCTTGCGTTTAAGGTCAACAACTGGATTGGTTCCATCCGCAATACCCATTGCTCCCCTAAACGCTGTGTGCGGAGCAATTACTGGTTTTATCGGCAAGTTGTATTTGTTAGCGAAGTAGAAATCGCGTTCGTCATGTGCTGGCACACCCATCACTGCGCCTTCGCCATAAGTCATTAGGACGTAGTTGCCGACCCAAACTGGCACCGACTCATTGGTAAGGGGGTGAGTAACACTAATTCCCGTCGGCATACCTTTTTTTTCGAGCTGGGCGAGGTCGGCCTCCATCACCGAGCCGCGCTTGCACTCTTCCACGAACGTGGCGAGCTTCGGGTTCGATTTCGCCGCGTGCGCGGCGAGCGGGTGCTCCGCAGCCACGGCGCAGAAAGTCACGCCCATCAGCGTGTCGGCGCGCGTGGTGAAGACGCGCAGGACTTTCTTTTCTCTCGCGAGCTCGTAGGGAAAACCGATGTTGACGCCGTGACTCTTGCCGATCCAGTTGGTCTGCATGGTCTTCACGCGCTCGGGCCAGCCGTCGAGCGTGTCGAGCGCCGTGAGCAGCTCCTCGGCGTACTTCGTGATCGCCATGTAGTACATCGGGATCTCGCGCTTCTCGACCAGCGCCCCGGTGCGCCAGCCGCGGCCGTCGATCACCTGCTCGTTTGCGAGCACCGTCTGGTCCACTGGGTCCCAGTTCACCGTTCCGGTTTTCTTGTAAACGAGGCCCTTATCGAGCATGCGCAGGAACAACCACTGGTTCCAGCGGTAGTAGTCGGGCGAGCAGGTGGCGAGCTCGCGGTTCCAGTCGATGGCGAAGCCGAGCGACTGGAGCTGTTTTTTCATGTACGCGATGTTCGAATAAGTCCACTTCGCCGGCGGTACGCCGTTCGCCATCGCGGCGTTTTCCGCCGGCAGCCCGAAAGCGTCCCAGCCCATGGGCTGCATTACGTTGTGTCCCCGCATCCTGTGGAAGCGGGTCATGACGTCGCCGATGGTGTAGTTGCGCACGTGCCCCATGTGCAACTTGCCCGAGGGGTAGGGGAACATCGACAGGCAGTAAAATTTCTTGCCTGGAGCGTCTTCCTTCGCGCGGAACGCCCCGGTCTGGTCCCAGTGCTCTTGCGCTTTTTGCTCGATGGTCTTCGGATCGTACTGGGGCTGCATGAATGGGCTTCGCGAAAAAAACGATTATAACCGCGCGGGTCGGCGGCCGGCCGCGCCGGATATCCGGTTTCGCTCCCGATGCGTGCGGTAAAATCGCGCATTCACGAACGCCTGCATGCTCAATCTTCTCGAAAACCTCAACCCGGAGCAGCTCGCCGCAGTCACCCTTCCCGATCAGTCGGCGCTGATTCTGGCGGGCGCTGGCTCGGGGAAGACGCGCGTCCTCACGACGCGCATCGCCTGGCTGATCCAGACCGGCAACGTGAGCCCGAACGGCATACTCGCCGTCACTTTCACCAACAAGGCCGCAAAGGAGATGCTCACTCGCATTTCGGCGATGCTGCCGATCAATACACGCGGCATGTGGGTCGGCACCTTCCACGGCCTGTGCAATCGTTTCCTGCGCACGCACTACCGCGACGCCGGCCTGCCGCAGCTTTTTCAGATCCTCGATTCCCAGGACCAGCACGCGGCGGTGAAGCGCGTGCTGAAGGCGCTCAACGTCGACGAGGACAGGTTCCCGGCGCGGGAAGCGCAGTACTTCATCAGCGCGGCGAAAGAAGAAGGCAAGCGCGCAAAAGACGTCGAAGTCGGCGACGAAATCACCCGCCGCTTTGCCGACATTTACGCCGCCTACGACGAACAATGCCAGCGCGAGGGCGTGGTCGATTTCGCCGAGTTGCTGCTTCGCACCTACGAGCTCCTTTCCAGGAACGAAGTGCTGCGCGAGCATTACCGGAGCCGTTTCCGGCACATTCTGGTCGACGAATTCCAGGACACCAACCGCCTGCAATACCGGTGGCTGAAGCTCCTCGCGGGCCCGAAGACGATCATGTTCGCCGTCGGCGACGACGATCAGTCCATTTACCGGTTTCGCGGCGCGCACGTCGGTAACATGGCGGAATTCGAGCGCGATTTCCGCGTCGAGAACGTGATTCGCCTGGAGCAGAACTACCGCTCGCACGGGCACATCCTCGCCGCGGCGAACGCCCTCATCTCCCACAACCGCAAGCGCCTGGGCAAGAACCTGTGGACCTCCGCCGGGCAGGGCGAGCAGGTGCGCGTCAATGAATCGCAGAGCGACGGCTACGAAGCAAACTGGCTCACCGAGGAGGTGCAGGCCCTGAAGCGCGAAGGACTGCGCCTCGCGGACATCGCAGTGCTGTACCGCTCGAACGCCCAGTCGCGCATCATCGAGCACGCGTTGTTCTCGAACGGCATTCCGTACCGCGTCTATGGCGGCCTGCGCTTTTTCGAGCGCATGGAAATCAAGCACGCGCTCGCTTACCTGAGGCTGGTCGCCAATCCGGACGACGACGGGGCCTTCCTGCGGGTGGTCAATTTCCCGGCGCGCGGAATCGGCGCGCGCTCACTCGAAGTCCTTCAGGACGCAGCCAAGGCCGGCGGGACGAGCCTCTACAAGGCGGTCTCGGGGCTTTCCGGGAAAAGCGGCATTGCAGTTGCCTCCTTCGTGCGCCTGGTCGATGCCCTCAGGGCAGAAACTCAGGGGCTGCCCATGCCCGAGACGGTCAAAGTGATGCTGGAGAAAAGCGGGCTCGTCGCCCACTACAAGGCCGAAAGAGACGGTGCGGACCGCGTCGAGAACCTGAACGAGCTGGTGAATGCCGCCGCCGCATTCATAAACGAAGGAGAAGAACACGATCTTTCGGCCTTCCTCGCGCACGCCTCGCTCGAATCGGGCGAGAATCAGGCGGCCGAGGGAACGGACGCGCTGCAGCTGATGACGGTGCACTCGGCAAAAGGCCTGGAGTTCACCGCGGTATTCATCACGGGCCTGGAGGAGGGCCTCTTTCCGCACGAGCAGAGCGTGCTCGAGGACGACGGACTCGAGGAGGAGAGAAGGCTCATGTACGTCGCCATTACCCGGGCACGAAAGCGGCTCTACGTCTCATACGCCCAGACGCGCATGCTGCACGGTCAGACGCGTTACAACGTTCCTTCGCGCTTCCTCGACGAACTCCCCGCGGAAGTGGTGAAGCGCCTCAACCCGCAACTGGGGCGCGGACCGGGACACGCCAAGTTCGACGAACTGGCCTGGCCATCCGAGCCAGCCAAGAACTACAAAGCCAAGCCGGGCGGCCACGGGTTCCGCATCGGCCAGTCGGTGCAGCACCCGAAATTCGGCCAGGGCGTGATCGTCAACGCGGAAGG
>DATHHS010000294.1:0-5407 GCA_035317085.1 Burkholderiales bacterium
GCGCCTGCGCGAGCAATTGGGCGAGGCTGTAGTGCGCCCTCGCGGTTAGACTCCTCCAAAGCCGGCCCCCGCCGTGCGCTGAGGCGCTTCCGCGTCCGGCGCCGAGTGCGTATGATTCACGGGAGAACGGGGCGTCAAGGAGGTGAACGATGGAAGTTTTCCCGGGAGTTTCGGTGGACGCGGGGGTGCGGTTCGGAAAGCCATGCATCTCAGGCACCCGCATGGACGTCGCCACGGTGGTCGCGGCGCTTGGGGCCGGTGAGAGCTACGCGGATGTGGAACGCGATTACCGCCTGACCCGCGAACAGGTTCTGACCGCGTTGCGCTATGCCGCCCACGTGGCGGCGCACCTGCCTCCCGCGGTGAAGGCCGCGTGAAGGTATTGCTCGACGAGAACTTCCCGCTTCCCCTCTATCACCGGCTCCGTGCAGCCGGGTATGACGCCGAGCACATCATTGTCCTCGGTCAACGCGGGATTCCGGACTCGGCCATCCGGCAACGGCTGATGATGGAAGAACTTGTGTTCCTCACCAATGACACCGAGTTCGAGGATCTACCCGCCGACTATCGCGCCCAGGTGGTCATCTCCCGTGTTCCGCAGCGGCTTCCGACGACGTAGCGCGTGGAGATATGGTTCGGCGCGCTCGAAGGGTTTCTCAAGACGAAACCCGCGGGACGGCTTTTCGATCTGCACGAGACGGGCCAGATCATCGAGTGGACGATTCGCGAGATCCGATAGGCCGGGTCGGCGTTCTCGCAGAGGATGAGCGAGGCTGCTACAATCCGCCCTCGCAGTTAGTGCCAATCCAAAGCTGGCTGAAGCCGGCTTTTTTGTTTCTGGAACCTCAATGATCGTCGCCTCCGGCATCGCCATGCAGTTCGGGGCCAAGCCCCTTTTCTCGGATGTGTCCGTGAAGTTCGGCGGCGGGAATCGCTATGGGTTGATCGGCGCGAACGGCTGCGGCAAGTCCACCTTCATGAAGATTCTCGGCGGGGAGCTGGAGCCGAGCGCGGGGTCGGTGGCGATCGATACCAACGAGCGGGTGGGCAGGCTGCGGCAGGATCAGTTCGCGTTCGAAACGGAGCGGGTGCTGGACGTGGTGCTGATGGGGCATGCCGAGATGTGGGCGGCGATGCGCGAGCGCGACGCGATTTACGCGGATCCGCAGGCCGGCGAGGAGGAGTTCCTGCGCGCGGCGGATCTGGAGGCGAAGTACGCGGAGTACGGCGGCTACACTTCGGAGGCGCGGGCGGGCGAGTTGCTGCACGGCCTGGGGGTGGCGACGGCGCAGCACCAGGGGCCGATGAGCGCGGTGGCGCCGGGATGGAAGCTGAGGGTTTTACTCGCGCAGGCCCTGTTCGGCGATCCGGACATCCTCTTGCTGGATGAGCCGACCAACAACCTGGACATCAACAGCATCCGCTGGCTGGAAGACGTGCTCAACCAGCGCACCAGCACCATGGTGATCATCTCGCACGACCGGCACTTCCTCTCCGCCGTCTGCACGCACATGGCCGACGTGGACTACGGCGGCATCAAGGTCTACCCGGGCAACTACGACGACTACATGGAAGCCTCGACCCTGGCGAAGCAGCAGCAGCAGAAAGACAACGCAAAGGCCAAGGACCGCATCTCGGACTTGGAGGAGTTCGTGCGGCGCTTCCGCGCCCACAAGGCCAAGGCGCGCCAGGCGACTTCGCGCATGAAGCAGATCGAAAAACTCAAGGTGGAGGACGTGAAGCCCTCCAGCCGGCAGTACCCGTTCATCCGCTTCCTCGTCGACCCGAAGGAGAAGCTGCACCGGCTCGCCGTTGAGGCGAAGGGCCTGGCGAAAGGCTACGAGAAAGGGAAAAACCTTTTCGAGAAACTGGATCTCTCGATCGAGGCGGGCGAGAAGGTAGCGATCATCGGGCCCAACGGCATCGGGAAGACGACGCTGCTGCGTTGCATCGCGGGGAACCTCGAAGCGAGCACCGGCACGGTCAAGTGGGCGGAAAAGGCGAACCCGGGCTACTGGCCGCAGGATCCGGTGGACGAATTCAAGAGCGACGATACGCTAAATGAATGGATGGGCCGCTGGCGGCGCAAGGACAAGGAACAGGACGACCAGATCGTGCGCGCTACATTGGGACAGCTGCTTTTCTCCGGCGACGACCAGAAGAAGTCGCTCAAGGTGATCTCCGGCGGCGAGGGGCAGCGCATGCTGATCGGCAAGCTCGTGCTCGGCATGCCGAACGTGATGCTGCTCGATGAGCCGACTAACCACCTCGACATGGAGTCGATCGAGTCGCTCAACACCGCGCTCGACAAATACACTGGGACGCTGGTCTTCGTCTCGCATGACCGCGAGTTCGTGTCGTCGCTGGCAACACGCATCATCGAGCTGAAGCCCGGCGCAAAACCGGGCGACGCAGCGACCGTGGTCGACTTCACCGGCAGCTACGAGGACTACCTCGCGCGTACAGGCGCGGAGATGGCTGCCGCCTGACGGCACAGTCATCCGGCTCTACGCGCCGTGCGTTGAGCGTGCGGGAGCTGCGTGAAGATTCTGAGAGACCATGAGGGGCGGGCGATCCGGCTCACGGACGAGCGGTTGGCGCATATCCTCGAACATCCCGAGATGCAGGGAATGCAGGGCCGGATCGAGGAGACCGTGAGGCGCCCGGAGAAGGTACTCGAATCCCTCAGCGATCCTCAGGCGCGACTTTACTATCGGCTCTACATGGGCACGCGAGTCGGCGACAAGCATCTATGCGTCGCGGTCAAGGTGGCGGACAATGATGCCTTCGTACTGACGGCGTATCTTGTGAGGCAACCGGCAGGAGGCAGGCAGCTATGGCCCAAAAGCAATTGAAGATCTGGTTCGACAAGGAAGGCGACTTCCTGGAGGTCATGTTCGAGCAGCGCCCGGGTTATTTCCGCGAGACAGCGAATCCGCACGTCATGGAAAAGGTCGACGACAAGGGCAACGTTCTGGGATTTTCAGTCATGCGGGTGAGTGCCCTGCAGGACGCGCCGCTCGAAATGGCACTATAAATTCTCGAGTTCAATGTTCAAGATGCGAAAGGAGAACTGCATGACGTAGCTACCTCTAACCAGGAGTTACGTCATGTCACGGACTTACCGCCGTCGCGGCGAGCGCCACGAGTATCGCTGGGTGCTGCGCGACCGGAGCGACGCCACGCCTTGGTGGGCGCACGCGTTGCTCGATCGTCATTCTCGCGAGGGCCGTCGCGCAATCGCGCGCTTTCACTCGGACGCCGAAGTCACCATGCGAAGCAGTGCGCCGCGCTGGTACCGCCGGCAATTCGACCACCGTCTGCGCACTCTGAATGACCGCCAGTTGGGACGCTGGCTCGACGATCCCGGTTATGACCCGGTTATGCAGATCCGTCATCGCCACGACGCCAATTGGAGTTGGTGGTGAGTCGCTTTCCGGTGTCGCCGCGCCCGAATCAGGTCTGCGTCCCGCGCAGGGGTCTGAGCTGGCAGCCGTTGGTGCGCCAGCTGCCGTCGGGCTGGCGCTGCATCGGGTAGATAGCCAGCCAGGCGCGGCCTTCGGCGTCGGTAAGGCGCACGGGCTGCACCAGCTCGCCGCCGATGACGAGCGGTGCATCGAAGCTCACGCTGCTCGGCCGGTAGACGACGGCGTAGGAGCGGCGGACCATATCCATGAAGCTCTCGGCATCGCCGAAGGTGGCGCGGATGCCGGGGGTGGCGAGGGAAAAGGCGCGCGCGGCGTCGTCGCGGCGAAAGGCCTCCAATTGCGCTTCGATGACTGTGCGCACGGCGCGCGCGTCCTCGGGCGGGACGGCCTCCTGGGCCGGGGCGAAATGCGGCGCGAAGACCAGGAGCAGCGCGGCGAGGAAACGGGCCACGGGGTTCATGCGTGCGAGTATAAGCGCCCGTTGCGATGGTGGAGAAGAACCGCGCAAGCCATGAGGCTCGTCATGAGGCCCGCCATCGGGCGAGGGAATCGCTCATCGGGTCTTGTCAGATGCGCGGCATCTGCATAGACTGCACCTCGTAGACTGCACTCGCCGAAGCGCAGCATAAAAAAACAGGAGTCCCGAATGTCTCGCTCAGTCCCGGCTGATCCTGGCTTTCGCCAAACACACCGTCTCTACAGACAGTCGTGAATACCTTACACTTGCATGCGGGAATCCCTGACCCCTGCGTGCGGGTCCATCCGATACGCTACACTGAATGAATAAACGAACTGCCCATGCGGCACTTCGCCGTGGGGTCTCGACGGAGAGGGAGTTAGCCCCGTGCAGGATGGAGCGTTAAGGAGACGTGATGCGGCTTGGGCTGGGCGCGAAATTCACTCTTACGGTGCTGGTCATCCTGGCCGGCACCAACGCCGCAAGCACGCTTTATGATCTCAACGCATCGTTCCGCTTCCACGAGCAGCAACTGATCGAACGCGGCCGCGCGCTCGGGCGGCTCATTTCGCTGGTCAGCCCGGAAGCCATACTGGGCTTCGATTTTCTGGCGCTCAACAATTACACTCGCGAGGTTTCCGAGCAGCCGGATATCGTCTACAGCGCGATCACGACTCCGGACGGGGCGGTCCTGAGCTCGCATATCGACAGCACCGATCCTCTTGCCAAGAAGCACCTGGCGCGACTCGGATCGGGCGACGCGCTCAAGGTGCTGCAGAACCTGGGCGACCAGGACGGATTGATCAAACTGCAGTTTCCCATTACCCACGACGGAAGACTCCTGGGGCATTTTCTGGTGGGTCTCAGCCGCGAAGCGGTGCAGAGCGAATTTCGCCGGCAATTGACGATCAAGATGCTGGTGCTGGCCGCCGTCGTTCTGTTTCTGAGCATTGCGATCCATCTGATCTTCCGGTTCAACGTCCTGCATCCGATCCAGCGGCTGATCGCCGCATCCCAGAAGGTCGGCCGCGGCCAGCACGCTCTTGTGGATGTGAAGTCCTCGGATGAAATGGGATTACTCGCAAAGGCGTTCAACGCCATGGCCGAAGGCATCAAGGAGGAGCAGGCCCAACTGCACCGCCAGGCCAACTTCGACACCTTGACCGGCCTGCCCAACCGGCTGATGGTGCTCGACCGGATAAACATGGAGATCAGCCGGGCCAAGCGTTCCGCCCAGCGGTTCGCCGTCCTGTTCATCGATCTGGACGATTTCAAGAGCGTCAACGACTCTCTGGGTCATGCGGTCGGCGATCGGCTGCTGGTCGCGATCGGGGCCCGTCTGCAGGCCGCCATGAGAGACGCCGACACCGTCGCGCGCCTGGGAGGAGACGAATTCCTGATTCTGGCGGCCGATATTGAAAGTGAAGTGCAGGTGGAGATGATCACAGAACGCCTGCTGGAGACGGTGGTCGATCCGCAGGAGTTGAGCGGGCGCAAGGTCGTGGCCCGTTGCAGCATCGGG
>DATHHS010000295.1:0-29258 GCA_035317085.1 Burkholderiales bacterium
TTCATGCGCGTCCTCGGCGGAGAGTTCGTGCGGCGCTACTCGGGCCGGCTCGTCAACATCCATCCGTCGCTCTTGCCGGCGTTTCCCGGGCTGCACACGCACCGGCGCGCGCTCCAGGAGGGGGTGAAGGTCCACGGTTGCACGGTGCATTTCGTTACGCCGCAGATCGATCACGGTCCGATCATCGCGCAGGCGGCAGTGCCGGTGCGGGTCGGCGACACCGAAGCGATACTGGCGGCACGGGTGCTGCAACAGGAGCACCGCATTTACCCGCTAGCCCTGCGCTGGTTCATCGATGATCGGCTCGCCGTCGATAACGGTGTGGTCCGCGTTAGCGGGGCCGACGCCATTCAAGCTCTGCTTGCCGACGCATGATCCCGACCCCACTCCGCCATGCAGGGATCGCCGCACTCGCTCTGTGGGCCGCCACGGTCCAGGCGGCTCCGCCCGAACGCGTCACTCTTACCTACGAGATGAAGCGCAACGGGACGGTTCTGGGGGACGTCTCGGAAACGCTCGAACACGACGGCCGCACTTACGCGATCACCTCCGAGGTCAAGGGGAGAGGGTTTCTGGCGCTGGTTGGGGTTCTGAAGCGCACGAGCCGCGGCCATGTCACGCCGCAAGGGCTGCGTCCTGATGAATTCCGTGACGAGCGTCCCGGAGGTTGGGTGGCGTCGGCGAAATTCGATTGGGACGCGCATTCGGTGACGCAGGAGCGCAAGGGGAAGTCGGAGACTCTGCCAATACCAGGCAACGCACAGGACACCTTGAGCCTAGCCTACAACTTTGCTTTCGTCCCGCCTAAAGACAAGGACAAGGAATACGACGTCACGCGCGCCGACGGTCGAGGACTGACTCCGTTCCGCTTCACCGTCGTCGGTAGCGAGAAGCTTGTCACCCCCGCGGGCGAGATGCAAACGCTGCACATCGCGAAAGTGCGCGACGGACCCGAGGACAAATCGACCGACATCTGGTTCGCCGCCGAGCGCGAATTCCTGCCGGTGCGTGTGCTGGTGGTGGACACGGACGGTACACGCGCCGACCAAGTCATCACGCGCATCGGCAAGTGACGCGCTTCTCGCGCCCATTGCTCGATGCGTGCACAGCCGCCTTTGCAGCCGTGCTGCCGCTGGAACAACCGGCGGACGCAGCGCTTTCGGCGTTTTTTCGCAGTCATCCGAAAATCGGTCAGAGCGACCGCGCCACGATAGCTGACTCGGTGTATGCGGCGCTCAGGCGGCGGCGGTTGCTCGATCGCGTCGCAACGACGCAGAACCCGCGCCGCCTCGTGCTAGCGAGCTGGACGGTGCTGCTGGGTGCCAACCTGCGCGAGGTCGATCCCTGGTTGCGCGGCGACGAGGCTCAATGGCTTGCAGCCGTGAAGCGGGAAGCTGCGGGTCCGCAAGCCATGGAGGTCCAATGCGACCTTCCAGATTGGGTGATTGAGAAGCTTCGCAGGCGCTTCGATGAGAGCTCTCTGCTCGAGTTGGCGAGGAGCCTGTTGCAGATCGCGCCGCTCGATCTGCGCGTCAACCCGATGAAAATCTCGCGCGAAGCTGCGATTGAAAAGCTTGCCGTGGGCGGAATAAGTGCGTCGGCGACACCGTACTCGCCCGACGGCGTGCGGCTCGACGGAAAGCCCGCGATCAATCGGCACCCGCTTTTTCTGGAAGGCGGGATCGAAGTCCAGGACGAGGGCAGCCAGTTGCTTTGTCATCTGGTTGCCCCCAAACGCGGCGAAATGGTCGTCGACTTCTGCGCGGGCGCAGGCGGCAAGACTTTGGCCCTTGGGGCTCTCATGCGCTCCACCGGACGGCTCTACGCGTTCGACATCTCTCCGAAGCGGTTGGCGGGGCTGAAACCACGGCTTGCGCGCTCCGGGCTCTCGAACGTCCATCCGCAGCGGATCGAAGGCGTAAACGATACGCGCGTGAAGCGTCTCGCCGGCAAAATCGACCGGGTGCTTGTGGACGCGCCTTGCAGTGGATTAGGCACGCTGCGCCGTAATCCCGACATGAAGTGGCGACAGACGCCTATGGATGTTGCCGAGTTGGTCGAGAAGCAGCAATCCATAATTACCGGAGCGGCGAGGCTTGTTAAACCGGGCGGGAGCCTCATATATGCGACTTGCAGCATCCTCGAAGAGGAAAACCGGGGTGTTGCCGAGGGATTTCTGGCCCGCCATCCGCAGTTCGCATTGCGGCCCGCCGGCGACGTTCTCAAGAGCGAGCGCATCGAGCTCGACATGAAGGAATATTTCGAACTCTGGCCGCACCGGCACGGCACGGACGGCTTCTTTGCCGCGGTTTTCGAGCGCATCGGGTGAGGAGGAACGGGCTTTCGTGGAGTCTGCCGCAATGCTATGGACACTTGTTTTGCAATAAGCAGGAAATCAGCAGCCCTGCGCGAATTCTGGCAGGTGCAAGTGCATGAAGAGGAGCAGGAAAGTGTCGTTAGCGTATCCGGGCATTATGCCCTTGCCCTTTAACCGGATTCACGTAGAATTCGCAAAGTCCAAGTAGGGGAGTTCTGATGGATTCCAACATCCTGTTTTCAGGTATTTTTAATCTCCCTTGGTGGGGCTACGTCCTCGTCACCCTGGGTCTAACCCACGTTACCATCGTGAGCGTCACGGTGTTCCTTCACCGTCATCAGGCCCACCGGGCGCTCGATCTGCATCCGCTGGCAAGCCACTTCTTCCGCCTGTGGCTGTGGATGACGACGGGCATGGTAACCAAGGAGTGGGCCGCGATTCACCGCAAGCACCACGCCAAATGTGAAACCGTCGAAGACCCGCACAGCCCGCAGCAGGTCGGAATCAATCGCGTGCTCTGGGGCGGCGTGTTCCTGTACGTTAAAGAATCCTACAACCGCGAGACGATGGAGCGTTACGGCCACGGCACGCCCGACGACTGGATGGAACGCAATATCTACTCCCGTTTCTCGATACTCGGCATCACCCTAATGGGCGCCGCTAACGTCATGCTGTTCGGCATCATCCCGGGCGCACTGATGCTCATCACGCAGATTGCCTGGATCCCGTTCTGGGCAGCGGGCGTCATCAACGGCATCGGCCACTTTTTTGGGTACCGCAGCTGGTCGACCGAAGATGCCAGCACCAACATTGTCCCCTGGGGCATCATCATCGGCGGTGAGGAGTTGCACAACAATCATCACGCCTATGCGACCTCGGCCAAGCTCTCCAATAAGTGGTACGAGTTCGACATCGGCTGGATGTACATCTGCCTGCTCGAAGTACTAGGCCTTGCGCAAGTGAAGAAAATCGCACCGACGCCGCGCTTTACCGAGGCGAAGGCGGTCGACTCCGCTACGCTGCAAGCGGTCATCACGCACCGCTACGACGTGCTGGCGAAATACGCCAAATCGCTCAAGCGTACCTATGCCGAGGAGCTCGGCAAGCTGCGCCGATTCGCGCCGCAAGACGCGCACGTGCTGCAGAGCCTGAAGCGGTGGCTTCATCGCGACGAAAAATCACTGGGCGAAACGGAGCGCGCGGATCTCAAGAAGGGGCTGTCGAAGTCAAGCGCGTTGCATACTGTCTACTCGATGCGCTCTGAACTCGTTTCGCTGTGGGAGCGCTCCAGCGCGTCCGGCGATCAGCTCGTGCGACAACTGCAAGACTGGTGTCATCGCGCCGAAGCGAGCGACATCCGCCCGCTCGCGGAATTCTCGCGCAGGCTGCGCTGCTACGCGCCGTAGCGGATTCGTCCCTCCCGCGAAAGCGGGGGACCTCAGAACCCGCGGCCCGCGGGTTTTTGTTCTCCAGTATCTTGAAAGTCGTGCGGACAAACCGCTCAAATCGAATGCAATCAGCGCGCTAGCCGGCTTCCGGGTAGGATGTGCGGCGCTATTGGGTTTTTGGGGAGGCTTTTACAGCAAGAAAGGAAGGTATGAGATGAAAGGCCTTATCGCGGTAGCTGCGTCGATGTTGATTGCTTCGCCGGCCCTGGCGCAGGTGAAGTCTTGTGAGGAACTCAAATCCGAGATCGAAACGAAGATCAAGGCGAACGGAGTACCCGTCTTTACGCTGGACGTCGTTCCGAACGATCAGGTGAAGGAAGGGGAAGGCAAGGTCGTGGGAACCTGCGAAGGCAGTACCCAGAAGATCGTCTACAAGCGCGGCGTTGCAGATGCTCCGCGCGATATGGCCGCGGAAGCCAAACCCCAGTCCCAGCCCAAGCCCCAACCGCCCCAACCCCAGTCGAAGTAGGTGCGCTTGGCTGCCCCGTCGGCCGATGCCGACGTTGGAGCTGCAGTTTGAGCCTGAAGCCAAACAAAAAGCCCGCTTTTCGCGGGCTTTTTTTCGCCGTACGTTGAATGGCCGTTCGGACGTGCGGCTCGCACGTCCGGCTTACTTGATCTTCGCTTCCTTGTAGACGACGTGCTTGCGCGCCCTGGGGTCGTACTTTTTGATCTCCAATTTGTCGGGCGTAGTGCGCTTATTCTTGGTTGTGGTATAGAAGTGGCCGGTCCCGGCTGTCGACTCAAGCTTTATTTTTTCGCGCATCCCGACCTCTCAAACTAGATTTCGCCACGCTCACGCAACTCTTTGAGCACCGCGTCGATGCCCTTCTTATCGATGATTCGGACACCGGCGTTGGATATGCGCAGGCTTATCCAGCGCTTTTCACTCTCCACCCAGAAGCGCCGGTATTGCAGGTTCGGATAGAACCGACGTATGGTTTTGTTGTTGGCGTGGGAGACATGGTGTCCCACCTGGGGTTTCTTGCCCGTGATCTGGCAGACGCGTGCCATTGAGTGCTCCACCGCGAAAAGCGCGCATTATAGTGCGAAATTGGCCTATCCGTCCAAGTAATTGGCCTATCTGTCCAAGTTAAAGGGGACCTGGGGGTGGCCTAAAGCAGCCCGCGCTCGGCGAAAGACATGGTGCGGGATCCGGCGACTATGAAATGGTCCAGCACCCGGATATCCACCAGTGCGAGCGCGCTTTTCAGCGAGCGGGTGAGGATTTCGTCGGCGTGGCTCGGCTCGGCAACGCCGGACGGGTGATTGTGGGAGAAGATCACGGCAGCGGCATTGTGTTTGAGTGCACACTTCACCACCTCGCGCGGATAGACGCTCGTTTGTGTGAGCGTGCCATGGAATAGTTCCTCAGAGGCTACGACGCGGTGTTGTGCGTCGAGCAGAAGCACCACAAAGACTTCCTGTTCTCGCCCGGCGAGTAGTAGGCGTAGATAGTCGCGGACTGCGCGCGGCGACGACAGTGCATCCCGCGAGGAGATTTCTTCCTTGAGCGCACGCCGCGCCAGTTCGAGCGCCGCCCGGAGTTGCGCGAGCTTGGCACTTCCCAGGCCGGGGGTTTCGGCGAGTATTGCGGATCCGGCATCGAGCAGCCCGCCTACCGAGCCGAAACGTCCGAGCAGCTGGCGGGCGAGGTCCACCGCGCTCTTTCCCTTGACACCAGTCCTCAAGAGGATCGCGAGCAACTCCGCATCCGTGAGCGACGCGGCACCCTGCGCAAGCAACCGCTCACGTGGACGCTCCTGGAGGGGCCAGTCGGTGATGGCCATGGAATTCGCTTAAAATCGTTGTCTTGCAGCTTAACGCGGCGGTTTGAATTGCGATGACTGGCATTTCTGGAAAAGGCATCCTGCTCGGGATCACCGGCGGAATCGCTGCCTATAAGGCGGCTGAACTGACGCGCCTTTTTATCAAGGCGGGCGCCGATGTCCGCGTTGTCATGACGCAAGCGGCGTGCCGCTTCGTGACCCCGATGACCCTTCAGGCGCTTTCAAGCAAGCCCGTATTCACCGATATTTGGGATGCGCGTGTGCCCGACAGCATGGGCCATATCGAGCTTTCGCGCGATCGGGACATCATCGTGGTCGCGCCCGCTACGACTGATTTTCTTGCGAAGCTCGCGAACGGGCTCGGCGACGACCTGCTCTCAGCCTTGTGCCTCGCGCGCCGCTGCCCGCTCATGGTCGCTCCGGCGATGAACGTGGAGATGTGGCAGAACACTGCGACGCAGCGGAACGTCGAGCGCCTTCGCGCTGATGGTGTCGGCATCCTAGGGCCGACAGAGGGCGACCATGCCGACCGTGAGGGCGGCATGGGTCGGATGCTCGAGCCCGAGGAGATATTCCGCGAAGTTGACGCGGCGCTGGGTCCGAAGGTGCTCTCGAAGAAAAAAGTGTTGATCACGGCGGGACCGACCTATGAGCCGATCGACACGGTGCGCGGTGTCACGAATCGGAGTTCCGGAAAAATGGGCTACGCTGTCGCGCAGGCGGCGGCAGAAGCCGGCGCGGAGGTGACGCTTGTGTCCGGCGCAACGGCGCTCGCAGCTCCGTCGGGCGTGGAGCGCGTGGACGTGATCACTGCGCGCGATATGCACGATGCCGTTATGGCGCGCGCGAAGAAGGCCGATGTCTTCATCTCGGTCGCTGCGGTCGCGGACTACCATCCCGTCGATCCTAAGCCGCACAAGATCAAGCGCGGCAACGGCAATCTCAACGTGGAACTTGCCCCGAACCCCGATATCCTCGGCGAGGTCGCTGCTCTCCCGAAAGGGCCGTTCTGCGTGGGTTTCGCCGCCGAAACGGAAGACTTGAAGGCAAACGCACAGGCGAAGCGCGGGAGGAAGGGAATCCCGCTGCTCGCGGCGAACCTCGCGCAGGAAACCATTGGCAAAGACACCAACGCGCTTACGCTCTTCGACGAGGACGGCGCGCATGAGCTTCCGCTCGCACCGAAGATCGTGCTGGCGCGTCAGTTGATCGAGCACATCGCGAAGATGCTGCCGCGGCGCTAGGCGGCGCCTGGTCGAAGATGCTCGACGTAAAAATCCTGGATGTGCGGCTACGCGATTCGTTGCCGCAGTACGCCACGGCGGGTTCCGCGGGTCTTGACCTCCGGGCCTGCATCGAAAAGCCCCTCACGCTTGCGCCTGGCGCCGCCGAACTCGTGCCAAGCGGCCTCGCCATCCATCTTGCCGATTCCGGGCTTGCAGCGATCGTGCTGCCTCGATCGGGGCTCGGACATAAGCATGGCATCGTGCTCGGGAATCTCGTCGGCCTCATAGATTCCGACTACCAGGGACAGGTCATGGTCTCCGTCTGGAACCGCTCGGGCGCTGCATTCACGATCAATCCGATGGATCGTATCGCACAGCTCGTCGTGATCCCCGTAGTTCAGGTCAAACTGAATGTAGTCGAGGAGTTCGGCGCCAGTCCCCGTGGAGCGGGCGGTTTCGGAAGCACGGGGAAATCGTAGAGGCGGGCAGGTCGCGAGTGGAGGAGAGGGAGGTGCTCTCGTACTTGCGTTCCCCTGCGCCCCGCGCTGGATTAAGCGTATATTTCTGGTTTGCCGGCCATGCTTCCTTCCGATTTCCATCCCGTCGTTCAGCGCTGGTGGGAGACCCGCTTCCGCGATCCCGCCGGTACGGGGATCTTGCCGCCCACCGACGCACAACTGGAGGGCTGGCGTGCAATAGGCACGGGCGGTCACACGTTGATCGCCGCACCGACCGGCTCGGGCAAGACGCTCGCCGCGTTCCTCACCGCGATCGATCAGCTGCTGCGCGAGAGCCTTCTAGGGGGCGAGTTGCCCGACGAAGTGCGCGTCATCTACGTCTCGCCGCTCAAGGCGCTCTCGGCGGACATCCATAAGAATCTCGCCGAACCGCGGCGCGAGATTCGCAGCATCGCCGAGGACATGGGCCTCCCGCCGGTGCGCATCACTGCCGCGGTGAGAAGCGGCGACACCCCGCAGCGCGAGCGGGCTGCGATGTTGAGAACGCCCCCGCACATCCTGGTCACGACCCCCGAGTCGCTCTATCTACTCCTTACCGCCGAGCGCTCGCGCGAGATGCTGAAGACCGCGCGCGTCGTCATCGTCGATGAGATCCATGCGGTGATCGAATCGCGCCGGGGCGCGCATCTCGCGCTTTCGCTCGAGCGGCTCGATCACATATGCGGGCGGCGCCTGCAGCGCGTCGGACTCTCTGCGACGCAGAAACCGATCGGTGAGGTCGCGCAGTTCCTGGTCGGTACGGGTAAGGCTGAGTGCGCGATTATCGACCGCGGCCACAAGCGGAAAATCGATCTCGAAATCGAGGTGCCCAGCTCGCCGCTCGAGGCGGTGATGTCGGCCGAAGTGTGGAAGGAGGTCTATCGGCGCCTGGTCGAGTTGGTCGAATCCCACCGCACGACCCTCATCTTTGTGAACACGCGGCGCCTTGCCGAGCGCATGGCGTTCAACCTGAGCGAGCAAATCGGCGCCGAGCACGTTGCCGCCCATCACGGCAGCCTCGCCAAGGAAGCAAGGCTGGAGGCGGAGGCCAAGCTTCGCGACGGCAGGCTCAAGGTGCTGGTAGCGACGGCGTCGCTTGAGCTCGGTATTGACATTGGGCACGTCGATCTGGTGTGTCAAGTTTCATCGCCGAACCGAATCGCCACCTTGCTGCAGCGGGTTGGCCGGTCTGGACATACGGTGGCAGGCCTGCCGAAAGGACGGCTCTTCCCGTTGACACGCGATGATCTGATCGAATGCGCGGCGATGGTGCGCGCGGCCAAAGACGGCGAGCTCGACCGCGTTCTTGTTTCCGCGAAACCGCTCGACGTGCTTGCGCAGCAGATCGTGGCCGAGGCGGCAGCAGAGGAGTGGGAGGAGAACGCGTTGTTCGAGCTCTTCCGCCGCGCCCACCCGTATCGCGACCTGACGCGCCAAGAATTCGGCGAGGTCGTCGCCATGCTCGCACACGGTTATGCAACCAAGCGCGGCCAGCGCGCGGCGCTGGTGCACTACGACGCCGTCCACCAAAAACTCCGCGAGCGGCGCGGCTCGCGCATGGTCGCGATCATGTCGGGCGGGGCGATTCCGGAGGTATTCGACTACCGGGTGCAGCTCGAGCCGGAGGGCACGTTCATCGGTACCCTCAACGAGGATTTCGCCATTGAATCGCTATCAGGCGATATCTTCCAACTGGGCAACACGTCCTGGCGAATCCTGCAGATCGGAAACGGTGTCGTTCGCGTCGCGGACGCGCAAGGGCAGCCGCCCTCGATGCCGTTCTGGCTGGGCGAGGCGCCAGCGCGAAGCGACGAGATGAGCGCGGCGGTATCGAAGCTGCGCACGATCGCCGACTCCAAGCTCCCGGGGCCCGATCAGCCGCGCAAGTCCGGAGAGCTCGATGCCGCAGTGGCGTGGCTCGAGCAGGACTATGCCCTTTCTCGATCCGGCGCCGAGCAGATTGCGACTTATCTCGCCGAAGGCAAACGCGCTTTGGGTGCGATTCCCACCGCCGAGACCATCGTGCTCGAGCGTTTCTTCGACGAGGCGGGTGGAATGCAGCTCGTGTTGCACGCGCCGCTCGGCAGCCGCATCAACCGTGCCTGGGGCCTCGCGCTCAGAAAGAAATTCTGTCAGAACTTCAACTTCGAGCTGCAGGCAGCCGCCACTGAGGAAGCGCTGGTCCTCTCGCTCGGCCCGATGCATTCCTTTCCGCTCTCCGACGTGTTCCGATATCTCAATCCCAAGACCGTGCGCGAAACGCTCGTTCAGGCCGTGCTCGACTCACCGATCTTCCAGACGCGCTGGCGCTGGACGACGACGCTCGCCCTTGCCGTTCCGCGAAACCGCAACGGCGCGCGCTTGCCTGCGCAGATCCAGCGCATGATCGCCGAGGAGCTCCTCGCCGCGATCTTCCCGGATGCTGCCGCGTGCCTGGACAATATCCAGGGTGCGCGCGAGCTGCCCGACCACCCGCTCGTCAACCAGGCCGTGCGCGACTGCCTCGAGGAGGCGATGGACTTGCCGCAGCTCGTAAGCTATCTGCAGCGCGTGTTCGCGGGCGAAATCAGGTGCATTGCGAAAGACACGCCGGAGCCTTCGGTTCTTGCCCACGAAATTCTGAATTCCGCTGTCTACACCTTCCTCGACGACGCGCCGCTCGAGGAGCGGCGTACCCGCGCAGTGCATATGCGGCGCGGGACCGAACCGCGGAGCGCCGAGGATCTTGGCGCGCTCGACCCGGCGGCGATCGAGCGCGTGCGCGAGGAAGCGTGGCCCGCCGCGAATACCGCAGACGAGCTGCACGATGCTTTGTTGCTCGCGGGATTCGTTCGTACGGAGGAAGCGTCTTCCGGTTGGCGCCCGCTCTTCGATGAACTGGTGGCTGCGGGGCGCGCGTTCGATGCGGGCGGCTTCTGGGTCTCGGTGGAGAGGTTCGACGAATTGGTTGCCGTGATTCCCCAGAGTGTCGCGCCCGCGATCCCCGAGCGCCTGCGCAAATCCTGGACGCCCGAGGACGCGGCACGGGAGCTCGTCCGCGGACGTACCGAAGTGCTCGGCCCCGTCACTGCGCGGCAACTCGCCGATTCGCTCGGGCTTTCCAACACCGCGCTCGTCGACTGTGCGCTGCTTGCGCTGGAAATCGATGGAAAAGTGCTTCGAGGCCGTTTCACCCCGGCCTCGATGATGCGCGAAACCGGCCCGCTCGAATGGTGCGACCGCAGGCTGCTCGCGCGCATTCACCGATACACGCTTAACCGGCTGCGGTCCGAAATTGAGCCTGTCAGCGCCACCGATTTCATGCGCTTCTTGTTGTATTGGCAGCATCTTGCGGGCGAGCAGCAGGTGAAGGGTGTCGACGGCTTGGCCGCCGTCATCGAACAACTCGACGGCTACGAAGTGTCTGCAGGCGCCTGGGAGCCCGAAGTGCTCGCTGCACGCGTGCAGGACTATGAGCCTGATTTCATAGACAGGCTGTGTCTTTCCGGCCGGATAGCCTGGGGACGGGTTTCGCCTGTGAATGGCTCCGCCAGGGCGCCGCTGCGCAGCTCGCCGATCGCCCTGATGCTGCGTGAGCGCGCCGCGCTGTGGCGCGAGCCCGCTGAATCCGACGCCGGCGATCTGACGTCGGACGCACGCGCCGTACGCGAGTCGCTGCGCTCGCGCGGTGCATCGTTTTTTCATGAGCTCGCCTCCGCGACTGGGCTGCTACGCACGCAGGTCGAGCGGGCACTCGGGGAGCTCACCGGCGCGGGCGTCGTGACCGCCGACAGCTTCGGTGGCCTGCGCGCGCTGCTCGTGCCTTCCGAGAAACACAAGAAGCGCTCGCGCGGACGCAGAATCGCCTATGAAGTGGACACGGCGGGACGCTGGGCGCTGCTCGGAAAGAACGAGACGATCGAGGAGAGCAAGCGAACGGAGATCATCGCGCGCGCGCTGCTCAGTCGCTACGGCGTCGTCTTCCGCGCGCTGCTCGCGCGCGAGTCGCGCCTGCCGACCTGGCGCGAGCTGGCGAAGGTTTACCGGAGGCTGGAAGCGCGCGGCGAGATCCGCGGCGGTCGCTTTGTTTCCGGCTTTGGGGGCGAGCAGTTTGCGTTGTCCGACGCGGTGGGCCGCTTGCGTGCAGTTCGAAGGCTGGAAAAGAACGGGGAGTTCATCGCGCTCTCTGCTGCCGATCCGCTCAATCTCGTCGGTATCGTGACTCCGGAGGCGCGCGTTGCGGCGATTGCGAGCAATCGTGTGCTCTTCCGCGACGGTCTCGCGATTGCCGCGCTCGAAGGGGGTACGGTCCGCCGCTTGGCTGCGTCGGACCTGGACGGGGACACGCTGAAGACGCTCTTCTGGCGCCGCTCGATTGCACCGGACTTCGAACCGAAAGGACTCTCGGAAGTGACCCGCAAGCGCTGGCTCGAGCGCAAGGTGCGGGTACCGTTGCCGGGCTAAAGTCGCCGGCAGCACGATGGGTCGATTCGAAAACTCATACCTCGCTCTCCGGACGGTTCCGCATAGAACGGTAGAGATTGCGGGGAGAGGGCAGGCAGCGGAGAAAGAGGTACTCCTTCTGCTTCCGTTCGCAAACTTTCCTGGAACGACATGCTTGGCTAGCCAAGCATGTCGTTCCAGATATTTTGCGCCCACGCCCAGCCGTAGATGCCCTCGAGCTCGCTGCGTCTGGCGGACAGGCCGCTTGCACCCGGCACCACCGTCAGCGTTTTCTGCGCGGGATCGTAATGGTGTACCGAGGCCACGTGGATCACCTCCTTGTCGCTGACGAAGCTGTAGCAGGTGTTGGCGATGACCGGCTGGGGATTGGGTTCGCGGTCGTTCATGAGTTCGATGATCGCGGCGGCGGCGAGCTTTGCGTGGTTGTTCGCCATGTGCCCTGACTTGGGCATGGCCGGCGCCGAAAGCGTGGCGTCGCCGAGAACGTGGATGCCTTTGTGCGCCGTCGATTCCATACTGAGCCAGTCCACGCCGCACCAGTGGGTATTCCCGGTCATGAGTCCGGCCGAGCGCGCGATGTCCCCGGCACGCATGGGCGGCAATACGTTGAGTACGTCGCCCTTGATCGTGTCGAAGTCGGTCTTGACAGTCATCGCGCGCGCATCGAGCGCCTTGATCTCGGAGTTGTTGCGATAGTCGATGATGCCGTTGTAGAGGTCGTTCCAGGCAGCCTTGAATAGCGCTGGCTTGGAAGCGACGTCCTCGTTTGCGTCGAGGATGATCACTTTGGACCGCGGTTTCGCCCGCTTGAAGTAGAAAGCCGCCTGACAGGCGCGCTCATAGGGCCCCGGCGGGCAGCGGAAGGGTGCCCTTGGAATCGTGATGATGAAGACCCCGCCATCGCGCATCGTTTCGAGCTGCCGCCGCATCGCCACGGTCTCGGGACCCGCCTTCCAGGCGGTGAAGATGGTTTTCTGCGCCTCCGCGTCGTAGCCCTCGATCTGGTCGTACATGAGATCGACTGCGGGCGACACGATCAAGCGGTCGTAGGGCAGGTCCTCGACGCGTTTGAGCGAAACCCTCTTCTTTTCGACATTGATCGCGGTAGCTTCGTCGCGCAGCACCTGCACCCCGTAGTCGCGCAGCCTGGCGTAACTGCGCGTGATGTCGGGCAGGGTTTTCGTGCCTCCGATCACGAGATTGGACATCGGGCAGGAAACGAATTCGGCGTTGCGCTCGATCAGGAATACCTCGATCGCGCCCTGGCTCCACATGCGCAGGTATTTCGCGGCGGTCGCGCCGCCGTAGCCGCCCCCGATGACCACGACGCGACCGATGGGCTTTGAAGGCGCGGCCGGTTGCGTTGCACAGCCGGGGAGAAGCGACGTGGCTGCTCCCGCGCCGGCAGCCTTCAGAAATTCACGCCGGGTGGTCATTGCCGGCGACCCGCTGGATTCTGCGCTGCGAAGTACGCGGCGAGCGCCTCGATCTGTTCGCCGCTATAACCCCTGGCGATCTGGTGCATCACGGTCGCGGGACGCTTGCCCGATTTGAAATCCTGCATCTGCTGCGCGAGGAACCCCTTTTCTTTGCCTGCAAGCGCTGGCATGTCCTCCCGGCTCGCGCCGTTCGTGCCGTGACAGGTGGCGCAGGCGGCGGCGAGGTTGCGGGCGAGAGTGGAAACGGTGCCTTGCGCCGAAGCGGGTGAAACGAGGGCCGCGCTCAAAACGAGTGCGGCGGTGGAAAGCACGTAGTTCATAGCAACCTCCCGGCGGTGCTGGTGGCACCTCGGCCGATGCTTTATGCTTCCGACGCCACCTCGGGGACTTTTTCTTCCACGAACTTGAGCGTGGTTTTGTCGTTCGCGTCGATGTCCACGGTGACCTTGCCGCCGTTGGCGAGTTTGCCAAAGAGCAGTTCGTCGGCAAGCGCCCTGCGAATGGTGTCCTGGATGAGGCGCGACATGGGGCGCGCGCCCATCAACGGATCGAAGCCGTGCCTGGCGAGGTGCTCGCGCAGTGCGTCCGTGAATATCGCATCGACCTTCTTTTCGTGCAGTTGCGCTTCGAGCTGCATCAGGAACTTGTCGACCACTCGCAGAATGATATCGTGGTCGAGCGACTTAAAGGAGATCGTCGCATCAAGGCGATTCCTGAATTCTGGAGAGAACAGCCGTTTGATTTCGGCGCTCTCGTCACCAGGCTCCTTCTTCGCGGTGAAGCCCATCACCGGACGGTTGAGCGCTTCGGCACCGGCGTTGGTCGTCATGACGATGATCACGTTCCGGAAATCTGCTTTTCTGCCGTTGTTGTCGGTCAGCGTGCCGTGATCCATGACTTGCAGCAGGATATTGTAGATGTCCGGGTGCGCCTTCTCGATCTCGTCCAGCAGCAGTACGGCATACGGCTTCTTGCTGATGGCTTCCGTCAGAAGACCGCCCTGGTCGAACCCGACATATCCGGGGGGCGCGCCAATGAGGCGCGATACCGCGTGCCGTTCCATGTACTCGGACATGTCGAAGCGGTGTAATTCGATGCCCATGCAGTAGGCGAGCTGGCGCGCGACTTCAGTCTTGCCGACGCCGGTGGGCCCCGAGAAGAGGAAACAGCCGATGGGTTTCTGCGGATTGGCGAGCCCGGAACGTGCCGTGCGGATTGCCGACACCAGCGCTTCGATGGCCTGATCCTGGCCGAATACGACAGCTTTCAGGTCGCGGTCGAGGTTCTTCAATGCGGCCCGGTCATCCTGCGATACCGAGGCCGGGGGGATGCGGGCGATCTTGGCGATGATCTCCTCGATCTCGGTTTTGCCGACGACTTTCTTCTGCCTCGATTTCGGAAGAATCCTCTGTGCGGCGCCAGCCTCGTCGATGACGTCGATCGCCTTGTCGGGTAGGTGGCGGTCATTGATGTAGCGGGCCGAGAGTTCGGCGGCGCTGGTGAGCGCGTTGGCGCTGTACTTGACCCCGTGATGCGCTTCGAAGCGCGACTTGAGCCCGCGCAGAATCGCGACCGTTTCCTCGACCGAGGGCTCGGGTACGTCGATTTTCTGGAAGCGGCGCGACAGGGCGTGGTCCTTTTCGAACACGCCACGGTATTCGTTGTAGGTGGTCGCGCCGATGCATTTCAGCGCGCCGCTCGAAAGCGCCGGTTTCAGAAGGTTCGAAGCGTCCAGCGTTCCGCCCGAGGCGGCACCGGCGCCGATGAGCGTGTGAATTTCGTCGATGAACAGGATGGCGTTCGGGTTGTCAAGGAGCTGCTTCAGCACCGCCTTCAGGCGCTGTTCGAAATCGCCGCGGTACTTGGTCCCGGCGAGCAGCGCGCCCATGTCGAGCATGTAAACCTGGCAGCGTGCGAGGATCTCCGGAACCTGGCCCTCGACGATGCGGCGCGCGAGTCCCTCGGCGATAGCCGTCTTGCCGACCCCTGCTTCGCCCACCAGCAGGGGATTGTTCTTCCGTCGCCGGCACAAGGTCTGGATGACGCGTTCAATCTCGCGCTCGCGGCCGATCAAGGGATCGATCTTGCCCACCAGCGCTTGCGCGTTCAGGTTGAGCGTGTAGGTTTCGAGCGCGCCACCAGATTGCTGTTCGTCGCCGGCTGTTTCCTGTTCGGCTTCGCCGCCGCCTTTGGCTTCCTTCGAGGCCGGCGCTTTGGTAATGCCGTGTGAGATGTAGTTGACGACGTCCAGGCGCGTTACGCCCTGCTGGTGCAGGAAATATACGGCGTGAGAATCTTTCTCTCCGAAAATGGCCACCAGTACGTTCGCGCCGGTGACTTCCTTCTTGCCCGAAGACTGCACGTGCAGGATGGCGCGTTGGATCACTCGCTGAAAGCCCAGGGTCGGCTGGGTGTCGATCTCCTCGGTTCCGGCAACCGTAGGGGTATGAGCGGTGATGAAATCCCCGAGGGCTTTTCGGAGCTCTTCGATATTGGCGGCGCATGCGCGCAATACCTCCGCCGCGGTCGGATTGTCCAGCAGTGCGAGCAAGAGGTGCTCGACCGTGATGAACTCGTGCCGCTTCTGGCGCGCTTCCACGAAGGCCATGTGGAGGCTGACTTCAAGTTCCTGCGCGATCATCGTCTATCCGTCCTCGACATCGAGAATCCTAGATGGGGTTCAACCCCGTTCAATCAAGCTTCTCCATCACGCATTGTAACGGGTGCTGGTGCTTGCGTGCGTAGCCCACGACCTGTTCTACCTTGGTCGTCGCGACGTCCTTGGGATAGGTGCCGCAGATACCCATGCCTTCCCGGTGGACTTTGAGCATGATCTGGGTTGCCTTTTCCCGCGGCATGGAAAAAAACCTCTGCAGTACGATGACGACGAATTCCATGGGAGTGTAGTCGTCATTCAGGAGGATAACCTTGAAAAGGGGCGGGGGCTTGAGCTTGGCCTTCTTGGCCTCGAGCAAAACGCCTTCTCGCATGCGGGTCGCCATACGTCACTTAACTTATGCCAGAAGTTCTCACCCGTCAAACTACCGGGACCCGCTGCGAGTCGAAATTCGCGAGCATCTGCGCACCCTGCCAATCGAAACGTCTCCGTGTCGGTGTGTCGCCATTACTGTAATCGCTGCAGGTAGGGCATGCAACCTCAAACGTGTCGGCAGAACAAAGGGTTGACCTTTCGCCGAGGTACTTGACGGCGCCGCTCAAAGCGCGTAAAAGGCTTCCCTGTGTTTGTCCTCCATGCGGTTTGCAGGCTTCAAATCCCTCTGCTGCTGAAGTACAGGCATAGTTTGAAAGTCTCTCAGTTTTGAAATTCAGGAAGGGTCTATGCCTACAGGTACGGTTAAGTGGTTCAATGATGCTAAGGGTTATGGCTTTATAACTCCGGACGACGGCGGCGAGGATCTGTTCGCACATTTCTCCGCGATTCAGATGAGCGGTTTCAAGACGCTCAAGGAAGGACAGAAGGTCCAGTTCGAAGTTACGCAAGGCCCGAAAGGCAAGCAGGCTTCGAATATTCAGGCAGCGAGCTGACGCTCGCGGCCCGCTCGGGCGGCAGTACCGCCCGACGTTGCAAGTCCCCCTTCGATTTCGGCCTCGGGCAGCGGGGCCCGGAACGCTTTTATCTTCAGAGCGAAGAAAAGGCTCTCTGGCCCGGAGATCATTCGGCCCTGCGCGCCTGCCTCAGCCTTGCGTCGTCAGCGAACGCGACGCTTGAGTTCGCCGTCCACTGCGTTCAAGAACTCGTCGGTGCTGAGGAACGGATAATCCGCGCGGATCAAGGCGGCGAGGTCCTTGGTCATCTTGCCGGATTCGACCACGTCAACGCAGACTTTTTCCAGCGTCTCGGCAAACTTGACCACGTCGGGTGTGCTGTCCATGCGGCCACGAAATATCAGCCCGCGAGTCCAAGCGAAGATTGAGGCGATCGGGTTGGTCGAAGTGGGTTTGCCTTGCTGGTGCATCCGGTAGTGCCGCGTCACCGTGCCGTGCGCGGCTTCGGCCTCGACCGTCTTGCCGTCGGGGGACATCAATACCGAAGTCATGAGCCCGAGCGACCCGTAGCCCTGCGCTACGGTGTCGGACTGCACATCGCCATCGTAGTTCTTGCAGGCCCATAGATAGCCGCCGTTCCACTTGAGGCAGGCTGCCACCATATCGTCGATCAGCCGGTGCTCGTACGTGAGGTCCGCGGCGTCGAACTGCTTCTTGAACTCGGCGTCGAAAATCTCCTGGAACAGGTTCTTGAAACGCCCGTCGTAAGTCTTGAGGATGGTGTTCTTGCTCGATAGGTACATCGGATAGTTGCGTTGCAGTGCGAAGTTGAAGCAGGCGCGCGCGAAGCCTTTGATCGAATCATCCAGGTTGAACATCGCCAGGGTGACACCCGCCCCGGGCGCCTTGAACACTTCGCGCTCGATCGTGGCGCCGCCGCCTTCCGGCTGGAAGCTGAGCCTGATTGTGCCGGGGCCATCAAACTTGATTTCGGTGGCACGATACTGGTCGCCGAAACCGTGTCGGGCGACTACCACAGGCTTGTTCCAATGCGGCACAATGCGCGGCACGTTTTTGAAAATGATGGGCTCGCGGAAAATCGTACCGTCGAGAATGTTTCGGATCGTGCCGTTCGGGCTGCGCCACATCTGCTTCAGCTTGAATTCCTTGACGCGTCCCTCGTCGGGAGTAATGGTCGCGCATTTCACCGCAACGCCGTACTTTCGCGTGGCGTTCGCTGCGTCGATAGTGATCTGATCATTGGTCCGGTCTCTCTCCTCGACGCCCAAATCGTAATACTTCAGGTCAACGTCCAGATAAGGAAGGACCAACTTTTCACGAATCGTCCTCCAGATGATTCGCGTCATCTCGTCGCCGTCCATCTCGACTACCGGGTTTTTGACCTTTATTTTTCTCACGGAGTGCTCCTGCGGTTCGCTGGAAAGGGTATCGGTGGCGCGGTCCCTGCAAATCTACTGCAGCCGCGAAAAAACGGGGCGCTGATTGGGCGGTATTATGGCGAATCGCCGGGCGGATCCCCTGGGCGATGTGGCGCTGCGGACGCTGCCTTCATGAACACCGGAGGCCGCGCCGCAGTCCGTGGATTCTTGTAAAAGACGGCCATGAAAATCCTTGCAGCTACGCTCGCTTGCCTCGCAATTCTCTTCATGAGCGGTATTGTCGCCGCGCAGAAAGCTCCAATACCCTCCGACAACCGCGGTGCTGTACCCGATGCGACGAGCGGGGTACCCAAACCGGAGGTAAGCAGGAAGAAGGCAAAGGCCCCCAAGAAGAGGAAGAGCAGAAGAGCTTATTAGTCTATTGATTTTGCTAACTAAAATGGATTTTATTCCTCGGGTCCCGAGGGCTCGCCGTCAGGGTGTTCGCGCAATGTCAACTGAATGTCAACCTTCGGGCGGCCAGGGCGTTACTGGGGGAGACTGGTTCCGCAAGGACCGGTCGCAACCTGATTCTTAACTTCACGGAGAAGAAAACATGAGGAAGCTGATTTCCATCCTGGTCGCTGCGGTTTTTGCCGTTTCGAGTGGCGCGGCTCTGGCCGCGTCCCACGCCGGCGCCCAGCCGATGAAGGACGACAGCAAGAAGTCTGAAATGAAGAAGGGCGATAAGAAGAGCGACAAAAAGGCCAAGAAAGCCAAGAAGGACGCCAAGAAGGATGAAATGAAGAAGTAGTTGTCTCTCGACTAAGTCAGGGCAGGGCTCCATCCCCTGCCTTTTTTTTTCGCCACTCGCGAAAATCCAGCGTGAAAAAGAGAAGTTTTCCGTTCCTTGTCATCGCCGCATGGATCGCCGCGAACGTTGCGTTCGCGCAACTGCCGGCCCTGGAGCTTTCGGCCGGCATTCACTTGATCCGCTCCGAGGTCACTTACACCTTCGAGACGCGGGCGCGGGGACTCATGTTTCGCAAGTATCTTGGCCCGAACGAGGGGATGCTTTTCGTGTTCCCACAAGCTGAAGTTCAGTGCATGTGGATGAAGAATACCTTGATCCCGCTATCGGTGGCCTTTATCGACGAAAAAGGAAGAATCGTCAGTATTTCGAACATGCAGCCGCAAACCGAAGTTTCTCATTGCGCAACAGCTCCGGCAAAGTACGCATTGGAAATGTCCGGAGGCTGGTTCGCGACAAAGGGCATCAAGTCCGGCACCACAATCCAGGGACTCGACAAGGCTCCCGCCGCGCGCTAGCGGGCAATACGTGAAAAAGCCGGCTGGCAGCGTGCCCGCCGGCTTTTTTTTATCTCTGTCTTTATCCGAAGTACAGAGCGCTATGCGCGCCCGCAGCCATGAAGTACAGCAACGGGATAGACAACATCGTATTGGTGCGCGAGGCGAGAAAGGCGATGCGGCGCGCCTTGTTCTTCTCCTCGTCGGTCGCCGGTACAATGCCCAGGATCTTTTTCTGGTTGGGCCAGATAAGACCCCAGACATTCAAAAGCATGATGGTGCCCAGCCAAGCGCCGAGGCCGATTGCCATGTGCGATTTATGCAGCAGGAAGGCTGCGCCGAAGTTCGAACCGAGGAGCGCGGCACCGGCCAGCCAAGTGACGACCGCCGCCCAGCGGAACCAAAATAGCGCGCGCGGCATGATGTGCTTGCTGATGCCGGCGGCAGTGCCGTCGGCCGCTGCCGCTTTTGCCGCTGCGACGTTGACGAAGTTGAAGTAGTAGAGCAGACCGATCCACATCACACCGGCCATGAAGTGGATCCAACGCGAGATTGCAGGTACCCAATCCATGTCAGCCTCCTAGAGTGTGCGTGACGATCATGTGCAGGGCCAGGGTCAGGATCAGGCCGCAGATGACCGTACCCCAGAGTGAATCAAGCGGATTTTTCATGGTCGTTCTCCCAATGGTAAGGCCGCAGCCTTCGGACCCCGCGGTATTCTCGGTCCAAAGCGAGCCCGATTGCAAGCGCTCAAAAAAGCGTTAGCGCATTACGGACTGGACCGGCCCGCAACCCACAGGAATTCCGACGATCAGCGCCTACCGCGAGCGCTCGACGCGCACATCGGCGCCGCCTTCGGAAAAAGTGACCTCTAGTGGGTCGCCAGGAGCAACGCTGGTGCTGCGCCGCACGATCCGACCCGAGCGATCCCGAACCACGCTGTAGCCACGCTCAAGTACTGCCGCCGGATCGAGGTGCGAAAGATTGGCAATCTGGCGGGCGCAATCTGACGCAGCGCGGTCAAGCGTTGTGCGCGCCGCCGCCCGGAGCCGCGCGACCAACTGTAGCGAGGTCGCCAGAAGCTGCTCGGCGTCGGGCAGTTGCGTCCGGGCTCTTTGCAGGAGCTGAGCCACAGCCCCGCGGCGGTCCGGCGCAATTCGCCCGGTGGCTTGGACGAGCCTCAAGCGCAACTGGGCCAGCAGTTCGCTCTGAGCGCGCAGTCTCGAGCCAGGGTGAACCAATCCGCGCGATAAGTGATCGAGATGCTGCGTGCGGCCCTCGATTTCCCGGCGCGCGCGTGCAGCAAGGCGTGCGGCCAGCCTTGAAATGGCGTCAAGCAAGCGGGTGCGTTCGGGGCTGACTAGTTCGGCGGCCGCAGTCGGCGTGGGCGCGCGCCGGTCGGCGGCGAAATCTGCGATCGTGAAGTCGGACTCGTGCCCGATACCGGTGACGACCGGGATCGGGCATGCGCGTATCGCACGCGCCACAATTTCCTCGTTGAAAGCCCACAGGTCTTCGATGCTGCCTCCGCCGCGCACGAGCAGCAAGACGTCGCACCCACCGCGCCGGCCGGCGACTTCGAGCGCTGCCGCGATCCTCTCACCCGCCCCTTCGCCCTGGACCGGCACCGGAAAGACTACGACCCCAACGGACGGGTTACGCCGATTGAGCGTGGTAAGCACGTCGCGGAGCGCCGCTGCGTCCAGAGACGTAATCACGCCAATCGTGCGCGGATAGGCAGGCAGGGACCGCTTCGTCTCGCCTTTGAACAGACCCTCCTTTTCGAGCTTGTCACGCAGTCTGAGGAAAGCCTCGAACAGAGCACCGAGTCCGGCGCGGCGCATGGATTCGACATTGAGCTGGAAGTCACCCCGCGGCTCGTACAGGGTGACGAGCGCCTGCGCTTCGATTTGCATCCCGTCGCGGGGCTGCCAATCGAGATATTGATGTCGCTGCCTGAACATGACACAGCGGACCTGGGCGTATTCGTCCTTTAGGACGAAGTAAGCGTGTCCCGACCTGGCCAAAGTGAAGTTGGATATCTCGCCCGCGACCCAGAACAGCGGAAAGCGGTGCTCGAGCAGATCCCGAACGCTCCGAGCGAGGGCTGAAACGGTGAGAATCTCCGGGGGAGAGGGCACGGAAACCCGCGCCAGTCCTTGTTCTCCGGGCATTTGCCGATTCTAACCTATCCACAACGCTGGCTCACCCGATCCAGCTGTCTATGAGGCGTTCAGGCAAAGACCGAGGGAAACCCTATAACTCTTTGAGCCGGAAGGTGAAAAATGCAAGTTCAAGTTTTCATCACGAGTCGAAAAATCCTTTTGCACGATTCACTTAGGCGTTCTTTTCCTTGCGTATGCACAACCTTATCCACAGTATTTGTGGATAAAGGCTCGGCAGAGAACTGCTCCTCTTTTGCAATTGTTCGCAAGCAACACCAGCAGCTTTCCGGGTTTGAGGCAAGGAAGCACATTCTCTTAGAGCACTTTGCCTTGCCGAATCTGCAGTCGCAGGCTAAAGTGTCCGCGTTTTTTGTCTGCCCCGGAGAACACTGTTGTTTGCCATCATCCAGGCCGCAGGTTGGCCGATCTATTTCCTCCTTGCCGTCTCGATCGTCGCAGTAGCGCTCATCATCGAAAGATTCATCATTCTTCGCAAGGAGAAGGTGGTTCCGGGCGGTCTGCTGGAGAAGGTGCTCACCGTCTACCAGCGACAGGGAGTGAGCGAAGAGATGCTGGAGCGGCTCTCTGAGGACTCTCCGCTCGGCCAAGTCCTGGCCTCGGGTCTACGCAACTACAAAAGTTCCCGCTACGTGATGAAGGATGCCATCGAGGAAGCCGGGAGTGCCGTGGCGCACGAGCTCGAGCGCTTCTTGACGACGCTCGGTACCATCGCCACGATCAGTCCGCTGATGGGTTTGTTCGGCACCGTGGTCGGGATGATCGAAATCTTCGGTTCGCAGTCGCCTTCCGGGTCCAATCCCCAGGAGCTGGCGCACGGAATTTCCGTGGCGCTCTACAACACCGGGTTCGGCCTGGTGATCGCTATCCCCGCCATGATTTTCTTCCGGCACTTTCGGGGCAAGGTCGAAGGCTTCGTGGTCGAGATGGAGCAGCAGGCGGCGAAGCTGGTCGACGTGGTCCACGGAGAACGTTTCGAATTCCAGCCGCCGCCGCATACTGAGGTATGAGGTTCGCCCGCACGCGCAAGGAAGACCCGGAAATCAACCTGATTCCGATGATCGACGTGTTACTGGTGATCATCATCTTCCTGATGCTCACTACGACCTATTCCAGGTTCGCGGAGCTCAAGATCAATCTGCCTACTGCCGATGCGGAAAAAAAACTGGAGCAATCCAACGAGATCAACGTGGTGATCAGTGCCGCCGGACAGTACGAGCTGCAACGCAAGCCCATTCAATTCCGGAACGTCGCAAGCCTTGCCGAAGAGCTCCGCCGTGCTGGTACGGGCATGAAGGACGCAATTGTCGTCATCAACGCCGACAACAATGCCACCCATCAGTCGGTGATCCGCGTCATGGACGCGGCGCGCCAGGCGGGCTACGGTCAGGTGGTGTTTGCGGTGGAGCAGGCACCCAAGTAGCGCGCGACGCGCGTCCGCATGGAGGCCGTTCGGCCCACTTTCCTTTCCACCCGCTTTGCCGCTCGCCACTGGTACCGGCTGAGCCCGGTGTCGATTGTGTTGTTCCCGTTCTCCCTTGCTTTTGGTCTGCTCGTAGCGTTGCGCCGCCTGCTCTTCCGCTTCGGCGTGCTGCGCTCGGTGCGGCTTCCGGTTCCGGTAATCGTCGTCGGCAATCTGACGGTCGGTGGCACCGGGAAAACCCCTTTGATCTTGGCGCTTGTCGACGCTTTGCGCGTTAAAGGGCTGCGCCCCGGAATTCTCAGCCGGGGGTACGGTGGAACGTCTGCACAACCCCGCGCCGTGGGCGCTGGAGACTTGGCCGCGCAGGTCGGCGACGAGCCGCTGCTTCTTGCCGAGCGTTCGGGATCCCCGGTGTGGATTGGTGCCGACCGGGTCGCCGCCGCCCGCGCTTTGCTCGCAGCTCATGCCCGCTGCGATGTGATTCTTAGCGACGATGGATTGCAGCACTATCGTCTGCAGCGCGATTTCGAAATCGCAGTCGAGGACGCGCGCGGCTTTGGTAACGGCCTGCTGCTGCCGGCGGGACCGCTGCGCGAGCCTGCGAGCCGTCGTGTGGATGCGACGGTGGTGAACGGTGCCGAACCGAGACCGGGGACGTTTGGCATGCGGCTCGCACCTGCGGGCCTGTACCGAGTCGAAGCGCAGGCGGCACCCTTGACGCTGTCCCAGCTGTCGGGAAAGAAACTGCACGCTGTCGCCGGAATCGGCAATCCGGAGCGGTTTTTCGCGGAGCTTTCGCGCATGGGACTCGCGTTCTCGGCGCACGCGTTTCCGGATCATCACGCGTATCGGGCCGCGGAACTCGAGTTTACCGATTGTGATTTCGTGCTGATGACCGAAAAGGATGCGGTAAAATGCCGGCACTTCGGCCGTCGCGATCTGATCGCGGTGCGCGTCGATGCCGAACTCGACCCCGCCTTGGCGGAGCTCATACTGGAACGAATTCATGGATGCGCGACTGCTTGACATTCTGGTCTGTCCGATCTGCAAGGGGCCGCTCGTCTACCGCAGGGCGCAAGCGGAGTTCGTCTGCAAGGCCGACCGACTCGCGTTTCCGATCCGGGACGACATTCCCGTCATGCTCGAGGAAGAGGCGAGGAAGTTGCCTCCCGAGGAAGAAGTAAGCGAGTGAACGGGGAGGCGAGGCCTTCTCATCTCCGCATGTCCTTCACCGCCATCATCCCGGCGCGTTTCGCGTCCAGCCGGCTCTCCGGGAAGGCGCTCGCGGATATCGGGGGCAAGCCCATGGTTGTGCGAGTGGCCGATCGGGCGCGCGAGAGCGGCGCGCGCGAGGTGTATGTAGCGACCGATCACGGCGATATCGCGGCGGCTGTGCAACGGCACGGCCATCAAGCTGTAATGACTCGCGGTGACCATGCCACTGGCACCGATCGTATCGCCGAGGTGGTCGAACGCCTCGGGCTTGCAGCTGACAGTCTCGTCGTCAACGTCCAGGGCGACGAGCCCATGATCGAGCCGGGGCTGATACGTGCGGTGGCGGCCTTGCTCGCGGATACGCCGGAGGCGGCAATGTCCACGGCCTGCCACCCGATCCGGGACATGGGCGAACTGTTCAATCCCAACGTAGTCAAGGTTGTTCTCGACCAAGCCGGACTGGCGCGCTATTTCAGCCGTGCGCCGGTGCCCTGGGCCCGGGATGCCTTCGCGGCGCCCGCGCGGGCCTTACCGGAGGGGTTTCCTTGCTATCGGCACATCGGTATCTACGCCTATCGCGCCGATTTCCTTCGTACCTATCCTCAGCTCGAACGCTCGCCGCTCGAGGAGTTCGAGGCGCTCGAGCAGCTGCGCGCGCTCTGGCACGGATATGCCATTGCTGTCGCGGTGCGGCAGGATGCGCCGCTGCCAGGAGTGGACACGCCGGAGGACCTGGAGCGGGTGCGCGCGCTGTTTGACCCGGCCAGTCATAAACGGTAAGGTCGGCTTAGGGGCGCCGGGGAGGCGCTCCGCTGCAATTGCCGAGGACAATATGAGACTGATCCTTCTCGGCCCTCCGGGCGCTGGTAAGGGAACGCAAGCGAACTTCATCCGGGAACGCTTCAGCATTCCGCAGATTTCCACCGGCGACATGCTGCGCGCTGCGGTGAAAGCGGGCACGCCGCTCGGCCTGGCGGCAAAGAAGGTCATGGACACCGGGCAGCTCGTTTCCGACGACATCATCATCGGACTGGTGAAAGAGCGGCTGAAGCACCTGGATTGCAAGAATGGCTACCTGTTCGACGGTTTTCCGCGCACCATTCCTCAGGCGGAAGCGATGCGCGACTCGAGGGTCGATCTCGATTTCGTCCTGGAGATCGACGTCGACCACGACGAGATCATCCAGCGTCTGAGCGGGCGCCGCGTGCATCCGGCGTCCGGACGCAACTATCACCTCAAGTTCAATCCGCCCAGGGTTTCCGGCAAGGACGACATCACCGGCGAGCCGCTGGTCCAGCGCGAAGACGACAGGGAAAATACGGTCAGAAAGCGCCTGGAGGTCTATCAGCAGCAGACCCGGCCGCTCGTGGACTATTATTCGAAGTGGGCGGCGCAAGGCGACGCCCGTGCGCCTAAGTACCGCAAAATCTCGGGCATAGGCTCGGTCGAGGAAATCAGCGCCCGTGCTTTCGCCGCGTTGAAATAGTCTGCGCAATCCCATGAAGCCGAAGAACGCTTTTTACGCGCAATCGGGCGGCGTCACCGCCGTGATCAACGCCAGCGCCGCGGGCGTGATCGAGACCGCGCGCAGCCATAAGAACAAAATCGGCAAGGTCTACGCCGGGCGCGACGGCATCATCGGCGCGCTCACGGAGGATTTGATCGACACGAGCAGGGAGCCGGCAACCTCCATCGCCAGGCTGAAGACCACGCCCGGTGGCGCGTTCGGCTCGTGCCGCTACAAGCTCAAGGGCATCGAGGAAAACCGCGCCCAGTACGAGCGCCTGATCGAAGTCTTCCGCGCCCACGACATTGGCTATTTCTTCTACAACGGTGGCAACGACTCCGCAGAGACAGCGTGGAAGATATCGCAAGTCGGAGAAAAGCTCGGCTACCCGCTTATCTGCGTGGGGATTCCCAAGACGGTCGACAACGATCTTGCGATCACGGACAACTGCCCGGGTTTCGGCTCGGTGGCGAAATACGTCGCGACCTCGATCCGCGAAGCGGGTTTCGACGTGGCGTCGATGTCCAAGACCTCGACCAAGATATTCGTCATGGAAGTGATGGGGCGCCACGCCGGCTGGATCACGGCGGCGGCCGGGCTGGCGGCGGAAAAGGACGGCGATGCGCCGCAGATTCTGCTCTTCCCGGAGATCCAGTTCGACGAGGAGAGATTCCTCGCGCGCGTGAAACAGATCGTCGAACGCGACGGCTGGTGCGCGATCGCGGTGTCGGAAGGCCTGCGCAACAAGGAGGGGAAGTTTCTGTCGGAAACAGGCCTCAAGGACGCTTTTGGCCACTCGCAATTGGGCGGCGCGGGCGAGATCATCGCCAAGCTCGTCAAGGACCGGACCGGCTACAAGTATCACTGGGCGCTCGCCGACTACCTGCAGCGCGCGGCGCGGCACATCGCATCGAAAGTGGATGTGGAACAGTCCTATAAGCTTGGTGCCGCCGCCGTGAAACTCGCGATAGCGGGCAGGAACGCGGTGATGCCGGTGATCGAGCGTTTGTCGGACAAGCCCTACCGCTGGCGCATCGGCGTCGCCAATCTCGCCGACCTCGCCAACAAGGAAAAGATGATGCCGCGCGACTTCATTGCCGCGGACGGATTTCACATCACACAGAAGTGTCGCGCCTACCTTTCGCCGCTGATCCAGGGCGAGGCGCCTCCACCGTATAAGAACGGGCTGCCGGACTACGTGAAGCTAAAGAACGTCCCGGTAGCCAAGAAGCTCCCGGCGTTCAAGGTTTAGCGCCGGGGCTCATGCTGTTATAATTTCGCGCTTTTCATTCACTCGGACCCGGGACAAGGGCCGACATCAGGGGAGAATTCTATGATTGGAGGTCTCTGGTTCGCCATCGCCTGCGCGATCGTCGCGATCGTCTACGGCCTAGTGCAATCGAGGTGGATCGTTTCGCTGCCCGCGGGCAACGCGCGCATGCAGGAAATCGCCGCGGCGATTCGCGAAGGCGCCAGCGCCTACCTCAAGCGCCAGTACACGACCATTGCGGTCGTCGGCGGAATTCTGTTCCTCGTCATCGGCTTCATACCGAAACTGGGCTGGGCCACTGCATGGGGCTTCGCCATCGGGGCGCTGTTCTCGGGGCTCTCGGGCATCATCGGCATGAACATCTCGGTGCGCGCCAACGTGCGCACCGCGGAAGCCGCACGCAGCGGCCTGCAGGAGGCGCTCAACGTCGCCTTCAAGGGCGGCGCGATCACCGGTTTGCTGGTGGTCGGCCTCGGGTTGCTCGGCGTGACGGGTTATTTTGCGTTGCTGTATTTCAATGCACAGGACAAAAGCGCGCTCGATCACATCCTGAAGCCCCTGATCGGCCTGGGCTTCGGCGGCTCGCTGATCTCGATTTTCGCGCGGCTGGGCGGGGGCATCTTCACCAAAGGCGCGGACGTGGGCGCCGACCTGGTGGGCAAGGTCGAGGCGGGTATTCCCGAGGACGATCCGCGCAATCCGGCGGTGATCGCCGACAACGTCGGTGACAACGTCGGCGACTGCGCCGGCATGGCCGCGGACCTGTTCGAGACCTATGCGGTGACGATCATCGCCACCATGATTCTGAGCGCGCTGGTGGTAAAGACGGCAAGCCCGGCGGCGGTGATCTATCCGCTCGTGATCGGCGGCTTTGCCATCATCGCCTCGATCGTCGGCATCTGGTTCGTGAAGACGAAGGCGGGTGACACGAACGTCATGGCGGCGCTCTACCGGGGGCTCATGTGGGCCGGGGGCCTTGCACTGATCGCTTTTTATCCGATCACCCAGATCATGATGGGGGACATTCTCAAGGTCGTTCCCTTCGACGTAGCCGGCGATAGCAAGCTGATCACCGTCTGGCACCTGTACGGCGCCGCAGTGGTCGGTCTTGCGCTCACCGGTTTCCTGGTGTGGATCACCGAGTACTACACGGGCACGCAGTACAAACCTGTGCGGCACATCGCGGAGGCCTCGACCACCGGGCACGGCACCAACATCATCGCCGGCCTGGGCGTTTCGATGCGCGCGACCGCCTGGCCGGTGCTCGCGGTGTGCGTGGCCATCTTCGTTTCCTACGCACTGGCGGGGCTGTATGGCATCGCCATCGCCGCAACCTCCATGCTTTCAATGGCCGGCATCATCGTCGCGCTCGACGCTTACGGGCCGATCACTGACAACGCGGGCGGCATCGCCGAGATGGCGGATCTGCCGAAGGAAGTGCGCGCCATCACCGATCCGCTGGACGCGGTGGGCAACACCACCAAGGCGGTGACCAAGGGTTATGCCATCGGCTCGGCGGGGCTCGCCGCGCTGGTGCTCTTCGCCGACTACACCCACGCGCTCGAAGGCGCCGGCAAGGCCGTCTCCTTCGATCTGTCCAACCACATGGTGATCATCGGCCTGTTCATCGGCGGCATGGTGCCGTACCTCTTCGGTGCGATGGCGATGGAGGCGGTGGGCCGCGCCGCCGGCGCGGTAGTGGTCGAGGTACGCCGGCAGTTCAAGGAGATCAAGGGAATCATGGAGGGCACGGCCAAGCCCGAATACGGCGTCGCGGTGGACATGCTCACGCGCGCCGCGATCAAGGAAATGATGATCCCGTCTTTGCTGCCCGTGCTGGTGCCGGTCGTGGTCGGCCTTGTGCTCGGGCCGCAGGCGCTGGGCGGGGTGCTGATGGGCACCATCGTCACCGGCCTCTTCGTCGCCATCTCGATGACCACCGGCGGCGGCGCCTGGGACAACGCGAAGAAGTACATCGAGGACGGCCACTTCGGTGGCAAGGGCTCGGAAGCGCACAAGGCCGCGGTCACCGGCGATACCGTGGGCGATCCTTACAAGGACACGGCCGGCCCGGCGGTCAATCCGCTTATCAAGATCATCAACATCGTTGCGTTGCTGATTGTGCCGCTGATGGTTTGAGTGGGGATACTCGCTCCCGCTCGCTGGAGCGAGTAACGTGAGAGAAGGGCGGCTTCGGCCGCTCACACTACCGAGGTCTTACCTTCATGGCACATCAACTCGATTTGCTGAAAATCGCCCAGGAAGAGCAGAAGGGCGATCTCTTCAAGCTGCTCGACACCATCTAC
>DATHHS010000296.1:0-18658 GCA_035317085.1 Burkholderiales bacterium
GATACCGCGGAGCGGCTCGCCCCAGCTCGCGCGCTGTTCTCCGAAGTCCGCCTCGTCGAAAAATCCGCCGCCGGCGCGCGAGAAATTGGCGAGCGCCCGCGCCGTGTCACCCGAGTAGAAACCTTCGTGCCCTCCCGAGGCGATCCGCTCGAGCACCCGTGCGAGACCCGGGTTCCTGAGCCGGCTGCCGGCGCGCGGCGCAGTGCCGTCCGGAACGAAAAGCGCAAGCGCGTGCGCGTTCAGAGCGTTTTCGCCGGCGCACATCTCGATCCAGCGCGCGAGCCTTCCCGTCACAGGGTATCCTTCGCGCGCGTACTCGATCGCGGCGGCGAGGTCGCGCGACAGCGGCAGCCGTCCGTACTCATCGTGCGCCACACACCAGCTCGCCACCGCGCCTGGAACGGTCAGGGTCGCGGGGAGAAAGCCGCGCAGCGGGATTTCGTTCATGCCGCGCGAACGGAACCAGTCGATGCTCGCGCTCCTCGCCGCGCGCCCGCCGCCGTTCAGATAGCGCACGCGGCGCGCGCTTGCGTCGTAGATCAGCCAGAACGCGTCCCCGCCGACGCTCGTCATGTGCGGGTACAGCACCGACAGCGCAGCGCCCGCCGCGATCGCCGCGTCTACCGCCGAACCCCCGGCGCGCAGCGCGTCGACGCCTGCCGACGAGGCGAGCGAGTGCGGCGAGGCGATCATGCCCCGCGGCGCGATCGTCGGAGGCCTGCCGGTGTGGATGGGGAACATGTCCTGTTGTGGGTTACGCTCGGCGCGGTGGTTTTATGCCGGCGCGCTGTGTGGTGCACCAGGTTCTCCACATCCAGCGGTAAGCGGCCTCAAGTTCCTTGGTAAATCCGGGAAAATCCCGCATGGGAGACTGTTCCACCTTCTGCCGCAACGAGCGACGCAGCCCGTCCAGCTTGGGCACCTCGGCGGCCAAATCGACGGCGATCCGGATGTATTCGTCGGCATCGGCGGCGATCAGCCCGGACAGGCCCAGTTCGCTGAGGATGCTGCAAGCCATGCGGGAATAGAACGTCTCCCCGCCCTGCTTTGCGACGACGGGCACGCCGTTCCACAGGCAATCGAGCATCGTCGTCGTACCGTTGTAAGGGAAAGGAGCGAGTGCGATATCCACCGCTCGAACGAGTTCATGATATCGCTCGAAAGGAACCACGTTGTATACGGAAGTGCGTTCGGCCCCTACCCCGGCTCTCGCCAGCGTTTCCAGCAATGCCGTCTGTGTTGAGCCCGCCGCGACCCCGACGATGACGAAGCGCGAGCCGGGCACGCGCTGGAGCAGCCGCGACCAGACAGCGAGGACCTCGGCGGTAACGCGATAGTAGGAGTTGAAACTCCCGAAGGTCACGTGGCCATTTGCTCTCAGCGGCAGCGGCGAGACCGGCAGCGCCACCGAAGGGTTGTAGGTCCAGCAGGTTCCGCTCAGGCGATGGAGTTTCTCGGAATAGTACTGGTCCGCGATGCCGCTCGGATCGCAATACTCGGTGGTGAGGCGGTAATCCATCGAGGCGAGGCCCGTCGTCGTGGAATAATCCAGATAGCTTACCTGGGCCGGGGCGGGCTTGCGGGCGCAAACGAGTACCTTGTTGCCCGGGGCGTGCCCGCAAAGATCGACGAGCACATCGATTTGGTCTGAACGGATCATTTCCGCGATCGCGTCATCGGACAGCGCATGCACATCGTGCCAGTGATCGAAGTGCGCGGCGATGCGTTCGGTCGAGCTGTCGCGGAATGCACCGGTAAAATAACAATGCGTTTCGAACGCTTCCCGATCGTGATGTGTCAGTATGGGCTCGATGAAATCACCCACGATGTTGGTGCGCAGATCAGGCGACATATAGCCGAGACGAAGCCGCCGGTCCGGGTCCGGATCGTTCGCGTGCGGGCGATGCAGCGGGAGCAGCGGCTTCTCGAAACGCTCGGCGAATTCGTGGTGCTTGTCGTAGACCTGACGCGCGGAAAACTCGCCCACGCACATCATGCAGAAAAGCAGGTTCTGAAACGCAACCACCGGATTCGCGTCGTGTTCGATCGCGAGCCCGTAATGCCTGAGGGCATCGGCATGCCTGCCCTGATTGCGAAGAACATTGGCCAAACCGTTGTGCGCGCCTGCGGAGGCGGGGTTTTTCCTTAAAGCCCGCTCGAAACAATCGCGCGCCTGGTCGAGCTCACTGGAAAATCGATACGCGTCGCCGAGCGTGACAAGGACCGCCACGTCGTTCGGCTGGGATTGCAGATACCGCGCAAGCGCCGTCCTGGCGGAGGCGAAATCTCCCGCCAGATAGGCGGCGTTGCCGAAGTTGTAGTGCACCTCGACCATGTCCGGATCGAGCGCGAGCGCTTTGCGGAACCAAGCCAGAGCCTCTCCCGGCCTGCCTCGCGCCATAATCACGTTTCCCAGATTGATATAGGCCGCCGCGAATTCCGGCGCGAGCGTCAGGGCTTTTTCATAGCTGGCGGCGGCTTCCTCGAGCCGCCCCTGATCCTTGCGGGCGTTGCCGAGATTGAAGTGCGCCTCCGGAATTCCGGCGTCGAGCGCGAGCGCACGTTCGCAGCATGCGATCGCTTCCGCTAGCTCGCCCTGCTCGTGGAGCGCATTCCCCAGATTGACGAGCGCATCGGGGAAATCAGGCCTTGCTGCCAGTGCCTTGCGGTAGCACGCGATGGCCTCGCCGCGCTTGCCCTGACTCTTCAGCGCGTTTCCCAATTGATAAAGCGCCAGGGGGGAGCCGGGCACGAGCGAAAGCGCTCTTTGGCAACAGGCGACGGCCTTGTCGAACTCGCCCGAAATTCTGAAGCGCCGCGCGAGCTCGATCAGGGCATCGACGTCAGATTCCGGCGCCACCGGTTTCCCGATCTTATGAAACCATCCGAACATCGTTCAGAAACTCGTCTGTTCACGCCGCGAGCTTGGCCTGCTTGCGGCACAACGAAATCCATTCACCCACCCACTGCACGGCGATTTCCTCCGGCATCGTTCCCGCGCTCGCGTCGTGCAGCATGATCTCGCCGATGCGCCGTGCGCCGAGCTCGGAAAGGATCTTGTCGAAGCGCCGGCCGCCGTTGCAGAAAGTCTCCGTGTAAGTGCGATCGCCGAGCGCAATCACTCCGTAGCTAACGCCCGAGAGATCGGGGCGCAGCGCCTGCAGCGATTCGTACAGAGGTTTGGCGTTGTCGGGCACGTCGCCCTGACCGTAGGTCGAAGTACATATCAGAAATACCCCTCCATCAGAGAACATCTTCGCGTCCAGGCCGTCCATGAGCCGTGTCTGTATCCGCGTCTCACCCTCATCCAGGGTCAATTCAATCTCCTGGGCGACGAGCTGCGCGGTGCCGGTCATGGTGCCGACGAGGATGGTCAGTTGGAGCGCCTGCATTCGCTGCTATTATGCACGACGCGGCGGCGCGAAAAACAGTCGCCGCCCAGCAGGAGAAAGTCATGAGCGCCGCTGTCGGACCCGATCCCTCCCCCTCCCTCGTCACTTACGACACGCACCCGGACCGCTACGCGCATTGGCGGCTTTCCTTCGATGGCCCGGTGGTGACGCTCGCTATGGACGTGGACGAGGAGAAAGGCATTCGGGCCGGCTACAAGCTCAAGCTCAACTCCTACGATCTCGGCGTGGACATCGAGTTGGCCGACGCGCTGAATCGAATCCGCTTCGAGCACCCCGAGGCGAAGTGCGTGGTCATCACCAGCGCCCGCGAGCGCATGTTCTGCTCGGGCGCCAACATTTACATGCTCGGCCAGTCCACGCACGCGTGGAAGGTGAACTTCTGCAAGTTCACCAACGAGACCCGCGGCGGCATCGAGGACTCGAGCCGCAACGAGGGCCTCAAGTTTCTTGCCGCGGTGAACGGCACGGTGGCGGGCGGCGGCTACGAGCTCGCTCTCGCCTGCGACGAGATCCTGATGGTCGATGACCGCTCCTCCACCGTGAGCCTGCCCGAGTTGCCGCTGCTCGGCGTGCTCCCCGGCACCGGCGGCCTGACGCGCGTCACCGACAAGAGAAAAGTTCGGCGCGACCTCGCCGACGTGTTCTGCACCACTAGTGATGGGGTGCGCGCTGACCGCGCGAAGCAGTGGAAGCTCGTGGACCACATCGCCAAACCGCAGGCGTTCAAGGACGCAGTGAAGGAGCGCGCGGCCGCGCTCGCCGCGCAAAGCACGCGAGGGAGCGGCAAGGGGATAACGCTCAATCCGCTCAAGCGCGCGATCGATACAGGCGGCTACCACTACGACAACGTGGACGTGGTGATCGACCGCAAGCAGCGCACCGCGACGATCACGGTCTTCGCGCCGCGGAGCGACGTTCCCTCGAGCGTCGAGGCGATTCACGCAGCGGGCGACAAGTGGTGGCCGCTCGCCATGGCGCGCGAGCTGGACGATGCCCTCCTGTTGCTGCGCACGAATGATCTGGAGATCGGCACCTGGGTCTTCAACACGCGCGGCGACATGGCGAAAGCGCTGGCCGCGGATGCGGCATTGAAGGCGAACGAGAACGACGGGTTCGTGCGCCAGGTGATCGGTTTCCTGCGCCGCACTCTCGCCCGGCTCGACGTTTCCTCGCGCACCCTGTTCGCTATCATTGATAGTGGTTCGTGTTTCGCCGGGACGCTTCTCGAGCTCGCGCTCGGCGCCGACCGCAGCTACATGCTCCAGTTGCCCGACGACGACAGGGCTCCGACGATCGCCTTGTCACCGATGAATTTCGGTCCCTATCCGATGGTGAGTCGGGAAACCCGGATCGCGACGCGCTTCTGCGGCGAAACCGCGCCGGTCGAGGCTGCGCGAACGCGGGTCGGCCAGAAACTCGACGCCCGGCTTGCCTCGGAATTGGGCCTGGTGACCTTCACGCCCGACGATCTCGACTGGGAAGACGAAGTGCGTATCGCGATCGAGGAGCGCGCGAGTCTCTCCCCCGACGCGCTCACCGGCATGGAGGCCAACTTGCGCTTCCCCGGCAAGGAAACCATGGAGACGCGCATCTTCGGCAGGCTCAGCGCCTGGCAGAACTGGATCTTCGTCCGCCCGAACGCAACCGGCGAGCACGGGGCGCTGAAAGTGTACGGAACAGGAGCGAAGGCGAAGTTCAATTGGGAGAGGGTGTGACCGTACTCGTCATTCCCGCGCAAGCGGGAATCCAGTGTCGTTCGAAAACGCCCCTGGGTCCCCGCTTCCGCGGGGACGACGATAGATTGGGGAATCGGACATGAGCATCGACTATAGCGAGAAGATCCCGAATAACGTCAATTTGGTGAACGACAAGACCCTGCAGCGCGCGCTTGAGTACTGGCAGCCGCGCTTCCTCGACTGGTGGAGGCAGATGGGACCGAAGGATTTTTCCGGCGCCGACGTATATCTGCGTACCGCGATCGGGGTGGACGCGCAGGGCTGGGCGCACTACGGCACGGTGAAAATGCCCGATTACCGCTGGGGAATTTTCCTGGCCGACCAAAACCCCGCGCGTACCATCGGCTTCGGCGACTCTTTCGGCCAGCCGGTGTGGCAACAGGTACCCGGGGAATTCCGCTCGCAGTTCCGGCGACTGATCGTCACCCAGGGCGACACCGAGCCGGCCTCGGTCGAGCAGCAGCACCTGCTCGGCCATACCTGCCCTTCCCTTTACGATCTGCGCAACCTGTTCCAGATCAACGTCGAGGAAGGCCGGCATCTATGGGCGATGGTGTATCTGCTGCACGCCCATTTCGGGCGCGACGGACGCGAAGAAGCCGAAGAGCTGCTCTCGCGACACTCCGGCGATCCGGACAAGCCGCGCATCCTCGGTACTTTCAACGAGCCAATCGGCGACTGGCTGTCGTTTCTCTGCTTCACCTACTTCACCGACCGCGACGGCAAGTTCCAGCTGAAGAGCCTCGCGGAATCGTCCTTCGATCCCCTCGCGCGGACCTGCCGCTTCATGCTGACGGAGGAAGCCCACCACATGTTCGTCGGCGAAACCGGGCTCGGGCGCGTGGTCAAGCGGACGCTCGAAGTGATGAGGGAAACCGGCAGCGACGACCCGCAGGCGATCCGGAAGCAGGGCGCGGTGGACTTGCCGCTGCTGCAGCGCTATCTCAATTTCTGGTTCAGTTCCTCTCTGGATCTGTTCGGCTCGGAAGTCTCGTCGAACGCGGCGAGTTCGTTCGCAAACGGCATCAAGGGCCGGCCCGACGAGACCACTCAGTACGAGGACCACGTCTGCACCGATTCGAGCTTCGATCTCGAAATACCGGACGGCCAGGGCGGGCTGAAGAAGGAAACGGTGGGCCTGCGCAACGCAATGAACGAGGTACTGCGCAACGCCTATGTCAAGGATTGCGAGATCGGACTGAAGCGCTGGAACATGCAGATCAAGCGTGCCGGCGGCATTGAGCTCCGTCTTCCGAACAGCCGGTTCCGCCGCGCCATCGGCGCCTGGGCGAACGTGCCCACCGATCTCCAAGGTAACATCATCAGCCGCGAAGAATTCGAGCGGCACCTGCCCGGCTGGATTCCGAACGCATCGGACAAGGCTTTCGTCAAGAGCCTGATGCAGCGCGTGGTTGAGCCAGGAAAAATGGCCGCGTGGATCGCCCCTCCAGACCGGGGCGTCAACAACCTGCCGGTGGAATACGAGTACGTGCGGCTGAATTGACCCGCGGAGCTTGCGACGCGGGTCATCCCCGCGCAAGCGGGGATCCAGAGTCTTTGTGATCCCAATGGACTCCCGCTTTCGCGGGAGTGACGACATCCGGGCTACTGCTTCCCTTCAAGGCGCAGCAGAGCGCGCGTAATTTCGAGGACCATCTTCCGGTGCGGCTCACTGAGCGAGTCGAATTTTTTTCCCAGCCAGGCCGAATCCACCGCGTAGGTCGCGGTGTCCTGCTTTGCGGCCGTATGCGCTCGCTCGGCCTCGCCGTAGCGCAGCCAATGCGGAGACACCTCCAGCCACTGCGCCAGGGTGCGCAGTTTGTCCTGCGTGGGAAGCGCCCCGCCGTAAAGCCATTTGCGCGCCGTCTGCGCGGTCACGGGCTCGCCGTGGTGCCGCAGGTTGAACTCGCGCGCAAAGCGCGTGGGGCCTGCGTCCAGGCGCGCTCGACGCATGGCTTCCTTGAGGCGCTTGCTGAAATCCCCCTTTTCTTCCGCGATGGTCATGCCGTGAAAACTATCACCAAGCACGACCGCGGACGGTCACTCTTGGTTGCATTTTTTACAAACCGATAGTACCATTACGCCTGTCGCTCATGCGACGGGCTCCGGAACAAGCGCTGGGGCGTGCACCCGTGACCTGGCAGAGACACGACCTTTCCCAAATCATCGAGCAGATCCCGATCGGCGTCGCGGTAACCCTGCCGCTGGGGACGGTCGAGTATGCCAACCCGCACTTGCACAGGATGCTCGGGTTGGACGCCGCCCGGATCTCAGGCGTCGATCTCGCCCGGTTGAAGCTGCCGGGCTGTGTCTTGTCGCATGAGCAGATGAAACGCGAAATCCTCGCCGACAAGCCGTGGCAGGGGGAGACGCAGTTCCGTACCGGCGCCGGCGACACGCTTCACGTGCTGGAGTCGGTCTACCCCTTGCGCGACGTCACGGGGCGCATCGCGCACTTCATGCATTTTCTGCAAGACCTGAGCCTCGTGAAGGTGTCCGAGACGCTGAAGAACCTCGCGTTCTACGACAGCCTGACCGGTCTACCGAACCGCAATCTGTTCCACGACAGGCTCGCTGCTGCGATGGCGACGGCACGCCGCACCCGCCACGGCTTTGCCGTGCTCTCCGTTGATATCGACCACTTCAAGCGTGTGAACGACTCGTTCGGGCACGACGCGGGCGACGAACTGCTGCGCCAGATCGCGGCACGACTGCAAGCCTGCCTGCGCAAGACCGACACTATCGCGCGCACGGGCGGGGACGAGTTCATCGCCATTCTCGATCAGATCCTCGACTCCGAGCTCGCGACCAAAATAGCGGACAAGCTGCTTGCAGGCTGTTGCGGCGAGTACGATTTGCACGGTAACCGCCTGCACATCACGATGAGCATCGGCTTGAGCCTTTATCCGCGCGACGGGCAAGAGGCGGACATTTTGCTCAAGCGCGCGGACCTCGCGATGTACCGCGCCAAGGCGATCGGCGAGAGCCGCCATCAACTCCGCGATTCCGCGGCGCAGTGCTATGGGTTTGTGTAAGCCCGAGGGCTCGCTGATGCAGGCATTTACGTCAGCTCGGCTCTACTGTCTGACTTCGTTAGCAAGATCTCCGTCGCTGAAATGCAGCCGCGTTTTTAGCTCAAGGGTGACGTGGACGACGCCGTCGAAATCGACGAGCATGGCCTGTGAAATCCCCATCCGCAGCGCCGCGTTCTTCCAACCCTTAATTCCTTCAATAAAGATCGGCTTGGACGCCGCGTCCGACAACGCGCCCGCCCCCGCCTGCCGGGGCACCAGCACAGTCACCGATTGGACTCCAGGAACCGGATTCCCGGTGCGCGGATCGATGATGTGCGAGTAGCGCCTGCCGTCGATCTCGTAGTAACGGCGGTAGTCGCCTGACGTGCCGATCGCCTCGCCGTCAGCAAGGTCGAGCGTAGCGAGCAGGCCTTTGCCGCGCGGGGACTGGAGGCCGACGCTCCACGGGTGGTCTGTATCATGGCGTCCCAACGCCATGATGTTGCCACCGACGTTGACGAGCGCATTCCCGATGCCGCGTTCGTGAAGAATATCCGCCGCGCGATCGAGCGCATAGCCCTTGGCGTAGCCGCCGAAATCCAGTTGCACGCCGGGATTGGCGCTGGTCACGGTGTCGCCCTCCACGCTCAGATCGCTCATGCGCGGGTTGGCGCGGACGATCTGCGCGATTTCTTCGGGACGCGGCAGAGGGCCCTCGGGTTTCTCCCGGTGAAAGCTCCACAATCCGACCAGCTTGCCGATGGCGGGATTGAACAGGTCACCCGACTGCGCGGCAAGACGTTGCGACTCGCGAATCAGCCCGACGATCTCCCGGGTAGTACGGATATTTTTCTCGCCGCGCGCGATCGCCCGGTTGAGCGCGACCAATTCGCCGGGCTGCCATGCGTGCAGCTCGTGGTGCATGCGGTCGAACTCATGAAATATCTGTCCGACGGTGTCCCGCGCGAATGAGGTATCGGCATCGGCGACGGTAACCTCGACCAGCGTTCCGAATACGTAGGAACTCGCGCGGTATTCCGCTGCGGCCCCTCGCACGCACGGCAGCATCGCCAGCGCCGCGAAGAGCAGCACCAGGAAACGCGGGCGATCGTGAGCGTGCAAAGGCTTCAATGCTTTCCCCGATGCATTCGAGGCACGAGAAAGAGCCAGGCCCCGGTGAGAGACAAGACCGAAAGCAGCAAGGCCAGCAAATCCACGAAGAGCGGCCCAAAGCGGCCCGCGAACCTGCCGCTGTGCAGATCAAGCAGCAGTTGCTGGACCGAAATCCCCGGCGCCAGCACCTCCTCGTAGGCGTGGCGCTCGACAGCGGAGAGCTCGACTGGCGAAGACCAAAGCACGCTCCGCTGCGTCGTGGGCCGCCACGACAGCGCATCGGCGCTCGAGAAGACCCTCGATCCGGTGCGGAGCACGATTTCGCGCCCGTTCGAGCCGAGCGCCCTCACCGGAGCGCCCGGCATCCCGTCCGATTCGACTTTCTCGATCAGCTCACCGTCCGGGCGGTATACGTAAAGCGCAGCATCGCTCGCGACCACGAAGATATCGGCGAGCTCGGCCAGACCGACAGGCTGCGGCAACTTCTCTCCGGAAATCTTTCCGTCCAGCAACCAGCGCCCGTTCGCGGCAACCAAGACGTGATGCCCGGAACGGAATGCCTGGTGCGGCGGTTCGGATTTGATGCCATACCAGCGCGCCAGCCAGCCGGCACGGACGACGCGGTCGTCGAGCCCCAGGCCGTGACCATGGTTCAACACCAGACCGGTCACCGCCAGAATCAGGAAAAACAACATCGCGCTGAAGCCGATGCGCGCGTGCCAGCGCCGCAGCAAACGCAACAGCAGGAGTCGCAGTAACATTTATCGGCGACTCATCCGGTCGAAAAAAAGCGCGAGCCGCGTCATGCGCTCCATGGCACCGACCGAGAGCGTGGCGCCGGCGATACCGTCTATTTGGCGATCCAGGCGGTCGCCTTGCGCGAGCTTCGCCTCTTTGAACTGCTTGAGGAATGCGGACTGGCGAACTTCCTGCCCCCGGCTTTCGCGATAAACGAGCACACGCACGTGATCGATACGCCCGCCGACGACGACGAAGCCCGCGGTGATCAACTCCTCCTTGCCGATCTCCTCCAGGATCCACACGCTCCGGTGCGCATCGCTCCAGTAGCGCTGCCTCAGTTGCGCCGGGGGATGGCCCAGTATCGCCGCGGCTTGCGCTTGGATGTCCTGGGTCAGCCAGAGCACCTTGGGCGCGGGCTTGGAGCCGAATACCTCCGCGATGAAGGCATCCGGCTCCTGATAGACGTCTGCGCGAGCGGGCACCACCGCCGCGCAAAGGCCAAGCGCCACCGCAAATAACGCGTACAGCTGGCGCTCGCCCGATCTCATCAGAACATGTAGCCGATACCGAGATCGAAGCGGTTCTTCGATTTGTCGGTCGCGTACCACTGCATATCGGTCTTGAGCACGACTTGCGGGTGAATCTTGAAATTGACTCCGATGGTCCTCACGCGCTCGTTGTTGTTCGGATCCTGGAAAAGACCGAGAGCCGAGTCTTCCTGCTGCTGTATGTCGTAGCGCTCGACGCGAACGAAAGGCGTGACGTCGAGGTCACCTTTTTTGTATACGTGGTAAGCAGCTTGTATGTATCCGCCCTTCATTGCTTTCGGCACCGCAAAAGGTGTAGCAGCGGTCGCACCGACTGCCGCATTCAGCTGGTCGGCACTGCCGAGCGTGCCGGACGCATAGAGCGCTTGCAGTTCGAGACGCTCGATGCGGTACTGCGCGTGCAGATCCCACATAGTGAAGCGGGCAGGTACTCCCTGGAGCGCAGGGTTGCTTGCCCCGTTTTGCCCGGTATTGCCGGCAAAGACCCCGCCGCCGACGAGCAGGCCCGGGCGTCGATAGTTGAGCGCAGCGTAGACACTCAGATCGTGGGCCTTGGCGAGCTGTCCTTCCTGATGCGCGCTGCGAATGCCGACAGTCGGGTCGTCGAGCTTGCCGCTGTCGAAGCCGGTGGTGAGACCCACGTCGTACCGCAGGCCCTCGGTGGCTAGGCCGTGCACGCCGAATCCAAGCTCGCGCCAAGTCGTCGGAATGATGCGTGTCTCGACTTCGTTGCGAAAGACGCCGTAGTAAGTCGGCGGCTCGTGCGTTTCGTTGGTGATGCCGAGCGGGATCAGAAACAAACCGCCTTTGACGTTGACCTGATCGCTGAATTTGTAGTTGAGCCAGGCCTGCTCGATCTCGGCCTCGCCCTGGTCTTCGCTGCTCACCACGCCATGCTCGAACTCGATCTCCGACTGGAGGGTCAGGCGGTCGTTGAAGCGGTGGTTTACGCCGATCACGAAACGCGTCAGATCGGCCGTGGCGCTACCGCTTTGGCGAAACTTTTCGTAAGTCGCTTCGCCATATCCGACGAAACTCGTGGCCCCGTTGCTCAGGGCTTCGGATCGACCCAGCATCGTTGCATACTCCCCGGAAAGCCGACTTGGGGACGGAGGCGGCGCCGTCCTTTGCGTCTGCGCTTTGAGGTCGTCGATTTCCTGCTGCAGGATCTGCAGCTTTTGATCGACGGTGGGCGGTTGTTGGGCGAACACGGGCGTTGCGGCAAAAGCGGCGGCCAGTGCCAGGACTAAAGGGGATTTCTTCATCTTGTCTCCTGCTGAGTTGACTAGCGATATGGAACATGGCTGGCTAACTCAGCATCGACGCTGACTGGCTGGCTCCCAAAAATAGAAAATTCATACAACATAAATGTATATTTAATCAAATTGATAAATGATATACATAAAGTCAAATCGAGATCATCTATCGCTGCGAGATCTTACTTGACGGCGGGTCGAATATAAATGAGAATGCTTCGCATTACAAGCTTTGGTGCCAACTTTCGATGTACGTCTGCATCTGCAAAAGCGTCACCGACCGCGATATCCGCGAAGCCGTGTCCTGCGGCGCACGCACGCTGAAGGATCTGCGCCGCGAGCTCGGTGTCGCTGCGGACTGCGGCAAGTGCGCGACCTGCGCGCAAGAAGTGCTGTGCGAAGCGCGGAGCGAGCAAGTCGCCCCTCCCCGCCTGCAAGCGGCCTGATTCTCACTCTCACTTCCGTTCTCATCTGGATCGAGCGCGTTGCGTTGCGCGCGGTGAGTGGTATTCTCGGTCGTCCTTTACGAGGAGCAGCGCATGAAAGGCGACAAGAAAATCATCGAGCATCTGAACAAGGTGCTCACCAACGAACTGACCTCGATCAACCAGTATTTCCTGCACTCGCGCATGTTCCGCAACTGGGGGCTGAAGAAGCTCGCGGAGCACGAGCACCACGAGTCGATCGACGAGATGAAGCACGCCGACAAGTTGATTGAGCGCATCCTCTTTCTCGAAGGCCTTCCCAATCTGCAGTTGCTGAACAAGCTGCTCGTCGGCGAAAACGTGGAAGAGATACTGAAATGCGACCTGAAACTCGAGATGCACGCCCATCCCATGCTGAAGGACGCCATCGCCCACTCCGAGCAAGTCGGCGACTACATCTCGCGCGAACTGTTCGAGGAGATCCTGGAATCCGAGGAAGAGCACATCGACTGGCTCGAGACCCAGATCGACCTTATCGGCAAGGTCGGAATCGAAAACTACATGCAATCGCAGATGGACGAGAGCCCGAAGTCCTGAACCGCCTCAATGCAGGCTCTTGGCCCCGGCGCGGTCGGTTGCGGCGTCTGTCCACATGCCATGCAGGCTGGCGCAGATCTCACGAATGACCGGATCGGCATCCGGATGCGCGCACAGGCATTGCAAGTGCCGCGAGATGCACGCAGCGAGGCGCGGACAGCCGGTGCGGGCGTAATGTGTCATGAGATGCAGCACCGCAGCGACCAGCATTTCCGGGCGCGTCGGCGGCTGGAAATCGGGCGCGTTCATCGGGACCTGCCGCGCGGCCGCAGCCGAAGCTTGAATCGATGTCTCATGAGTCTCTCTCCATGTCTTGCGGTTAACCTGTCGCTGGCTACCCGCCGGAGAGGCAGGACTGGCTGGCTGTGATCCGAAGCGGAATGCTCAGAAGCGCGCGCCCCGCTCCGTGGTGCAATTCAAGACGTCAAATGTATTCTCAAGAGCTCGTGGATGCGGCCGGTCTGCGTTTTCCGCCAAACATGGACCAGGCGATCCACACCGCAGGTAGCAGCACCAGCGCATAGGTCAACATCGCGCCGTACTCACCTTCGGGTCCGTAGGGTTCGGTAGCAATGTGCCAGTACTGGTTGTTGATCGGCAGCACGTTCGCTTCAGTGGCCTCATGGAATGAGTATACGAGCAGCTGCAGTGCAAACAGCACGAGAAAGATCGAAGTCACCTGGAAGAAAAGCCCGAGATTGATGCGATGGCCGTAGCGAGACCAACCCCAGGCGAGAACCGCCGCAAGCGCGATGCCGGCGAGGGCGCCCGAGAATAGCTGCACGGATTCCTGCTGACGCGCAAGCGTAGCCGTGATAAACGCCATTTCCATGCCTTCGCGCGTAATCATCAGCAGCACCAGCGCGAACACTCCTATCCATGCGCCGGTGCCGGGCTTTTGCATCGCGGTCTCGATGCGCCCGCCGATTTCGCCGCGCATTTTCTTTGCATGCTTCAGCATGTACACCACCATCGAGATCACCAGCGTTGCCGCCACCGCGGCGAGCACCGCTTCCCAAATCGGAAGGACTGCCACCTCGGCAAGAAATACGCCGAGCACTACCGACAAGCTCACTGCCGCGCCAGTGCCCCACCATGCCGCGGGAACCAGGGAATCGCGGCCGGTTTTGCGCAAATACGCGACGGCGATGGCCACGATGAGAAAGGCTTCGATGCCTTCCCGCAGCGTCACCACCAGCATTTGCAGCATTTCAGTTATCCCGATCTATGTGGATAGTAATTCGCCCATACATCTAGGCGGTCAAGATCAACTTGCCGTTCTGGGTGAGCCGCAGGCGGTAATCGCGGCCGTTGTGCTCGATGATCAGTTCGCGGCGTTCGCCAAACAGTTGCTGGCTCATGACGCGTTCGGCCGAGAGCGGAGCCTCGGCCTCGGCCCTTTGAATCGACGGGGAGTTTTTTGAAGATTCAAATTTCATCCGCAAATGATAACCGTTCTCATTACTGTTGTCAAAGCAGTCCATCCGATCGCGCGCGTACAATCCGGACTCACCCGATCGCCACCCCAATGAGCAGAACTCGATTCACGCTTGTGCTCGCCGCCTTGCTGCTGTGGGCACCGGCACCGGTATGGGCACAGGTTCCGGCGAAAAGCGCTTCGGAGCGCAACTCGCTCCCGCCGCGCGAGCTGGCACCGGCGCAATTGCTGGCCGAGCTGCGCAAAGGCGGCTACGTGCTCTACTTCCGCCACGCCGCCACCGATTTCAGCCAGAACGATGAGCGCATGAAGAGCTTCGAGGACTGCGCCAGCCAGCGCAATCTCATCGACAAGGGCCGGGCCGATGCCCGCGCGGTCGGCGCGGCGATCCGCGAGCTTCGCATTCCCGTCGAGCGCGTTCTCGCGAGTCCGTTCTGCCGCACCGTCGAAACGGCACAACTCGTCTTCGGGCGTGCCGAGAAAATGCAGGAAGTGCGCGGCGGGCCGGCCGCTCCGGCGGATTCCGAGCGCTACGCGGCCCTGCGACGGATTTTGGCGACACCGGTGCTGGCGGGAACCAACGTCGCGGTCGTCAGCCACGGCAATCCCTTCTACAGCCTTGCCGGCCCGCCCTACCTCGCCGAAGGCGAAGCCGCGGTGATCCGGCCCCTGGGCGGCGATTTCGAGATCGTCGCGAAGATACGCGTGGAAAGCTGGGACGCGCTGAAGAGCGCGGCGCAACGCAGCGAGCCCGCGAAAAACTGAGCTAGTAGCCGCCTGACTGGGCGTAGTTCTCGAAACGGGTGTATTCGCCGAGGAAAGTCAGCTTGACCGTGCCGATGGGCCCGTTCCGCTGTTTGAGGATGATGATTTCGGCCACGCCTTTTTCGGGGGTATCGGCCGTGTAGACCTCTTCGCGGTAGATCGCGAGGATGAGGTCGGCGTCCTGCTCGATCGCGCCGGACTCGCGCAGGTCCGACATGATCGGGCGTTTGGGTCCGGTGCGCTGCTCGACCGCGCGCGATAGCTGCGACAGCGCCACCACGGGAACTTTGAGCTCCTTGGCGAGCGACTTGAGCGACCGCGAGATCTCGGAAATTTCGGTGGCGCGGTTCTCGCCCTGACTCGACGCTTGCATGAGCTGCAGATAGTCGACCACGATCAGTCCGAGGTGGCCGTATTGCCGGTGCAGCCGCCGCGCGCGGGCGCGCAGCTCGAGCGCGTTCAAGGCGCCCGACTCGTCGATGAGGATGGGCGCGTCGTGCAGCTTCCCGACGGCGCTGGTAAGACGATTCCAGTCGTCATCGGAGAGACGCCCGGTGCGCAGCTTGTGCTGGTCGAGCCGCCCGATCGAACCGAGCATGCGCATCGCGAGCTGGCTGCCGGACATTTCCATGCTGAATACCGCCACCGGAAGCTTGTTCTCCACCGCGACGTGCTCGGCCATGTTGAGCGCGAGCGCGGTCTTCCCCATCGAGGGGCGTCCGGCGATGATGATGAGATCGCCCGGCTGCAAGCCCGAGGTTTCCCGGTCGAGGTCGCGGTAGCCGGTGGGAATCCCCGTGATATCCGAAGGGTTGTCCTTGTGGTACAGCATGTCGATGCGTTCCATGACCTGCGTGAGCAGGGGCTGGATCTCGACGAATCCCTGGCGTGTCCTCGCTCCCGCCTCCGCGATCTGGAAGACCTTGGACTCGGCTTCATCGAGCACCTGCCCGACTTCCTTGCCCATGCGGTTCAGGGCGCTGTCGGCGATTTCGGTGGAGACTTCGATGAGTTTCCGGAGGATCGCGCATTCCCGCACGATCTCGGCATAGCGCCGCACGTTGTGCGCGGAAGGCGTGTTGCCGGCCAGGGCCGCGAGGTAGTTGATGCCGCCGGCCTTGTCCTTGTCTTCGCTCGCCTTGACCGACTCGTCCACGGTGACCACGTCGGCGGGCTTGCCGCGCTCGACCAGGCGGGAAATGTGGCGGAAGATGCGGCGGTGATCGTCCCGGTAGAAATCGCCCTCGGTGACGACGTCACCGACCTTGTCGAAGGCGCCATTGTCGATGAGGAGCCCTCCCAGCACCGACTGCTCCGCGTCGATCGAGTGCGGCGGAACCCTGAGGTTCAGCAGCTGGGATTCGGCGGGAGCTTGCGGTGCGGGCTGAGCCATTGACTACGCCGTGAAATCGATCGAAAACCTGTGGCGGAGACTTTACCGCGTCCTGAAAAAAAAAGCACAAACAAAAAGGGCCGCTCAAGCGGCCCTTCGGTAATCAACGGCTTGCGCCGGCGCTACTGCTGCGCAGTTTCTCCCAACACGGAGACCTTGACGTTGACCAGGACATCGGTGTGCAGCGCGACCACGACGGAATGGTCTCCGACCGTTTTCAACGGCCCTTGCGGCAGCCGGATCATGGCGCGCTCGACCTCGAACCCTTGCGTTTTCAGAGCCTCGACGATGTCGACGTTGGTGACCGAGCCGAACAAGCGTCCGTCGACGCCCGCCTTCTGGGTGATCTGCACCATGAGACCTTCGAGCTTGGTGCCCTTTTCCTGGGCACTCATGAGAGTCTCCGCCTGCGCCTTTTCGAGCTCGGCGCGCTTTTTCTCGAATTCGGCGAGGCTCTCCGGCGTCACGCGCTTCGCCTTGCCCTGCGGCAGGAGATAGTTGCGGGCGTATCCGTCCTTCACCCTGACCACGTCGCCCAGGACGCCGAGGTTGACGACTTTTTCCAGAAGAATCACTTGCATGACGGTCCCTTCAGTGCAGGTCGGTGTATGGCATCAGCGCGAGATAGCGCGAGCGCTTGACTGCCACCGAGAGCTGGCGCTGGTAGTGGGTGCGCGTTCCGGTGATGCGCGCCGGAATGATCTTGCCGTTCTCGCCGATGAAATCCTTGAGCAGGTCGACGTCTTTGTAGTCGATCCACTCTATTTTTTCCGCGGTAAAGCGGCAGAATTTGCGGCGCTTGAAAAGCTGCTTCGAGCCTTTGGTATCGCGCTTATTGTCGCGGCCCTTGCCTTTTCCTTTGCCTTTGCCGAAGCCGCCTCGACCTCTGGGTGGGGGCATGTCTACTCTCCTTCCACGAATTCGATCTGTGTCGCATGCAGCACGAGCGTCCTGCTGGTACGGCTCTTTGCTGCAAGAAACCCGTTTACCTTCACATTGCTTCCCAGCTTGGCGACGGCGAGAAGCTTCGCTTCCCGCTCGAACGCCACCGCTGCAACCTCACAACTCACCTTGCGCTCGCCGCCCGCTTCCATCTGCGACGAATCGTGCTGGAGCCGGAACTTCAGCACCGCGACGCCCGCGGGCGTGTGTCTCAACGCATCCAGCTCGATCAGCCGGCCTGCGATCGTGACCCGATTTGCCTGCGCCAATGCTCAAGCGCTCGCCGGCTCCGCGGGCTTGGCTGCCTCCACGGGCTTGACCGCCTCTGCAGGCTTGACCGCTTCCGCGGGTTTGGCCGCATCCGTGCGCGGCGCCTCACCCGGGTTGAGAACCGACCTCGCCTTTTCTTCCTTCATCATCGGCGAAGGCGTGACCCAGGCGCGTTCCATTTTTATGATCAGGTGACGCAACACCGCGTCGTTGAACTTGAACGAGTGCTCCAGCTCGGTGAGCGTCTCGTTGTCGCACTCGATATTCATGAGCACGTAGTGCGCTTTGTGTACTTTGGCTAGGGGGAAAGCGAGCTGGCGGCGGCCCCAGTCCTCGAGGCGGTGAATCGTGCCCTTCTTCGAGGTCACCGTAGCGCGGTAACGCTCGATCATCGCCGGCACCTGCTCGCTCTGGTCCGGATGAACGATAAAACAGACTTCATAATGTCGCATGCAAACTCCCTATGGATAAAGCCGCCCTCTCGTTCCACCGTTGCGACGCGGCGGAAGCTGGTGCGGCAGGGTTGGCCGAGTTGTGAAAACAAACGACCGCTGGAGCGGTCGTCGAAGGGGTTGAATTCTAACCGAATCGGGGGCGCTGGAGCAAGAGCTTGTGCGGACCCACATCTCACCATGCCCGGGAAAAACTTAGGCCCTTCAATACCTTGATCTTGGACCGTGCACGATAAGCTTCGTACCGAAATCCGGAAAACTCCAGTTCGCCTAGACTTAAGGGCCAGGAGGTAACGCTTATGTGTAGGAGCATCAAGACACTCTTCAATTTCGAACCGCCAGTGACCGACGAAGAGATTCGCGCGGCATCACTGCAATTCGTGAGAAAAGTGAGCGGCTTCAACAAGCCATCGAAAGCCAACGAAGCTGCATTCCTCGCGGCCATTGACGAGATAGCGGCGGTTTCCAGAAGCCTTCTGACCTCGCTTGAGACGAACGCTCCACCGCGGAACCGCGAAGAAGAAGCCGCGAAGGCCCGGGCGCGCGCTGCTCAGA
>DATHHS010000297.1:0-5189 GCA_035317085.1 Burkholderiales bacterium
CAACGGCCAGTCGCGCCTTCAGGCGCGCGGCATCTACCTCGCAGATTGGAGATGACTCAATGTCCGAGGTCGATGCCGCGCGCCTGAAGGCGCGACTGGCCGTTGTGGAGGAGCACGTTAAATGTGAGAACCGCCATGACCTCGCCGGCCTCATGGCCACCTTCGGCGCCGATGCACGCTATGACGACGAGCCATGGCAGGACCACCGTCTCGGCCTCGAAGGCGTGCGCTCGTACTACACCGAGCTCCTCGCGTCATTACCCGACCTCACCATCGAAATACGACATCGGCACGTAGCAAGCGATGCGATCGTTCTCGAGGTCACCATTCGGGGCACCCACCTGGGAATCTGGCGAGGAGGAATGCCGGCAACCGGCCGGCGCGTGGAATTCCCGCTCTGCGGCATCTTCACCTTCGATGCCCAGGACCGACTCGCGGGCGAGCGCATCTACTACGACCGGGGGACCGTGATGCGTCAGCTCGGTCTGTTTCACGAGCCGGAAGGCAGGTTGGGACGCCTCGTCACCGCCCTGAGCCATCCCCTGACGATGGCGAGAGCGTTCCTGTACTCTTCCGATCGCTCCCGGCCTGACCACGAAGATTGAATCGTCAAGCAAGTATTACAAAGGAGTCCACCAATGAAAGTGACAAGAAATCTCGGAATGCTGTTGTTGGCCGCCTGGCTGATCATGACCGGGGTGATACCCCTGCTCAATCTCAGCTTCTCGGGACTGGGCATGGTGATGGCGATCCTCGCCATCGCGGCCGGCGTCTTGATCGTCGTAGGCCGATAGAGCCGGAGCTTCACGCGTACCGATCGCGCGATATGACCGACCCGCCCTACTTCGCTTGCTTCCTCGCCTTCAGATACCAATCGAGTATCTGCTCGCCGTTCCAGTGCACCACGCCCTTGAATTTGGCGATGCGCGCGTACACCTCTTCGAGGTACTTGATGCGGAACGGCTGGCCGCTGATATAGGGATGGATGGCGATCGCCATGATCTTCGGCCGATCGGCGCCTTCCTTGTACAGCCGCTCGAAACAGTCGATGCACTTCTGCGTCCAGTACGCGGCCTCGTGGTGCTGCACGATCATCATTGGGATGTCGTTGCACTCCACGGTGTAAGGCAGCGTGATGAGCGGCCCGTTCGCAGTTGAAATTTCCGTGGGCTCGTCGTCGTAGACCCAGTCGCCGATGTACTTGACGCCGGCGGCGGTGAGGTGCTCGGGCGTGTCGTAGGTTTCCGTGAGTCCCGGCCCCAGCCAGCCTACCGGACGTTTCCCGGTGAATTTTTCGATCGTGTCGAGCGATCGCCTGATCATTGCCGGCTGGTCTTTTTCATTATGGATGGGTCCCTGCTCGAAGGAGTGGCCCATAAACTCCCAGCCGGAATCCTTGCACGCCTGCGCGATGCGCGGGTAGTCGGCGCACACGCGCGCGTTGATGGCGAGCGTCGGCTTGATGCGAAGTTTTTCGTAGAGTGCGTGAAAGCGCCAGAAACCCACGCGCATGCCGTACTCATGCCAGCTCCAGTTCGGCACGTCGGGCAAAAGCGGCACGCCGGTCGGCGCGGGCAGCACTTGCCGCGCCATCGGCTTGCCGATATCCCAGACTTCGAGATTGACGACGGTCCAGACTACGATGCGCTTGCCGGCCGGAAGCTTGAGCTTGGGCCGGTCGACGATCGCGGAGTAGGCGACCCGGTCGCGGGGGATCGTCATTTGCGCTTCGTTCCCTTCTTCGACTTGGCGGATTTCGCCTTGCCGGATTTCGACTTCGATCCTGAGGATTTCGCCGTGGCCTTCGGCGCCGCGGGCAGTTCCAGTTTCAGCAAGCGGATGGCATTGCCGAAATAGACCTTGCGCTGGTCGCCGTCCTTCAATTTCAGCGAAGCTATGGTCTTGATGATCTCGCGGATGAAAAGCGGCCCGCCTTCGGGATCGAAGGGACAGTCGGTGCCGAACAGCACGTGATCCGCGCCGAAGAAATCCAGGCCGCAGCGCGTGGCCGATTTCGAGCCGTTGACCGAAGTGTCGGCGTAGAACATCTTGAAGTAGTCGACCGGGCGCTTGGCCATGCGCTTCAGGATGACGGTGTAGTCCTCGTCCGAAGTCCGCGTGCCCAGCTGATCCATCCCGTAGCCGATGCGCGCGTCGAAAAACGGCGCCATCGCACCTAGGTGGTGCGTGATGATCTTGAGCTTGGGCAGCTTCTCCATCATTCCGGAAAACACCAGCCGCGCCATGAAGGCGCTGGTCTCGTAAGGCCAGCCGAACAGCCAGTAGATCTCGTACTTCGATTTGGCCTCGCCCGGGTAGTCGACGAATTTCGCGGTGCGCGTCGGGTGCACCCAGACCGGCAGGTCGTACTTGTTCGCCATGCGCTCGAAGATCGGGTAAAACTCCGGGTCGTCGAGCGGCCGTCCGTTCATGTTGGTGAAAATCTGGATGCCCTTCGCGCCGAGCTCTCCGATGGCGCGGTCCATCTCCTTCAGAGTCTCGGGCACGTTGTTCATCGGCAGCGACGCGACGAAGGCCGGAAAGTAATCCGGGTGCTTCGCCACGATCTCCGCCATGCCGTCGTTCGCCAGGCGTGCCAGCTCCGGCGACTGGTCGGGCGGCGCCAGGAACTCGATCGCCGGCAGCGAAAGCGTCAGAATCTGCTTGTACCCCTTGAAGCGATCCATCATGCGCAGGCGCGCCTCCAGGTCCCACAGCACCGGAATGTGCAGCCAGCGCTTGATCTGCGCGGCGAGCGCCGGATTCTGCTCCGCGATTCCTTTCACTCGCTCGAAAAACGCCTTGGGAAAGATATGCGGGAAGATATCGAGCTTGAGCTTGGGATTCATGAGTTGATATTCTGAATTTAGGATTTATTGACGGCCATTTGACCGAAACGCCGTGTCACTCGCCTGACTGTCATTCCCGCGCAAGCGGGAATCCAGCGTCGTTGCTTGAGAGTCCCTGGGTCCCCGCTTCCGCGGGGACGACGTCAACAGAAGCGCGGTATTGTGCCTGAAATCCGTTTTCCGGAGATAACGGGCCTTAGCTATCGTCGTCCAGCCGGGCGATGAACCGCGACATCGCCTCGATCACCACGGCGGGCTGGTCGCGGTGCGGGGAATGGCGGCAATCTGCAAGGCGCAGCAGCTCGATCGGACCGCCGGTCTGCTTGGCGATTGCCTCGAGCTGCGCCATGGTCCCGTACTCGTCGTCGAATCCCTGGATCGCGAGCACCGGACAGTGGACGCGCGGCAGGACCTCCTCGATGTTCCAGCTCCGGAAATCCGGATGCAGCCAGATGTCGTTCCATCCGCGAAAGGTCTTCGCCGCGTCGGCGTGATAGCGGCCGAGCTTCTGCGGGAGGTCGGTGTTCTCGAACGCGGTTTTCGCTTCGCCAATGCTCTTCACGCTGATGTCTTCGACGAAGACATGGGGCGCCATGACCACCAGCCCCCTCGTCGCGGCGTTCGCGGCCGCGTGAATGAGCGCGATCGAGCCGCCGTCGGAATGCCCGACGAGGACCGGATCGCTGATATCGAGCGCCTGAAGCAGTTGCGGCAGCGCCTGGAGCGCCTCGACGTGCATGTAGTCGACCGCGCGCGCCTCGCGCAGCACGTCGGATTGGCCGTATCCATAGCGCGAGTACACCACCGCGGCGCAGCCCGTGGCTGCGGCCGCCTTCTGCGGGAAATCGCGCCACATCGCGACCGAGCCCAGACCTTCGTGCAGGAATACCAGCGTGGGCGCATCGGCGCCCGCGATTCTCAGCACTTCGAGCTTGTGACCCAGAACGGAAACGAAGGAGGTTTCTTGACTTGCGGGCAATGCGTATTTTCCTGCGCGGTGATCCCGGGATTGATTCTATCCGAAGCTCGCGGGTCTTCAGAGCTTCAGAGGCTTCCAATAGCCCGTCAGCTCGAGATAACCCTGGCCCACGACCCTGTCCCCCTGCCTCGCACGCACTGCGCCTTCCCAATAGACGGTGCCGGTGCTGGCGCGCGCATCGAGCTCCTGATCCTCCATCAGCGGTTCCATATCCAGGATCAATCGTCCGGCCGTCACTCGCACCGAAACCGGATACTCGGCTCCGGTCCGGGGCGAACGCCAGCGTTTGTGCGTCGCGAACTGCACTTCTCCCGGCTTGAGGGTGCGTACGCGGCCGTCTGCGCCGTGCAAAGCCCCGCCCGTCCAGAAGCTGCCGCCGTCAGCTGACCGCATGCGAAACGCCATCAGCGCCCCGCCGTCTGCGAAATTGATTCCGACCCAGTCCCAGCCGACCACCTCCTCCGCCAGGGGTTCGCTCGACCACTCGTGATCGAGCCAGGCCACACCCGAGACTTGCAGCTCGCGCCCGCCGATGACGACGCTGCCGCTGACGGCGAGCTGCGGCAGGCTGTAGTAGTAGCTCGCCTGCGCCGGTTTCGGCCCCTTGCGGCTGAAGCCGCGCTCGCCCTGGAGCATCACCGCCTGTTTCGCTTCGAAGCGCAGCGCGTAGCTGAAGTCGCGTGCCGCCACTTGTGCCGCGTAGCCGCTTGCGGTTTCCTTGAGCGACCAGTCTTCGATCGCAACGTCGGTACGCCCTTGTTCTGCTTCGGCGAGCCCCAGCCCCGAGCGGGCGCTGCGCTGGTCGTGCAGCAGCCGTCCGACCTGCGGATCGGCGAGCGCCGCATGCGCGAGCAATAGCTGCCGCGGCGCGAACCGGCTGGTAAGCTGCTCGGCGATGTCCGGCCGGTTGCGAAAGAAGGTGATCTGCACGCCGAGCTCCTTGCCGTCGCCCGCCTTGAGCCAGCCGGTGATGTACCACCATTCGTTGCGGAACTGCGGATGGCTGCCGCGATCGCGCGGGAACTGCAGCGCCACGCCCGGGCGAACCTGCGGGTAGTCGTTTTGGCCGTATGCGACGATTGGGGCAAGAGCAAACACCAGCGCGACAACAAATCGCGATGATCCCTTCCCCGCCGAATTCCCGGCATTGGATCCTGAATCGCGCCTCATCACCAATCCTCTTTCACCGCCCGCACGACGTCTCCGCCCATCGCCTGCCGCCCGCTCGCGATGGCGGTGCAGGTGGCGAGCACCAGCATCACCGTGACGAATTCGGCGAGAAGCTGCCAGGGCGGATGCAGTTCCATCCCCCAATGGAACGACTGGCGGTTGACGACATGGATCAGCACGAGGCTGATCAG
>DATHHS010000298.1:0-13578 GCA_035317085.1 Burkholderiales bacterium
TGGGCCGGTCTGATCCGACCCGGCGGGCGTGTGCTGGATGTTGCTACCGGTCATGGCCGGCACTTGCGCTATCTGAGATCCCTGGGCTTTGCTGCAGTCGGCATCGATCGCGACGAGGCGGCGCTCGCTGCCCTCAAGGGACTGAGCGGCATCGAGATCCGCGTCGCGGACATCGAAGTCGCGCCCTGGCCCTTTGCCTCCGGAGAATTCGACGGCGTGGTCGTGACCAATTATCTGCATCGACCGCTCTTTCCGGATCTGGTGGCCGCGCTGCGTCCCGGAGGCGTGCTGATCTACGAGACTTTCGCCGTCGGCAACGAGCGCTACGGCCGGCCGAGCAATCCGGCGTTCCTCTTGCGCCCCGGGGAGTTGCTCCACAGCCTGGAACCTCTGGCCGTGGTTGCGTTCGAAGAGGGACTGGTTTCCGCGCCGAAGCAGGCGGTAGTCCAGCGTGTCTGCGCAGTGCGGGGCGACACGGGAGCCGCGGCGATCGATTCCCTTCCGGCGCCCCGGGCCAGGTGATTGCGCTAGAATGATGCGCACTGATATGAAAGGGCGAAACCCAATGTTCTCCGGTTCCATCGTCGCTATCGTGACACCCATGCAGGACGACGGGCGGATCGATTTTGCGCGATTCAAGTCGCTGATCGATTTCCACATCGCCCAGGGCACCGACGGCATCGTGGTGGTCGGAACCACCGGCGAATCGCCGACCGTCGATTTCGATGAACACAAGGAGCTGATTCGCGTTGCGGCCGAGCACGCCCGGGGCCGCATTCCGATCATTGCAGGCACCGGAGCCAATTCCACGGCTGAGGCGATCGAGCTGACCGAATCGGCGAAAAAAGCCAAGGCCGACGCCTGCCTCTCGGTCGTGCCGTACTACAACAAGCCGACGCAGGAAGGGCTGTACCGCCACTTCCGCACGATCGCGGAAACGGTGGACATTCCGCAGATCGTATACAACGTGCCCGGCCGCACCGTCGCCGATCTCGCCAACGAAACCACGCTGCGCCTTGCCCAGGTTCCGAACATCATCGGCATCAAGGACGCGACCGCCGGCATCGAACGCGGCTCGGATCTGCTGAACCGTGCGCCGAAAGGTTTCACGGTGTACAGCGGCGACGACGCCTCGGGGCTCGCGCTCATGCTCCTCGGCGGCAAAGGCATCATTTCGGTGACGGCAAACGTCGCGCCGCGGCTGATGCACGAGCTGTGCGCCGCCGCGCTCGCCGGAGACTTGAAGAGGGCGCGTGAAGCCAATTTCAAGCTGCTCGCGCTTCATACCAAGCTGTTCGTGGAGGCGAACCCGATCCCGGTGAAGTGGGCGGTGGCCCAGATGGGACTGATCGGCATGGGCATCCGGCTGCCGCTCACGCCGCTCTCGCAGCAGTTCCACGAAATCGTCCGCGAGGCCATGCGCCAGGCGGAGATCACGCCTTCGAGCGGACTGCGCGTCGTCGAAGGCAAGACGGGATGAAGCGAACCGGCTCTGCCGCCGTGGCGGCTGCACTAGCGCTCACGCTTGCGGGCTGCGGTTCCACGATGTTCGATTCAGCCAAGGTCGAGTACAAGTCCGAGCGCAAGCTTCCGCCGCTCGAGATCCCTCCGGACCTGACCACGCCGGTCCGGGACGATCGCTATCAGATCCCGGATACCAATCCGACCGGAGGGACGACCCTTTCCGCGTACAACGCCGCGCGCGCCAACGCGCCGCGACCCGGCACCTCCGGAATTCTCCCCGAAATCGACAAGGTGCGGCTCGATCGGTCCGCCAGCGAGCGCTGGCTGGTCGTGTCCGAGCCGCCGGAGAAGGTCTGGCCCATCGTCAAGGATTTCTGGCAGGAGCTCGGTTTCCTCATCAAGGTCGAGCTCCCCGAGGCCGGAGTCATGGAAACGGACTGGGCCGAAAACCGCGCGAAGATCAAACAGGATCCGATTCGAAACCTGATCGGCAGCGTTCTGGATGGAGCCTATTCGACCGGCGAGCGCGACAAGTTCCGTACCCGTCTGGAACGCGGCGAGAAGCCGGGCACCACGGAGATCTACGTCACGCACCGAGGCGTGTCCGAGGTCTACACCAACCAGTACCACGACGCGACCACGTGGCAGCCGCGGCCACCGGACCCGAGTCTCGAGGCCGAGTTCCTGCACCGGCTCATGGTCCGCTTCGGGGCGGAGGACGCGCGCGCGCGCGCCCAGCTCGCCACCGTCAAACAGGAGGGGCGGGCGAAGATCGTTGCGACCGAGAACGGAGCCGGCAGGCTTGAGCTCGCGGAGCCGTTCGACCGGGCGTGGAGGCGCGTCGGACTGGTGCTCGATCGGGTCGGATTCACGGTCGAAGACCGCGACCGCTCGAAAGGTTTCTACTTCGTGCGCTACGTCGATCCCGAAGCCGACGCGCTGAACAAGAAAGACGATGGTTTTTTTTCCTGGCTCGCGTTCTGGCGCTCCGCTCCCGATCCGAAGGCCGGGCAGTTTCGGGTATTCGTCAAGGACCGCAGCGAGTTGAGCGAAGTGCAGGTCCTCGACAAGGAAGGCAATCCGGAAGTTTCCGATACGGGGCGCAAGATTCTCTCGTTGCTGCAGGAACAGCTCAAATAGCCCGGGCTTTGTCTCGTGCTCGCCCGCGTGGTTTCCGCGCAGCGCCTCCGGATTGAAACGCTTCCCCATTCTCGACCGACTCTATTGAGAATTACGTAACCGCATGACACTTTTTCGTCGTCCCCGCGAAAACGAGCGAATGCGAGTTTCGAGGAACGGCCAAGCGGGGACCCAGTGACGTATCGAAGGACACTGGATTCCCGCTTGCGCGGGAATGACGGTTCCACTTATGACCCGTGTCACGAAGTTTTGTAAAGATCGATAGGTGCCGGGCGTGCGCTTCGCTTCGCTGGGTAGCGGCAGCCAGGGCAACGCGCTCGTCGTCCAGGCGGGAAGAACCTGCCTCATGATCGACTGCGGCTTCTCGGTTCGCGAAACGGTGTCGCGCCTGGCTCGCGCCGGGTTGGAGCCTTCCGATCTTGCCGGAATCGTCGTCACGCACGAGCACGCCGACCATGGCGACGGCGTATTCCCCCTCGCGTGCCGTTTCGGCATTCCGGTGTGGCTTACCTATGGCACGCTCGGCGCCTTGCGCGAAACGGCAGGCGGCGCCGACGAGGAGTGCTCGCTCGAGCTGATCGATCCGCAGTGTGCTTTTTCGATCGGCGATCTGAGGGTACAGCCGTTCACCGTCCCCCACGATGCGCGCGAACCGGTCCAATTCGTGCTCTCCGACGGCTCGGCCCGGCTCGGCGTACTGACCGACACCGGTTGCTCGACGGCGCATATCGTATCCAGCCTTTCCGGCTGCGATGCGCTGGTGCTCGAGTGCAACTACGATCTCGACATGCTTGCGAGCGGCCCTTATCCGCCCGCACTGAAAGCGCGCGTCGCAAGCCGCCTCGGGCATCTGGACAACCGAACGTCCGGGGAAATACTCGCCGGAATGGACCGCAGCCGGCTCAGGCACGTGATCGCGGCGCACCTGTCCCAGACGAACAACACGCCGCAGCTCGCGCGCGCGGCGCTCGCAGCGGCGCTCGCGTGTGAACCGCAATGGGTGTCGGTGGCGACTCAGGACGAGGGCTTTGCCTGGCGCGACCTGGATTGATGCATCACAGCCCCGTTGTGTTCGCGGACACCGTCGGGATCGACAACTCCCAGATTTCATCGAAGCGCTCACGCATCGGCTGGCACTCCTTGGGATCGTTGATCAGAAGTACCCCGCGCGCCTGCGTCGTCACGGGGCGGCGCAGGAGGTGCTCGCTGTCGGCGAGCACGAAGCAATCCTGCACCCTGGCGGCATCTCCCTCGGTCTGGTAGACGAGAATGCCGGGGGAATAAATCCCCAACAGGGCGATCAATCGCGGACAGCGTTTGGTGACGTACTCGACGTCGTGAAGGGCGATGTAGATGCGGTTCGAGCGGCCTTTTCGCAGGAAACGGGCGAGCGTTTCAACTCTCCGGGCCGAATTCATGTCCAGCTCGGAGAGATCGGGATCGAAGATGCGCAGTTCCGTGCGCACGAGCTCGAGCAGCCTGCCGAAGCCTTCGACATATTCACCTCTCGCCTGGAGCAGCGTTCGCTCCGCAACCGGGTCGGATTCATCCATGAGGGTGTCCGATGCGAAGCCAGCCGGCCAGGTACCAGGGGTGCAGCAGCCGCAGAAGCTGCCGTGAGAGGCGCGTGCCTGCCGGCAGGTTCCGTTCATCGGCGAGACGCGCAAGCCGGCTCCGCAGATGTCCGGGGGACGCGAACCGCTCTCCGTTCACGAAGAAATCCCGGTCCCGGAACAACATCCCCGTGCGCAAATCGAGGCGCACGCCCCGGGCGCGGCACAGCGCCGCGAATTTTGCGGGCGACTTTGGATTTCCAGGTCTGGCAAACACGACCTGCGGCTTGGGCGTGGAAAGATTCTCGCCGAGAAAATGCGCTACATCCAGCTTGCGCCAGCGGATTCTCCCGGCTGTTGCGGCGGCCTGCCGCACCATCTTCTCCGGAATTTGCGCTGCATGGCGCTGCGGCTTCATCCCCCGATCCGCGTAGAGGCCTTCGAACGCCAGGCGCTCCTGCAGGAAATCGAGAAATTCCCTTGCGGTTTCCTGGAGCGATGGGGCGCGGAAACCGATCGAATAGGTGAAGCAGGGTTCCAGCGCAACGCCGTCGTGGGCCCAGCCGGGAGGCAGATAGAGCATGTCTCCCGGCTCGAGGAGCCACTCCTTCTCCGGGCGGAAGTTGCGCAGGATCTTCAGCGGCGCCTTCGGGTCGAGCTCCGGCTTGCGCGGCCTGCCGATACTCCACCTGCGCCGCCCCGCACCTTGCAGGAGAAACACGTCGTAGGAATCGAAGTGCGGCCCGACTCCGCCGCCTGCGACGGCGTAGCTCACCATCACGTCGTCCAGCCGCGCGTAAGGCAGGAAGCGAAAGCGCCGCAGCAAGGCGTCCGCCTCGGGCAGCTCGAGATTCAGGCCTTGCACCAAAAGCGTCCATCCGGACTTCGGCAGGCGCGCGATCTGGGTGCGTGAGAAAGGTCCCTGCTGCATGTGCCATCCGCCGCGGCGGCGACATACCAGTCGCGATTCGATGTCGTCCCTGGACGACAGCGCAAATAATTCAGGCGCTTGCACCACGCCTTTAAAGTTGCTGATCGCATTGCGGATCAGCAGCGGCTTCTTCTGCCAGAATTGTGACAAAAATGTTTTTCCGCTCAGCCCACCCAGCAGTTGCATTCTCATCGCCGCGATTATAGTCTGTTGATGCCTCGAACCCGGCGAGGAAAACTTGGCAAGCGCAATCCAAGCATCGCTCACCACCGAACGCCCGCTTGACGTTTTGCAAGCAGGGCAGCTGGCGCCGCTTTTCTCGCTTCCCGACGCGGATATGGAAACGGTGGACCTCGCGCAGTTCCGCGGCAAGAAAAACGTCGTGCTTTATTTTTATCCCAAGGACGGCACTCCGAGCTGCACCCTGGAGGCCACCGATTTCTCGGATCACGAGGAAGAATTTTCCCGGCACGACTGCGTGGTGATCGGAGTGAGCCCGGACGATTGTCTCTGCCACGCCGGTTTCCGGGACCAGCACGGCGTTTCCATCCGGCTGCTCGCCGACACCGAGAGCGAAGTGTGCAGGAAATACGGCGTCGTGCACGAGAAGGAGGCCAATGGATGCAAGAAGTCCTGCATCAGGCGCTCGACGTTCATCATCGACAAGCGGGGCACCGTGAGGCACGCATTCCATGGCGTGAACGCGCGCGGCCACGCGGCCGAAGTGCTGAACCTGGTCAAATCGCTGCGCTAGCCGGAACGCCGGCTTTTACGACCTTCTTGCGCATCGCGAAAAATACGGTTGTCTCGCTCGATGTCGATCTGTCCGACATCTGGGGCAGCTCCCTTCAGCGCTCCGGGGAGCCCCTGCAGTATTTGCACGGCGGCTACGGCAACATATTTCCGGTCGTGGAAGCCGCGCTCGAGGGCAAAGCGGTCAAGGACAGGGTCGAGGTGCGGCTCGAACCCGAAGAGGCCTTCGGCGACTATGACGAGAACCTCCTCCGGGTCGAACCGCGCAGCCGCTTCCCAGAAATACTGGAGACCGGAATGCGCTTCGAAGGGGATGCAGTGGGCGACGCAGCGGGCGGCGGCGAAGACCTAGTCTTCACGGTCACCGACATCGCCGAGGACAAGGTGGTGCTCGATGCCAACCATCCGTTCGCCGGCATGGCACTCAAATTTTCCTGCACCGTGGTCGATGTGCGCCCGGCCACCGACGCCGAGGTTCAAAACCGCGTAGCCGACGACCCGGAATCGGTGATCCTGCGCATCCTGCCCTGACGGTTGTTGGCGAAAGCGCCGCCGAGTGTTTTCGCCTATCATTGAACGCGGTCCGCGCAACGCGATCCGCGCAAACTGCTGAAGGGGAGGAAGCGTGTCCGGCATGCTTGGCATAGTCTCGTACGGCCTCGGCACCCTGGTCGGCTTCGCCCTGCTCGCTTTTCTGGTGATCGTCTTCATCCAGGACGTCACCCAGAAAAAACATACCGTGCTGCGCAACTTCCCGGTCGTCGGGCACCTGCGCTATTTCTTCGAGAAGCAGGGCGAGTACTTCCGGCAATACTTTTTCATGAACGACCGCGAAGAGCTGCCTTTCAATCGCGCCACTCGCGGCTGGGTCTACCGCCTGGCCAAGGCCGAGGGCGGCATGATCGGATTCGGCTCGACCAACAACACCAACGAGCCGGGTTCGATCCTGTTCGTCAACCATCCGTATCCGGTATTGGAGGAGGAACGCCTGCCGACCCCGCCGCTCGCGATCGGCGATGGTTACTGCACGCAGCCTTTCACCGCAAAATCCGTCGTCAACATCAGCGGCATGAGTTTCGGTGCGATTTCGGAGCCGGCGGTGCGCGCGCTGTCGCGCGGCGCGGCGCTCGCCGGTTGCTGGATGGACACGGGCGAGGGCGGCCTTTCGCCTTTTCACCTCGAGGGCGACTGCGACGTCATCATGCAAATCGGCACTGCCAATTACGGCGTTCGCGACAGCGACGGAAAATTTTCTCCGGAGCGGGCAAGAGAGCTTGCCGCGCATCCGCAGGTGAAGGCTTTCGAGATCAAGCTTTCGCAGGGTGCCAAGCCAGGCAAAGGCGGAGTGCTGCCGGCGGCCAAGGTCACCGAGCAGATCGCGGCGATCCGCCACATCCCGGCTCACCAGGATTCCATCAGCCCCAACCGCCATCGCGATGTCGCCAACGTCGATCAGCTGCTCGACAAGATCGCCTTCATCCGTGATCTCACCGGCAAGCCCGTGGGGGTCAAGACCGCGATCGGCGGCTGGCAGTTCATGAACGAGATGTGCGACGCGGTGAACCGCCGCGGCCCGGAGTACGCACCGGATTTCCTTGCCATCGACGGCGGCGAGGGCGGATCCGGCGCCGCACCCCAGGCGCTCATGGATCACATGGCGCTGCCGATAGCCGAAGCTCTGCCGCGCGTCATCGACTCGCTGATCGAGTCCGGACTGCGCAGCCGCGTGCGCGTGATCGCGGCGGGCAGGCTCGTCACCTCCGCCAAGGCGGCGTGGGCGCTTTGCGCCGGCGCCGATTTCGTCAATACCGCGCGCGGCTTCATGTTCTCGCTGGGCTGCATCCAGGCGCTGCGCTGCCACCAGAACACCTGCCCCACGGGCGTGACGACGCACAACCACCGCCTGCAACGCGGGCTGGTGGTCGAAGAAAAGCACCAGCGCGTCGCCAACTATGCGATGGGCATGAACAAGGAGATCGACATGATCGCGCACTCCTGCGGCTGCCGCCACGCGCGGGAGCTCAGACGCGAGCATGTGCGCATCGTCCAGAGCGCGGGCCACAGCGTGGCGCTCAATATCATGTATCCCTATCCCGAGGCGAACGCCAGGCGCAAGGCCGCCTGATGCCGAAAATTCCCATGCGCAAGGTCATCTTCATCGCGTTCTTCGCGGGCTTCGGAATGTCGCAGGCCGACACCGTGTACAAATCCGTTGGCCCGGACGGCAGGACCGTCTACAGCCAGGATCCACCCGCCGGCAAGGCGGCAAAGACTCTCACTTTCTCCAATCTGCCTTCGACACCGATGCCCGAGTCGGCGCTTCGATACCGGGACGAACTGGAGAAGAGCATGAAAAAACGCCTGGCGGAGGGAGCCAGACCGCGCGATTTTGTGCTCCCGACACTTTTCACAGCGCAATGGTGCGGCTATTGCAGGCAGGCCAAGGCCTATCTCGCGGAAAAGAAGGTTCGCTATCAGGAATACGACATCGACACCGCGGATGGAATGCGCGCCTACGTCGAATCCGGGAGCGGGCGAGGCGTCCCGGTCCTGGTATGGAAAGGGCAGAAGCTCCAGGGATTTTCAAGAGGCGCCTACGACGCGCTCGTCGGCGGTTCGCGGTAAGTGCGCTTCCGTCGTCTTGATTCGCCGTCAACGTCGGTATTATTTCTCAGTTTCCGCAAGCCTCGGTTTATTTCCCATATCGATGTGCTAGATTCACCGCCACTACCACTTTGCCCTGGAGATCAAGATGCCCTTGAAGCACGGTCTTGCAGTCGCATTTCTTGCCGCGGCATCGCTGCCCGCGTTCGCGAAAGATATCAATAACCTCGGTAATCTCCCTCAAGCCGAATTTCGCGGTCTTTCTGAAGACTTGGGCGCCGCGCTGTCGTACAAGCCCCTGACGCCCACCGCGCCGCTCGGGATTACCGGCTTTGACATGGGCCTTGCGGCCACCGCGACAAAAATCAAGAACAGTGGCGCGTTCAACGACGCTGGGGCCGGAGACCAATCGACCGTCGCCGTGCCGTCGCTGAGATTCAACAAGGGTCTGCCGCTCGATCTGGACGTCGGCGTCATGTGGGGCGAGGTTCCCGGCACCAACGTCCGGCTGTGGGGTGGCGAACTGCGCTACGCGATCGTGTCGGGCGGAGCGACCATGCCCGCCATCGGCATTCGCGGGAGCTACACCAAGCTCACGGGAGTGGACCAGCTCGACTTCAACACCAAGGGCCTCGACCTGTCGATCTCGAAGGGTTTTCTGATGTTTACTCCTTACGCCGGAATCGGCAAGGTGTGGGTCGCGAGCACGCCCAAGGACATTTCCACCGGCACACCACCGTCGAAGGAAACGTTTTCGCTGAACAAGGTATTTGTCGGGGTCAATCTCAACTTCGGTGTGGTGAATCTCGCATTCGAGGGAGATCGAACCGGCGATGCGACCAGCTACGGCGCGAAGCTCGGGTTTCGATTCTGAACGGCGTCGTGCTCCCGGCCTTACGCGGACACCAGCCGCATACGTTCGCCCGAGACCTCCAGCGCGTAGCGGGTCTGATGGAAGGCGGCGACCGCAGGTCGGTGAGCGATGCTCACCAGCGTGGTGCGCGGCAGGCGCTCGCGAATCGTTCCGTAGATTAAGGCCTCGGTCGGCTCATCGAGCGAGGCGGTGGCTTCGTCGAGGAACAGCCAATCAGGCTTGTTGAGCAGCGCCCGGGCGATCGCGAGGCGCTGCTGCTCGCCTGAGCTCATCGACATCGACCAGTTCTGCAGCTCGTCCAGCCGTTCGGCGAACGCATCGAGCTTGCAGGCTCGCAGCGCCTCCCGTATTTCCTCGTCGCTGAACGCGTTCGATGCCGCCGGGAAACACACTGCATCGCGCAGGCTCGCGATAGGTATGTAGGGCTTTTGCGGCAGGAACAGGAAACGCGCGCCCGCGGGAACGCGCACCAGTCCCTTGCCGAAAGGCCATATGCCGGCGAGAGCGCGAAACAGCGTGCTCTTGCCGCTGCCCGAGGGGCCGGTGAGCAGGACGCGGGAGCCGGGCTGAATATCGAGCGAGGCGCCCGCAACGATCAGCCTTCCTGCTTTCCCGTCGACGCCGGGCAGCGCGAGGTCCAGGTTTTCCGCGCGCAAGGCTTCTCCCGGTTCGGGCTGGACCTGGATGCCCTCGGATTTTTCCGCATCAGCCGAAGCCTGAGCCAGCGCCTGCTTGAAAGTGAGCAGACGGTCCACGCTCGCCTTCCAGCTCGCGATTCCGGCGTAGTTGGAGACGAACCACGACAGCGCGTCCTGCACCTGGCCGAAGGCATCCGCGATCTGAGTGAGGCCGCCGAGCGTGAGCGTGCCGCTGAAGAAGCGCGGCGCCGCGACGACGAACGGGAACACGACTGCCGCTTGGGCGTAGCCGGCGGTGAAGTAGGTGAGGCGCTTGGTGAGGCGCATCAGCTCCCACCAGTTGGCGCGCACGCGCTCGAAGCGGCCGAGCAATCCTGTCCGCTCCGGCGCCTCACCCTTGTAGAGCGCCACGCCTTCGGCGTTCTCGCGCAGCCGCACCATGCTGAAACGGAAATCGGCTTCCAATCGTTCCTTCTGGAAGTTGATGCCGATCAGCGAGCGGCCGACATAGTGGGTTAGCACGCTCGCGGCGATCGCGTAGATCACCGCCGCCCAGACCATGTACCCCGGAATCGCGACTTCGATTCCGCCTACCGTGAAGCTGAGCGGTCCGGATACGTTCCACAGGATGATGACGAAAGACACCAGGGTCACGACCGAGGTGATCAGGTCCAGCCCGAGAGCCAGCGTGCCGTTGGTAAACAGCCGCAAGTCTTCGGCGATCCGCTGGTCGGGGTTGTCGGTGCCGCGGTTGGAGAGCTCGAGCCGGTAGTAGACCTGCTTGCCGAGCCACGCGCCGACGTATTGCTTGGTGAGCCACGCCCGCCAGCGCATTTCCAGCGCCTGCCTCAGATAGATCTTGTATACAGCGGTAGAGACAAAAATGGCTGCAAGGAAACAGAAATACAGCAGCAAGGCGCTGAAGTCGGCGTAGTTCTTCTCCTGGAGGGCGTTGAACCACTCGCGATTCCAGTAGTTGAACAACACGCTGAGGTAGACGCTGCCCAGAGTCAGGACGAGAATCGCGGCGAGCAGCCCGCGCGCGCGCCAGCGCTCTTCGGAATACCAATACGGGGAGGCGAGCTTCCAGGCTTTTGCGAGGAACGCGGTCGCGTCGATCAGCCGGTGGATCATGGTGATTTTTCTTTCGTAAGAGGCCGCGTGTCGCGGCGTTGAAGCTAGCGGGTTTTGTTGATCAAGGCCCGCGCGCTGTCGATGACTTCGCTCGCAGTGATGCCGAGCGGGCCGCCGCCGGCCGCGACGAGCGCGTCGGCGGCGGCGCCGTGCAGATAGGTCCCGGCGAGAAGGGCTTGCAAGGGGTCGGCGCCCTGGGCGCACAGAGCTGCGATCATGCCGCTCAGGGCGTCGCCCATGCCGGCCGAGGCCATGCCCGGATTGCCCGAAGGGTTGATCCAGAATTTTCCGTCCGGCGTCGCGATCACGCTGCCGTTGCCCTTCAGCACGACCAGGCTTCGATATCGCTTTGCGATAGCCCTCGCCGCGGCGACGCGGTCGGCCTGCACCTCGCGCGTCGTTTCTCCCAGCAGGCGTGCGGCTTCGGCGGGGTGGGGCGTCATGAGGGTCGCCCCGGTGCGCTTGCCGAGCGCCGAGGCGAGGATCCGGTGCGCGGCGATCAGATTGAGCGCGTCTGCGTCGAGAACGATAGTAACCGGCGAAGCGAGTGCGGCGCGAAGGAGCTTGCGCGCCGAGTCCGATTTGCCCATTCCCGTCCCCGCGACCAGGACGTCGACCAGGCCCTTTTCGAGGACGCCTGCGGGCTTGCGCAGCATCAACTCAGGCTGCGCGTAGTCGACGTAGGGAGGACGCGGCGTCATCAGCCCGAGATAGACGCGTCCGGCGCCGCACTTGAGGGCCGCGCGACCGGCGATGAGGGCGGCTCCCACCATACCCGCCGCGCCGCCCAGCACGGCGACGCTGCCTGCTTTGCCCTTGTGGAAGTTCCTCGGCCGCGGCGCGATCGCGGTTTTCAGGACGTCCGCGTCGAGGAGCGTTCCCTCCGGCTCGAGCAGCCGGACCGGATCGAGCCCGAGGGTATCGAGTTTCAATTCGCCGCAATGATCCGGGCCGTCCAGGGTCAAGAGTCCGGGTTTATGCGCGATGAACGTGATGGTGTGGCTCGCGCGCACGGCCTGGCCCATGACGGCGCCCGTATCGGCGTTGATTCCGCTTGGAATGTCGAGCGAAAGAATCGGGACGCCGAGTGCGTTGAGCGTTTCCACGATCGCGGCGTGCGTTCCTGCGAGCGGACGCTTGAGGCCGGTGCCGAACAGACCGTCGACTGCGAGATCGAAACGTTCGTCTGGCGGGATGGCGTCGAGCAGGATTCCGCCGGTCGCCTCCCATTTGCCGAGTGCCGCACGCGCGTCCTTGGGCAAGGGGTCGCGTTGACCCGAGAAAACGACACTGACGCGAAAGAACCAGCGCTTGAGATGCGCCGCGACTTCGAAGGCGTCGCCGCCGTTGTTGCCGGGTCCGGCGACGACCAGGACCGCCTTCGCGGTGTCGCCGCAGAGTCCACGCGCGAATTCGGCCGCCGCCGCGCCGGCTCGTTCCATCAGGCCGCCCGGCACGAGCGTTTCGAGTTTGCGGATCGCGTGCGTGGTGTAGATCGGCGAAGCGGGCATCGGCGTCAATGATAGCGCAAGGAGTTTCGTTTCCCCGCGCGTCTCAGTGATCCAGCAGCCTCCGCACGCGATCGCCGATCGCGAGCGCGGCGGTCAGGCCGGGGGACTCGATTCCAAAGAGGTTGACGAGCCCGGCAACGCCGTGTTCTTCCGGCCCTTGAATGAGGAAATCCCGCGCCGGCTCGCTCCGCGACTGGATCTTCGGCCGGATTCCGCAATACGCGGGTTGCAGGCTGCCGTCCTTCAGGCCCGGCCAGTAGCGGCGTATCGCGTCGTAAAACACGTTAGCTCGGCGCGGGTCGACGTCATAGTCGACGCTCTCGATCCATTCGACGTCCGGGCCGAAGCGCGCCTGGCCGGCCAGATCGAGGGTGAGATGCACTCCGAGGCCGGCTGACTCGGGCGCGGGATAAACGAGCCTGGAGAAAGGCGAGCGGCCCGAAAGGCTGAAATAGTTGCCCTTGCAGTAGAAAGTGGGCGGAATCCGCTCGACGGGAAATCCCTCGATGCTGCGCGCGACCTCTTGCGCATGGAGGCCCGCGCAGTTCACCACGGAACGGGCGGAGAGGCGCATCGGTTCTACGCCACCGACTTCGAGCTCGATTCCGCCGCGCGTGACACGCCCGCCGAGCAAAGGGCTGCGCAGCGCGAAGGCCGCGCCGTGGTCCTCGGCTTCGCCGCGCAGCGCGAGCATGAACGCGTGGCTGTCCACGATACCCGTCGAGGGCGACTCCAGCGCCGCCACGCAGGCGAGCTCCGGCTCGAGCTTGCGTGCTTCGCGCTCCGTGAGCATGCGTAAATCGGCGACGCCGTTGAGCTTCGCCTGCGCGTGGAGCTTTTCAAGTCCCGCGATCTGCTGCGAATCGCCGGCGACGATCAGCTTGCCGCAGCGCCGGTGCGCAATTCCGCGCTCGGCGAGATAGGGGTAGAGCGCGAGCCGGCCGGCGACGCACAACTCGGCTTTGAGCGAACCGGG
>DATHHS010000299.1:0-18108 GCA_035317085.1 Burkholderiales bacterium
GCGTAAGTTGGGGACAGACCCCATTTTCTGAACGGAAGCTAGCGATGAACCGTGACATAGGAGAAAAATGGGGTCTGTCCCCGGTTTTGATCTAATGAAGGGTCTATCATTGAAATGCCAAAGAAGAACCCCAGACGTATAGGCTTGGCGATCATCGGCGGAGGCCGTGTCGGCCTGTTCCGTGGCGAGGTCGCGGCGCGCAAGCAGTTTCTCGTAGAAGTCGGCGACAAGATCCGCGCGGACTTCGTGACCGACGACTACGAGAAACTGCTTGCGCGCCCGGAGGTGACGGCCGCGATCATCGCGACCGACGAGCACCTGCACGTAGCTCCGATTCTCGCCGCGGTGGAGCGCAAGCTGCCTCTCCTGATCGAAAAGCCGCTCGCCACCGGGCTCGCCGATTCTGAGCGCGTCCTGGCCGCCATTCGGAAAGCCGGAGTCGACGCGGTCGTCGGCTATACGCAGCGCTTTCGCCGCCGTTGGCTGGTGGCGAAAGAAAAAGTCCGCACCGGCCAACTCGGCGACGTGACGCTGGTGACTTCGCGGGCCTTCATGAACCGCCTGGTTGCCCTCGACAACTACGAGCGGACCGACGATCCCTCCCAGATCTCGCCGATGGTGATTTCCGGCACGCATGCGCTCGACATCGTGATGTGGATGATGGAAGCGAAGCGCCCGGTGGAAGTCTATGCGCGCTCGGTGGACAAGGTCCTCGGCCCCTTGTGCAAAGGCATAGACGCGACCGCGGGGGTGATCAGCTTCGAGGACGGCAGCCTGTATCACGCGTCGATCTCCTGGGCCCTGCCGAAAGTCTGGCCCGGCGCCGTGTACAGCCTCGACGTGGGCATCGTCGGAACCGAGGGTGTGCTGACCATAGACGACACGCATCGCGACATCGTGCTCGCGACCGAGAGCGCGCAAGGCGAGGGCTACGCGCCGGACACCGGACGACGCGTCGATTTTCTGGGCAGCTATCCGCCGGGAGACATGGCCCTGGGCGAGTTGCGCGGTCCGATGCGCGAAGAGACCGAACAATGGCTGAACCGCCTTGCCGTCGGCGTGCCCACGCAGCACGCGACCGCGGCCGAGGCGCACAACCGGCTGATGCTGACCAAGGCCTTCGATCTTTCGGCGCGCCTCAAGCGTGCCGTGCCGCTTCCGATCGTGGCGGAAGATGAACGGCCCCGCGCGGGATTGCGGGCGGCGAGTTGAGCGCGGAAGGAAATCGGTGAAACGCAAATTCAATACAGGGATCGCGCTCGCGCTGCTGCTGTGTCCCGTGCTCTCGTTCGGACAGGCCGGCTATCCCAGCAAGCCGGTCCGGATGATCATCCCGTTCGCGCCCGGCGGCGCGTCCGACTTCGTCGGCCGCATCATGCAGCCGCGCCTTTCGGAACTGCTCGGCCAGCAGGTCGTGATCGAGAACCGGGGCGGAGCCGCCGGAAGCGTCGGCATGGAGGTCGCAGCCCGCTCGGCCCCGGACGGCTATACCCTCGTTCTGGGCAATGTCGGCTCAACGGCCATCAATCCCGGGGTGTTCACGAATCTGTCGATCAACAACCTCAGGGACTTTGTGGCTGTCACCCAGGTCGTCGATGTTCCGGGCGTGCTTATCGTGCAGACCTCTTTACCGGTGAACAGCGTCAAGGAACTTGTCGCCTATGTGAAGGCGAACCCGGGCAAGCTGAACTATGCCTCGCCAGGTAGCGGCAGCCAGAACCGCCTCGAGATGGAGATCCTGAGGACGGTCGAAAAAGGGATGGACATGGTGCACGTGCCCTACAAGGGCGGTGCGGGTCCGGCGGTGACCGGCCTTGTCGCAGGCGAAACGCAGATGATGTTCAGCACCGTCTCCTCGGCCCTGGGTTATATCAAGGGCGGGCGACTCAAGGCGCTGGCCGTCACGAGCACCAGGCGCCTGGACCCCTTGCCGGACGTGCCGACCATGAAGGAGTCCGGCTATCCCGAAGTGGCCTCGGGCTCGTGGCAGGGCGTGCTCGTCCCGACGGGCACACCTCGCGCGGTCGTGGATCGCTTGTTCGAATCGCTGGTGCAGACCATGAAGACGCCCGACGTCGTCGAGCGCCTTGCGAAAGGCGGGGCCGAAGCGGTGACCAGCAGCTCGCCGAAGGCGTTCGCGGACTTCGTGGCGGCGGAAACCCAGCGTTGGGGCAAGGTGGCAAAAGAATCCGGGGCGATCGCTGATTGATGGCGTCGCTCGATATTCCTTTTCTGACGTACGCATAACGGGAGACAAGCGAAATGGCAAATGCGGGAATGGTGGGATTGGACTGGCAACAGCGCATCAACTGGGACCGGCTGCGCAAGTACCGCCTGGAGCGCGCGCGGGCGCGCATGAAGGCGGCGGGGCTGGGCGCGATGTTGCTCATGTACGACGAGAACGTGCGCTACGTGACGAGCACCCTTACTCCCGGCTGGAATCGCCTCAAGCCCGGCCTGCGCTACGCCATGCTGTGCGGCGACGACGCGCCCGTTCTGTTCGAACAAGGCGATATCGGCATGCAGATCGAGCGCCACTCGCCCTGGATCCCGAAAGACCACATCCGCTGGTCCTACGCCTGGATCAAGGGCGCGGCCGGCGCCGCCTCGCTCGCCCAGGTGAAGAAGTTCGCGAACGCGATCAAGCAGGAAATGAAAAAGGCCAACGTCGCGGGGCAGAAGCTCGGCGTCGATTTCGTCGACATCAACATGATCCAGGTCTTCAAGGACGAGAACATCGACTGGACCGACGGCATGACGCCGATGATGGAAGCGCGCGCCATCAAGAACGAGGACGAGCAGGAAGCTCTGCGCATGGTGGGCGCGATCGGCGACGCGGCGCACTGGGAGTTCATGAAGTTCCTGCAGCCCGGCCGCACGGAGAACCAGCTTACCGCGCACATCATGCAGTACCTGTACTCGGTTCCGGGCATGGAGGACGTCGAGGACGTGATCGTGTCCTCGGGCCCCAACACCTGGCCGAACTGGCGCAATTTTTCCGACCGCATCGTCAAGCCCGGCGACATCGTGTTCATGGACCTCGCCGCGCTGACCTGGAACGGCTACAAGTCCTGCTACTACCGTACCTACAGTGCGGGCAAGGAGCCGACCAACGAGCAGAAGGACGTCTACGCGACCGCGCTCAAGTGGCTGTATGACTCGATCAAGGCGGTAAAGGTGGGCGCAACGACGAAGGATATCGCCTCGAAGTGGCCCTCGGCCAAGGAAGCCTGGGGCTATGCGGAGGAGGATCAGGCCGCCGCGAACCTCTGGGGCCATGGCCTCGGCCTCGCGCAATACGATCAGCCCGTGATCTCGCGCATCTGGTCGCTCGATCATCCGATCGAGATCAAGGAAGGCATGGTGTTCGCGCTCGAAACCCAGCACGGCAAGAAATTCGAATGGGGCGTGCGCATCGAGGAGATGCTGATCGTGCACAAGGACAAGATCGAGATCATCTCGAACTTCCCGGTCGAGCAGATCACGGTTGTCGATCCCATGCCGGGTTATTCCACTCTCGCCGGCCGTTGATGGGAGGGCGGCGTCGCATGAGGGATACCGGATGAGCGGGAGCGGAATGCGAACGGCGGTACTTCATGCGCCGCGCAAGCTCGACATCGTCGATCGTTCAAAGCCCGTCGCGGGTCCAGGCGAGGTCGTGATTCGCACCGCCGCGACGGCGGTGTGCCACACCGACCTTTCGATCTATGTAGGAGAACACCCGGGAGTGAAATATCCGGTGGTGATGGGGCACGAATCGACCGGCGTGATCGATTCGCTGGGCGAAGGCGTATCGGCAGTGAAACCGGGACAGCACGTCATCATCAATCCCATCATCACCTGCGGGCACTGCGACTCCTGCCTGCGCGGAGCGGGCAACCTGTGCCGCAATGCGGGCCTCTTCGGGCGCGAGGTCGAAGGCTCGCTCAGCCAGTACGTCAAGCTGCCGTCGCAGTACCTCCACGTCCTGCCTCACCGGTTGCCGCTCGAGCAGGCGACGATCATAGAAACGCTTGCCACGGTGCGTCACGCTCAGAGTCGCGTGGGCGTCTCCACCGGGGAATCGGTGGTGGTGCTGGGTCAGGGCACCGCAGGCCTCTTGCATACACGCCTCGCTGTGCTCACTGGCGCGACGGTGATCGCCGTCTCGCGCACCCGCTGGAAGCTCGATATGGCGGAACGAATGGGCGCGCATCACATCGTCGAAACCTCGGTCGACAAGGCCGTGGAGGAAGTGCGGCGCCTCACCGGCGGTAGAGGCGCCGACGTGGTGATCGACGCCGCGGGAGGCGCGGAGACGCTGCGCGCGGCGATGGACATGCTGCGCCCTGGCGGGCGCTTCGCGGCTTTCGCCGTGAGCCACGAGACCGTGCGCGGCTTCAGCACGTTTCCCCTCTACTTCGGCGAGATCAGCATTATCGGCTCGCGCGCGCTCACGCCCCAGGACATGAATCCGAGCATCCAGCTGATCGCCTCGGGCGCGGTCGACGTCAGCGGATTCATCACGGCCAAGTATCCGCTGACCGATTCGGCGGCGGCATTCGAGGAATACGAACGCAATCCGAGCCGCATCCTGCGGATCGTCATCGATTCCGGGAGCTAAAGACGATGCCGCTGGTTCTTCCCTTGAGCGCACCCGAAGCGGCGGATTCATCGCGCTTCGGCGCAAAGGCGGCGAACCTCGCCGCTCTGGTGCACGCGGGCCTGCCGGTCCCCCCAGGCTTCTGCGTGGACGCGCGGGCCTATCGCATGCAGATAGCTGCGCTGGGGCTGGAAGAGTCGGCGCGCGGAGTTTTTTCCTCGGACGACCGGCCGCGCGCGCGCCGCTGCGCGCTCGACACCAAGCTCGGCCTGATGCAGGGCGCGATCGTGCCCGAGGTGCGGGAGCCTTTGCTCTCCGCGTGGCGAAGCATCGTCGGAGAAGGGCGCCCGGGAGTGGTCCGGTCCTCGGCTCTGGTCGAAGACCGTGCCGGTTCGAGCTTCGCCGGTCAGTTTCAGAGCTATCTCGGGTTGGAAAGCGAGGAAGACTTCCTCACGGCGGTGCGGGCTTGCTGGGCCGCACTATGGTCGACGCGTGTGCTCCGGTATATGGCGACTCACGATCTCGATCCCGCCGACACTGCGATGGGCATCCTGATCCAGCCGCTCGTACCCGCGCTCGCCGCGGGCGGCGGATTGTCGTGCACCGCGAACGGCGAGATGCTGGTCAACGCAGCGCAAGGGTTGGGCGCCGCCATCGCGCAGGGCGAGGTGGTGCCGGACCGCTACGTCCTCGATCGCTCGGGGAGGGTAAAGGAATCGGCGCTCGGCCAGAAGTACCATGCGCTCAGTTGCGCGCACGGCAGACGGGCGTTCTCGCGCACTCTCTTCGGCGCGCCCAGCCTGGACGCCGAGCAGCTCGCCGAGCTTGCGCTGCTGATGCGCAAGTGCGAGGACATCGTCGGGGGGCCGACTGAAATCGAGTGGGCGCGGGACGATACCGGGATCGCTCTGCTGCAGGCGCGGCCGCTCGCCGTTTCGACGGCGTCGGTGCCCGACGAAATCTGGCTGAAGCATCCGGGATTGAACGGGCATCCTTCCGGCATCGGCTGGGGCGAAGGCCGGGCGCGCGTCGTGAATTGCGAATGCGAGCTCGAGCGCGTCGGTCCGGGCGAAGTGCTCGTCACGACGGTCGCCGGACCGGCGCTTTCCGAAATCCTGCCGCACGTTGCGGGCGTGGTGGCGGAGTTGGGCGGGAGCACTTCGCATCTTGCCTCGCTGGCGCGGGAGCGCGGCGTGCCCATGGTGCTCGGCGTGCTCGACGCAACCCGGCGCATTCCCGACGGCTCCATGGTCGCGGTCGACGGCGTCGCGGGCGTCGTCCGGTGGATGTCGTAACCGAAAGGAGAGGCAGTGGCCGGGCGCGCAAAAGTGGTGATCACAGATTACGTCTGGGAATCGCTGGACGTGGAGAAAAAAACCCTCGGAGCGTTGGCCGACCTCGTAGCGCTGAAGACGAAGAAGCCGGAGGAATTTCTTTCGCAGGCCCGGGATTGCGACGCGCTGCTCAATACCTACGCCGGACCGATCACCGCTGAGGTGATGGCGCAGATGCCCAGGTGCAAAATCATCGCCCGTTACGGAATCGGGGTGGACACGATCGATCTGGATGCCGCCACCCAGGCCGGGATCATCGTCACCAATAATCCCACCTACTGCATCGAGGAGGTGGCGGAGCAGACGATGGCGCTGATCCTTTCGTCGGCGCGCAAGATTCCGTTCTACGACCGCATGGTCAGGGCCGGCCGCTGGGAAGTACCCCCGGGCAAGCCGATCTATCGCCTCGCAGGGCGGACCCTCGGCCTGGTCGGCTTCGGCAACATCGCGCGCCAGGTCGCGGTGCGCGCGGGGGCCTTCGGATTGAATGTGCTCTACAGCGATCCCTTCGTGAAGGAGGGACAGTTCGATGTTCCGGGAAAAGCCGTCGATCTCGATACGCTGCTGCGCGATTCCGATTTCGTGTCCCTGCATCCGCCGCTCACCCCGCAGACGCGAAAGATGATCGGTGAGGAGGCTTTCGGAAAAATGAAACGGACGGCGGTTTTGATCAACTGCGCGCGCGGGCCGATCGTCGATACCGATGCGTTGGTGCGCGCCCTGGACGCGAAGAAAATCGCCGGTGCCGCGCTCGACACGGTCGATCCCGAGCCGCTGCCCGATCCTCATCCCCTGCGCGGCCGCGACAACGTCATCCTCAATCCGCACGTCGCCTGGTACAGCGAGCAGGCGATGGCGGGACTTCAGGCCGGAGCTCCGGGAGAAGTTCGCCGCGTGCTTTCGGGCGAGTGGCCGCTCAATGTGGTGAACCGTGCCGTGCGGGGGAAAAATCGGGCAGGCTTGTAGTACAGTATCCACGCTTAGGAGGAACCCATGACTTTCATACGCTCTCTGTTGCTTACGTTCGCCTGCTTGCTGTGCACGAGCGGCGCTTTCGCTCAGGGGAAGTGGATCAAGCTCGCGCCGTTTCCCGAGCCTTCGGAGGAACTGCTGGGTGCGTCGGCAGGCGGAAAGATGTACGTTTTCTGCGGCCTCGCCCCGGGATGGGTGCCCAAGGCGCTGGTCTACGAATACGATCCTGCCACCGACAAGTGGGCGAAGAGAAAGCCGATGGCACTGCCTTCGCACCATGTCGCCTTCACCGAATACCGCGGAAAAATCTATGCGTTCGGGGGATTCGTTCTGCCGCAATCGGGCCCGGCCGCATGGGTGCCGGTCAACAACGCGTGGGAATACGACCCCGCAACCGACAATTGGAAAGCGCTCGCGCCGATGCCGACGAAGCGCGGCTCGCCGGTCGCGGTGACGGTCGGGGACAGGATGTACGTCATCGGCGGCGCGACCACGCTCCCGGGTTCGACCGCGGTCCACCCGGCGCGTCCGCATTACTCGGTCGGAGCGGTCGAGGAATACGATCCTGCCACCGACACCTGGCGCGCGCGCGCGCCGCTGCCGACGCCTCGCAATCACGCGACGGCCGGCGCGGTGAACGGAAAAATCTACGTGATCGGCGGGCGCGTCGGCGGCGCCTTCGTATCGAGCGGCTCGAGCAACGTTGGCATCGTCGAGGAATACGATCCAGCGGCGGACGCATGGGGAGCGCCGCGCGCGCGCATGCCGAGCGCGCGCAGTGCGATGTCCTCGGGCACCTGGGGCGGAAAGATCTACGTGACCGGCGGCGAGGGCCAGGATTACGTGACGATGTTTACCTTTCGCGCGTTTGAAGCTTACGATCCGGCGACGAACAGCTGGACGGTGCTCCCCAATATGCCCGTTTCACGTCACGGACTCGCGGGCGCGGTGATCGGCAACCGCCTGCACATGGTGAGCGGGGACGTGCAGTCGGCGGGCACCGGGGTGCACGTCGATACCGAAGAGCACGATGCTTTCGAGTTGGACGGCGGCAAGAAATGATCCGTCTCGTTGAACTAGTAGAAGCACTTGCGGGTCAATCCACAGGTGCCGGCTAGCCCGGTAGCGGAGCATGTGGCAGAAGTGACCCATCCCAAGATCCTGTTGCGGCGCGCCTTGAACGGCCAGGAACGGCTTTGGAAAGTCTTGTGGCTGTGGGGCATACCGATGGGTTTCGCTGCGATCGCGCTCGGTGTCTTCGCCGAAATGCTGCGTGATGCCGATTGGGACGGTGCCGGCGCGGGCCTGGATGTGCTCAAGCTTCTTGTCTATCTCACCTGGCTCATCGCAGTGTGGCGCTGCTCGGGCAATGTCGTTAACCGAACCTGGACCGGCGCAGCGCGCATAGCCATGGCGCTCGCTCTGGGCATGGCCGTCTTGACCGTTTGAGGCTTGCGAGAATCCTCGGCGCGGCCATCGCTTCGCTGGGGTTTGCGGCGTCGGCGCTGGCGCTCGAGTACCCGGTAAGACCCGTTCGACTCATCGTTCCGTTTGCGAGCGGCGGCGGAACGGATCTTGTAGCCCGCCTCACCGCCCAGAAACTCAGCGAGCGCTGGGGGCAGCAGTTCGTCGTGGAAAACCGCGCCGGTGCCGGCGGCATCGTCGGCACCGAGATCGCAGCGAAGGCGAAGGCCGACGGTTATACGCTCGTAGTGGTCAGCGGCAGTCACACCATCAACCCGAGTCTCCACAAGCAGTTGCCTTATGACTCGACGCGCGATTTCGCCCCGGTGACCAATCTGGTGTCGGGTCCCGCCCTGATGGTGGTGCATCCTTCGGTGCCGGCTCGCAGCGTCAAAGAGCTCGTCGCGCTCGCGAAGGCGAAGCCCGGCACCCTGAGTTTTGCTTCTTCGGGCAATGGGTCGCCGCCGCATCTCGCGGGCGAGCTCTTCAAATGGATGGCGGGCGTGGACATGATCCATGTGCCCTATAGAGGCAACGGGCCTGCATACGCCGATCTCATGGGCGGCCAGGTCAATCTGATGTTTCCCAATATCGCCTCGTCGCTCCCCTATGTCCGCACCGGCAAGCTGCGTGCCCTCGCTGTAACGAGCAAATGGCGTTCGTCCGTTGCGCCGGAGATTCCCACCATCGCCGAATCCGGACTTCCCGATTACGACTTGAGTTCCTGGTTCGGCTTGCTCGCTCCGGCCGGAACTTCGCCCGAGATCGTGAACCGGCTGCAGCAGGAAATCGCCGGGGTCTACGAGCAGGCCGACGTGCGGGAAAAAATCCTGAGCTTTGGCGTGGAGCCGGTAGCCAACACGCCCGCGGAATTCGCCGCCGAGCTGAAGGCCGAGATGGCGCAGTGGGCAAGGCTGTTCGCCGCGGCGAATATCAAGGCGGAGTGACCCGGGGCGTCAGCTACCTGCTGCACTCCAATCGAGCCATTCGCAAAGGCCTCGGCCCATGATCCATGACTTTTCCTCCGACCCGAGCCAGGGCATCTCTTCGGTGAACATCGTCGCGGCTTCCCTGTAGGAGCACGGCAGGCGCGAAAGATCCGTGCCCCAGAATACGCGTCGGGCGCCAAAGGCATCTATCGCCCTCTTGATGTAGGTATGCAGCCGGCGATACGGATACGTATCGCTGGTGTAGCACGGGAGCGCGCTCGCCTTGACTGCAATATTGGGCCTGCGCGCAAGGGCGAGCAGCTTGTCGAAATCACGAAAGGCTTCTTCGTCCCGCGTTTTAGGCAGCAGTCCAAGATGGTCGATGGTCAAGCGCAGTCCCGGGTGGCGTGCGGCGATTTCATCGGCCAGATGAATGATCGCGTACGGGCAAGTCATCATGACCGGCACGCCTGCGCGCTCCGCCTCGGCCCACACCCAGTCGACCCGACCCTCCGTCAGAAGCGGCTGCAGCGAGGGCCGGTGGAAGGTGAACCGCAGGCCGAGCATGCCCGGCTGCGCGCGCCAGTTCCGGAGAGCCGCACGCGACTCCGGTGCTTCGGGATCCAGGCGCCCCATGACGGAAAACCGGTCGGGATGGGCCCGCGCTGCGGCCAAGACAATATCGTTGCGCTCGCCTTCCCAGGAAGGAGGAACGAGCACGGCACGGTCCACACCGGCAACCGCCATCTCGCGCAGCAAGTCGTCTTTTGTAATGGGCTCGGGGCGATGGGGTTCATGCCGTGCCGGCCAGGGACGTGCGGGTGAACTCGCGGCCCAGATGTGGACCTGCGCATCGACAATCAGGCATTCGGCCACCCGGAGGGACCGTATGAGGGTTTTACTCGATCTTGATTTTGGCCTCGCGCAGGAAGTCTCCCCAGCCCTGGGTTTCTTTGCGCACGAGGTCGGTAAATTGCTGGGGTGATCCTGAAAGCTCGACGGTCATCATCTGCTTGCCGAGGCTTTCCTTGAGCTCGGGTTTTGTGAGCACCGCCGCGACCGCGCCATAGAGCTTGTCGACAACGGGCTTTGGCGTCGCGGCGGGCGCGAACATGCCCTGCCAGGCGTTGGTGCCGATGCCGGCGTAGCCGAGCTCGGCGAGCGTCGGGACGTCCGGCAGTTCGGAGAGGCGCTGAGGCGTGGTGGTGGCGAGCGCTTTCATTTTTCCGGCACGAATCTGCGGAAGGGTCGAGGAAAGATTGATGAATGCGACCTGCGTCTCATCGGCGAGAAGCGACGGCACCATCTTCGCTGCGCCATCCTTGTACGGGATGTGTGTGAGCTGAATCCCGGCGGCTCTCGAGAACTTTTCCATGTCGAGGTGTGGATAGCTGCCGACTCCCGCCGAACCGTAGTTGATCTTTCCGGGGTTTTTCTTCGCCGCGGCGATCAGCTCGGGAATGGAATTGGGAGGGAAAGCAAGGCTCGCAGCGACGATATGCGGGATCTCGACCAGCTTTGCAATGCCCACGAGATCGCGGGAAGGCCTGATACTCAGCTTGTCGGCGAAGGTGTTCTCGTTGATCGTATTGGTGGAGACGTTGCCGACGAACAAGGTGTAGCCGTCGGCAGGCGCTTTCGCCGCCGCCTCGAGCGCGAGGTTGCCGGTCGCTCCGGGGCGGTTTTCCACGATGAAGCTCTGGCCGAGAGATTCGGTGAGCCGGGCCGCGACGATGCGCGCGATGATGTCGGTCGCGCCGCCCGGCGCGTAGGGCACGATGATCTTCACCGGCCGGTTCGGATAGGATTCGGCCGATTGCGCCGCGGCCTGGTGCGGCAGGCCGACGAGGGTGGCGCACAGAATACTTGCCGCGATACGGCCTGAGATTCGAACCATGATCTCTCCTCCAGTTTCTCCAGTTTCTCCTGTTGCCCGGTATCCTGACCGGGTTCGCGACGCAATAGTGTCGCCGCGCGCGCAATATTTTTCTTCGCCATCATAACGCGATCCGGATGCCGCGGAAATGTTCGGCCGGACAGGGTATTTGCACGGAGCGGGGCGATAAACGCCGTATAATCGGACGAAACGGCGGCATCACTTTCCGCCGGAACCGAATACGGCGGGCCTCCCCGCATTGCAGCCTGGTAAACCTGGTCAGGTCCGGAAGGAAGCAGCCACAGCCAATCGTTGCAAGTGCCGGGGGTAAGGCTCGCCACCCGTTCGGGATTGAGGATGGTGGAACAAGGAAGGCTGCCGCGTTTCAAAACGGCCGAGGCAAGCGGCCCGGACGCGGGTTCCGATTTCCAAATCCTCAATCCCGATTTCACTCCTGCTGCTAAAATTCCCTCATGTCGTACCAAGTTCTTGCCCGCAAGTGGCGTCCGCGCAATTTCGAGTCTCTGGTGGGGCAGGAACACATCGTCAAGGCGCTGCGCCACGCGCTGGATCAGAAACGCCTGCACCATGCGTACCTGTTTTCCGGAACCCGCGGAGTAGGCAAAACCACGCTGGCACGCATTCTCGCCAAATGCCTCAACTGCGAGACGGGCATCAGCTCGAATCCCTGCGGAAAATGTTCAGCCTGCCTGGAAATCGATGCAGGCCGCTTCGTCGATTTGATAGAAGTCGACGCGGCCACCAATACCAAGGTGGACGAGATGCGCCAGCTCCTGGAGAACTCGGTGTACGCGCCGACTCGCGGGCGATTCAAGGTGTACGTCATCGACGAAGTCCATATGCTGTCCACGTCGGCGTTCAACGCGATGCTGAAGACGCTGGAGGAACCGCCGGAGCACATCAAGTTCATCCTCGCGACGACCGATCCCCAGAAGATTCCGGTTACGGTGCTTTCCCGGTGCCTGCAATTCAACCTCAAGCAGATGCCCGCGCAGGCGATCGCGGTTCATCTCGAGAAAATACTTTCGGAGGAAAAGCTCGCAGCCGACGCCGGCGCGCTGAGGCTGCTCGCGGAAGGCGCGCAGGGGAGCATGCGCGATGCCCTGTCCCTTCTCGATCAGGCGATCGCCTACAGCGCCGGAAATCTGACCGAGCAGGCCGTGCGCTCCATGCTCGGCGCGATCGACGATACCTTCCTGTACTCGATCCTCGAGGCGCTCGCGCGGGGCGAAGCAGCTGCGGTGCTCGCGATCGCGGAGGACATGAGGGCCCGCAGCCTTGCGTTCGACCGCGCGCTCCAGGATCTGGGCGTGCTCCTGCATCGCGTCGCTCTCGTCCAGGCGGTGCCGGACGCCGTGGATGCCGCAGGAAGCCTGCGCGAGCGGCTTGCAAGCCTGGCCCGGGCGCTCGGTCCGGAGGAGATCCAGCTCTACTATCAAATAGCGATTCACGGCCGCCAGGACCTTCCGTTTGCACCGGACGAGTTCGCCGGTTTCACGATGGCGCTCCTGCGCATGCTGGCGTTTTCGCCTGGAGCGCGCGATTCCGGCGAATCGGAGCGAGGCGGCTCGACGAAGGCAAAGCAAGCCGAAGCGGTGAAACGGGCGGGCGAAACACAGCCGGCGGCCCAGGGGGCATTCGACGGCGATTGGCCCAAGCTCGCCAACTCGCTGAATCTCGGCGGGGTGGCGAAGCAGCTCGCCCAGGCGAGCGAGCTCGTGAGCTTCGACGGCGAGGTGATCGAGCTTCGCGTGCCGCCGGCTGCGAAGCACCTGGCCGAGAAAAACTTCCAGGACAAGCTCCGGGGGGCGCTGCAAGAGCGCTTCCGCAAACCCGTGCGCTTGACCGTGACCATCAGAGAAACGACCGGTAACACGGCTCGCGATCGCGCGGCGACGGCGATCGGTCAGGATGCGTTCGTTCGCGACCTGGTCGAGAACTTCGACGCGACCATCGTCGAGTCTTCGATCAAGCCGGCACAGGAGACCTCATGATGAAAGCACAGATTGCCGGGCTCATGAAGCAGGCCCAGCAGATGCAGGAAAACATGCGAAAGCTTCAGGACGAGCTTGCCTCGGTGGAGGTGGAGGGCCAGTCGGGCGCGGGCATGGTCAAGGTAACGATGACCTGCAGGCACGACGTCAAGCGCGTGAGCATCGACTCCTCGGTCTTTACCGAGGACAAGGAGATGCTGGAGGATCTGGTGGCAGCGGCGGTGAACGACGCCGCGCGCAAGGTCGAGACGGCGGTGCAGGAAAAGATGTCCGCCGTGACGGGGGGGCTCGGCTTGCCTCCGGGAATGAAATTGCCGTTCTGACCGCTTGAAATGAAGTCGCCCGTCGCTCTCGAAGAACTGATCGAGGCGCTGCGCTGCCTTCCGGGCGTCGGACCGAAATCGGCGCAGCGCATCGCCTACCACCTGCTGCAGTACGACAAGGCCGGCGCGGCCAGGCTCGCGCAGTCGCTGAGCGGGGCGCTGCAGAGTATTCGCCGCTGCGCGAGGTGCAACAGCTTTACCGAGCTCGAGCTGTGTGCGCTGTGCAGTTCTCCCCGGCGAGATTCCTCCCAGCTGTGCGTGGTCGAGACACCTGGGGATCTGCTGATGATGGAGCAGACCCTGGCGTATCACGGCCTGTATTTCGTGCTGATGGGACGCCTTTCCCCGCTGGACGGCATCGGGCCCAAGGAAATCGGGCTCGATGTCATGCAGCGACGCCTGGCCGACGGAGAGGTCAGGGAAGTCATCGTGGCGACGAATTTCACCAACGAAGGGGAAGCCACCGCGCACTACATCAGCGAAATGCTCAAGGGGCGTGGGCTGCGTGTCAGCCGGATTGCGCGGGGCGTCCCGGTGGGCGGCGAACTGGAGTACGTCGATACGGGAACTCTGGCTCAGGCGTTTACAGAATGCAGGCCGCTGTGATCCTGCAGATGCCGCGTTTGACGCGGAATGGCTGCGAACGTGACGGCCCGGACTTAGGCGGCGAGGAGAGATATCCCCTCGTGCCGCAATCATGAAGCGCAAACCGATGGACGGTCTCAAGGTGATCGAGCTGGGACAGCTGATCGCCGGGCCGTTTGCCGGAAAATTCTTCTCGGAGTTCGGCGCGGAGGTGATCAAGATCGAGCCGCCCGAAGGCGATCCTCTGCGCAAATGGAGAAAGATGCACGAGGGCACCTCCCTGTGGTGGTACGTGCAGAACCGGAACAAGAAATCGGTGACAGTGAATCTGCGCCTGCCCGAAGGACAGGAAGTGGTACGCCGGCTCGCCCGGAACGCCGACGTCGTGATAGAAAACTTTCGTCCCGGGACCCTGGAAAAATGGGGACTGGGATACGAGCAACTGGCGGCGGAGAACACGGGAGTGGTGATGCTTCGCCTGTCCGGATTCGGGCAGACCGGGCCGTACCGCGACCAGGCCGGATTCGGAACGGTAGGGGAGTCCATGGGCGGATTGCGCTACGTGACCGGCTTCCCGGATCGGCCGCCGGTGCGTCCCAATCTGTCGATAGGGGATGCGCTCGCCTCGCTGCACGGAGTGATCGGCGTCCTGATGGCGCTGCATCACCGCAAGCAGAGCGGGGGCAGGGGCCAGGTGGTCGACGTAGCCTTGTATGAAGCGGTGTTCAACATGATGGAAGGGGCGCTGCCGGAATACGATCTGTTCGGAGAAGTTCGCGAGCGCACCGGAAGCAATCTGACAGGCATCGTACCTTCCAATACTTATCTGACCCGCGACGGCCAGCATGTCGTGATCGGGGCCAACGCCGACAGCATTTTCAAGCGGCTGATGAAGGTGATCGGCCGCATGGATCTCGGGGAGGATCCTTCGCTTTCCGACAACGCCGGACGCACCAGGCGCGCCGAGGAGCTCGACGCCGTGATCGGCGCCTGGACGGAGAAACACGACGCCGAGAATGTGGTGAGAATCCTGAATGAAGCCCAGGTGCCGAACAGCAAGATTTACAGCATGGCCGACATCGCCCGAGACGCCCAATATCTGGCGCGGGACATGATCCGGGAGGTCCGCTTGAAGGACGGCACGCCGCTCAAGGTGCCGGGCATCACCCCCAAGCTTTCGGCCACGCCCGGGGATATCGAGTGGGTGGGCCCGGAGCTCGGTGAGCATACAGACGCGGTCCTGGGAGCGAACGGCTACAGTGCGGCGGAGATTGCCAGTTTGAGGGAACACGGAGCCATTTGATCGTGCGGCTGCAAAAGGACCCGAATGCACCTGAAGCGCTCGACGTGAGCAGGCCGCGAGCGACGATCAAGGGGCGCGGCGCCGCGGATAATCCGCGAGGGCGCTTCGAAAAGCTCGCGCGCAGCGCTGAGCCGGAAGCGGAAACTTCGTCCCGGCCGCAAACCGTGGTTACGCTGCAGCGGGCGCGCTCGATCATCGCGCGCAACGAATCTCCGGATATTCCGTTCAGTCAGTCGATCAATCCCTACCAGGGATGCGAGCACGGCTGCATCTATTGCTACGCGAGGCCGAGCCACGCCTACCTCGGCCTGTCTCCCGGACTGGATTTCGAGACACGTCTGTTCGCCAAGGAAAACGCGGCGGAACTGCTGCGGGAAGAACTATCCCGGCCGGGCTATCGCTGCGAGCTCATATCGCTGGGCGCGAATACCGATCCGTATCAGCCGATCGAACGCGAGCGCCGCATCACGCGCAGCATTCTGGAAGTACTTTGGGAATTCCGGCATCCGGTCGGAATCGTCACCAAGGGCTCGCTGATCGAGCGCGACCTCGATCTGCTCGAGCCGATGGCTCGCGAAGGCCTGGTGCAGGTGTTCATCTCGATCGGCACGCTCGACGGCGGGATTGCGCGCACCCTGGAGCCGCGCGCGGCGGCGCCTTATCGTCGCGTAGAAACCGTCCGCCGCCTGAGCGGGCGTGGCGTGCCCTGTGGTGTTCTCGTTGCGCCCATCATTCCGTTTCTGAACGACAAGGATCTTGAGGCGGTGCTGGAAGCGGTGAGCGAAGCGGGGGCGAGCCTGGCCGGCTACACCATGCTCCGGCTTCCCTGGGAAGTGAAAGGCCTCTTCAAGGACTGGCTCGAGCGGAACACTCCGCTCAAGGCGGCGCATATCATGGCGCGCATTCGCGATACGCGCGGCGGGCGCGAGAACGACCCGGAGTTCGGCAGCCGCATGAAAGGGGAGGGGCAGTTCGCGGAACTGATCGGCAAGCGCTTCGCCATCGCTTGCCGGCGGCTGGGCTTGAACACGGGCAAACGCAATCAGCTCGATACAAAGAAATTCAGGCAGCCTGGCCCGGCGCAGATGCCTTTATTCTGAAGTCCATTGACAGCATGGCTGCGGGGTGTGAGCATCGGGGGATTCTTCACGCCAACACACTTATAATATTCTATATATGTATCAAATAAATAGAGGAGATATCTAATGTCAATTCTCAACGTAATCCTGGTGGCATTTCTTGCGGTGTTTGCGCCTGCGCTTGCTTATGCCCAGGGTGCGCTCGAGAAAAAAGACGTGCACATTGCCGTGGGCGGAAAGTCCTCGCTCTACTACTTGCCGCTGACGATCGCCGAGCAGCTGGGCTACTTCAAGGAGGAGGGGCTGAACATCACTATCAGCGACTTCGCCGGGGGCTCGCAGGCGCTGCGGGCGGTGGTCGGGGGCAGTGCCGATGTGGTATCCGGCGCCTACGAACATACCCTGAACATGCAGCCCAAAAGCCAGTTCCTGCAGTGTTTCGTGCAACAGGGGCGCGCGCCGCAGATCGCGATCGGCATCGCTACCAGCAGGGCGAAAAACTACAAGTCGCCGAAAGATCTCAAAGGGCTGAAGGTCGGCGTTTCCGCACCGGGCTCCAGCACCAACATGATTCTGAATTCCTTCATCGCCAAGGATGGCCTCAAGCCTTCCGACGTATCCATCATCGGTGTCGGCCTCGGCGCCGGCGCCGTGACAGCTCTCAAGACCGGCCAGATCGACGCCGTCTCCAACACCGACCCGGTGATGACCAAGCTCGAGCAGGACGGCGACGTCAAGATCATCGCCGATACGCGCACTCTGAAAGGGACGGAGCAGGTCCTGGGAGGGCCGATGCCGGCAGGATGCCTTTACGCTCCGGTCGAATTCATCCGCAAGAATCCGAATACCGTCCAGGCGCTCACCAACGCGATCGTCCGCGCCGACAAATGGATCCACTCCGCATCGCCTCAGGATGTTCTGAGAACCGTCCCCGAATCGTATCTTCTGGGGGACAAGGCGCTCTATCTTTTCTCCTTCAACAAGGTCAAAGAGGCGATTTCTCCCGACGGCTACATCTCGGATGCCGGTGCGAAGACGGCGCTCAAGGTGATGCCCAGTTTCAACCCCGAGATCAAGGCGAGCGAGATCAAACTCGATCTCACCTACACCAATGAGTTCGTCAAGAAGGCGAACGCCAAATACAAATGACCGCGCGAATGCGCGGTCATCCCCGCGATCCTCACCCCCGGCCCCTCTCCACGCAGTGGAGAGGGGAGCAATTTGTTCCCTTCTCCCGCATTGCGGGAGAAGGGATAGGGATGAGGGCTGGCGGGGATCCAGCGACTTTTCGCCGGCCCCCTGGATTCCCGCATTCGCGGGAATGACGCTCAATCTGTGACTTCCGCTCTCGCACTGGAGAGAATCGGCTGCACCTTCAGCTCGCGCGACGATCCCGCGCAGCGCTACACCGCAGTTCAGGAAACCACGCTGCGCGTCGCACGGGGCGAATTTCTTTCGGTCGTAGGCCCGACGGGCTGCGGCAAGTCGACCTTGCTCAACATTGCCGCCGGATTGCTTCAGCCCTCGGCCGGCACGGTCATGGTGTTCGGCCGGCCGCTGTCCGGGGTCAATTCGCACTCGGGCTACATGTTCCAGTCGGATGCGCTCATGCCCTGGCGGAACACCATCGAAAACGTGATCGCGGG
>DATHHS010000300.1:0-26563 GCA_035317085.1 Burkholderiales bacterium
GCCCCGATCTCCGTGAGCTTCATCCCCAGCCAGGGCACTCCGGCGCGCTTGCCGTCCGCAGAAAAATCCGACTGGCGCAGGCGGAAATCGACGTTGTCGCTGCCCATCGCACGCATGAGTTTCGCGAGGATCGCCATCTCCTCGAAAGTGGAATGCGGGCTGGCGAGCGCGCCGATTTCCTGCGGATCGTACTTGAAGCGGATTTCCGAGAGGTTTCGCGCGACGTGCTCCAGCGCCGCCTGCCAGTCGACTTCCCGCCAGCGTCCGTCCTCCTTCAGCATCGGCCGCAGGAGCCGTTCCTCGGAGTTAAGACCTTCGTAAGAGTAGCGGTCGCGGTCGGAGAGCCAGCACTCGTTCAGCTCCTCGTTCTCCAGCGGCAGCACGCGCATCACGCGGTTCTGCTTGACCTGCACGACCAGGTTCGAGCCCAGGCTGTCGTGCGGGCTCACCGACTTGCGCCGCGACAGCTCCCAGTTGCGCGCCGTGTAGCGGAAGGGCTTGGAGGTGAGCGCGCCCACCGGGCACAGGTCGATCACGTTGCCCGAGAGCTCCGAGTCCACGGTTTTTCCGACGAAGCTGATGATCTCGGCGTGCTCTCCCCTGCCGATCATCCCGAGCTCCATGATGCCGGCGACTTCCGTCCCGAAGCGCACGCAGCGGGTGCAGTGAATGCAGCGCGTCATGTCGGTCGAAATGAGAGGCCCGAGGTTCTTGTTCACCACCACGCGCTTTTCTTCCGTGTAGCGCGACGCGCTGTTGCCGTAGCCGACGGCGAGGTCCTGGAGTTGGCATTCCCCACCCTGGTCGCAGATCGGGCAGTCGAGCGGATGGTTGACCAGCAGGAACTCCATCACGCCGTTCTGCGCGGTCCTGGCGTAGTCCGAGCGCGTGAATACCTTCATTCCATCGGTGACTGGAGTCGCGCAGGCGGGCTGGGGCTTGGGTGCCTTCTCGATCTGCACCAGGCACATCCGGCAATTGGCCGCGATCGAGAGCTTCTTGTGATAGCAGAAATGGGGGATGTAGATCCCCAGGCCGTTCGCAGCGTCCATCACCGTGGCGCCGTTCCTGACTTCGGTATCCCTGCCGTCGATCGTGAGTTTGGGCATAGAGCTTGTCTGCTATGCCGCCTGCCGCTCGGGAACGCCGGGCGCGGTGGAATATCCGGGCTCGGTCACCAGGCAACGCTTGTGGTCGATGTGATGCTGGAACTCGCTGCGGAAGTGCTGGATGAAGCTCTTCACCGGCAGCGCCGCCGCGTCGCCCAGTGCGCAGATGGTGCGCCCGGCAATGTTGTCGGCGACGTTAACGAGAAGGTCGAGGTCCTCGTTCTTCCCTTTCCCGTGCTCGATCCTGTTGACCATGCGGTACAGCCATCCCGTGCCTTCGCGGCACGGCGTGCACTGGCCGCAGGATTCCTCGAAATAGAAATACGACAGGCGCTCCAGCGCCTTCACCATGCAGGTCGTTTCATCCATGACGATCACCGCGCCCGAACCGAGCATCGATCCGGCCTTGGCGATCGAGTCGTAGTCCATGTCGGTGCGCATCATGATCTCGGCGGGAAGCACCGGCATCGACGACCCGCCTGGAATCACGGCCTTCAGCTTGCGTCCGCCGCGCATGCCGCCGGCCATCTCGAGCAGCTTCGCGAACGGCGTGCCGAGCCTGACCTCGTAGTTGCCGGGCCGTGCCACGTGCCCGGTCACCGAAAAAATCTTGGTGCCGCCGTTGTTCGGTTTCCCCAGCGCGAGAAAGGCGTCGGCACCGTGGTTGACGATCCAGGGCACGGCGGCGAAGGTCTCGGTGTTGTTGATCGTGGTCGGCTTGCCGTACAGGCCGAAGCTCGCCGGAAACGGCGGCTTGAAGCGGGGCATGCCCTTCTTGCCTTCGAGAGACTCGAGCAGCGCGGTCTCCTCGCCGCAGATATAGGCACCGTAGCCGTGATGGTTGTGGAGCTCGAACGAGAAATCGCCGCCGAGGATATTTTTCCCGATGAAGCCGGCCTTGCGCGCCTCGGCGAGCGCTTCCTCGAAGCGCTCGTAGTCCTTCCAGATTTCTCCGTGGATATAGTTGTAGCCGACCGGGATGCCCATTGCATAGGCGCCGATCGCCATGCCTTCTATCAGGCTGTGCGGGTTGTAGCGCAGGATGTCGCGGTCCTTGAAGGTGCCCGGCTCGCCTTCGTCGGAATTGCACACGAGGTACTTTGCACCGGGAAACTGGCGCGGCATGAAACTCCACTTGAGACCGGTCGGAAATCCCGCCCCGCCGCGCCCGCGCAGCGCCGATTTTTTCAGGTCCGCAATGATGTTCTCGGGCGGAATTTTTTCGGCGAGGATCTTCTTCAGCGCCGAATAACCGCCGCGCTCGACGTAGTCGTCGAGACGCCAGTTCTCGCCGTCCAGGCCTTTCATGATGATCGCGTCAGGGCCGTAATCGAGCATCTATTTGACCTCGGATATCCACTTGTCGATCTTGTCCGGCGTCATGAAGGACAGCATGGTCTTGTTGTTGAGGAGCATCACCGGCGCATCGCCGCAGGCGCCGAAACATTCCCCTTCCTTCAGCGTGAAACGCCCGTCCGCGGTCGTCTCGTTCCAGTCGATTCCGAGCTTCTTCTTAAGGTGTTCGGCGGCGTCTTCCGCGCCGGAGAGCGCGCACGGCAGGTTGGTGCAGATGCACAGCTTGTGCTTTCCCACCGGCTTCAGGTCGTACATCGCGTAGAAGCTTGCCACCTCGTAGACGGCGATCGGCGGCATGCCGAGGTAGCCTGCGACGAAGTCCATCACTTCCGTCGACAAGTGACGTTTCTCGTCCTGGGCCACGGTGAGCGCGGCCATGACCGCCGACTGCTTCTGCTCGGGCGGATACTTGGCTATCGCCAGGTCGATCTTCTTGAGTGAATCGGCGCTTAACACGTCACCTCACCTGTCTATCTCGCCGAAAACGATGTCTTGAGTCCCGATGATCGCCACCACATCGGCGAGCATGTGGCCTTTCGCCATTTCATTGAGCGCCGCGAGGTGGGGGAAGCCCGCCGCGCGGATTTTCAGCCGGTAGGGCTTGTTCGCGCCGTCGGACACGATGTAGATGCCGAACTCCCCCTTCGGGTGCTCGACCACGGCATAGGCTTCGCCGGGCGGCACGTGGATGCCTTCGGTGAAGAGCTTGAAGTGGTGGATCAGCTCTTCCATGTTGCTCTTCATCTCCACGCGCGATGGAGGCGCCACCTTGTGGTTGTCGGTGATCACCGGCCCGGGGTTGCTGCGAAGCCAATCGATGCACTGCCTGACGATGCGGTTCGACTGGCGCATCTCCTCCACGCGCACCAGATACCGGTCGTAGCAGTCGCCGTTCGTGCCCACCGGAATGTCGAAATCGAGCCGATCGTAGACTTCGTACGGTTGTTTCCTGCGCAGGTCCCATTCGACACCCGAGCCGCGCAGCATCGGCCCGGTGAACCCGAGCGCGAGCGCCCGCTCGGGCGACACCACGCCGATGTTGACCGTTCTCTGCTTCCAGATGCGGTTGTCGGTGAGCAGCATCTCGTACTCGTCCACATTTTTCGGGAAACGGCGGGTGAAGTCCTCGATGAAGTCGAGGAGCGAGCCCTGCCGGTTCTCGTTCAGCTTCTTCAAGGCGCTGGCGTTCTTGTACATCGACACCCGGTACTGGGGCATCGTCTCCGGGAGATCGCGGTATACGCCGCCGGGACGATAGTAGGCGGCGTGCAGGCGCGCGCCCGACACCGCCTCGTAGCAGTCCATCAAGTCTTCGCGTTCCCGGAAGCAGTAGAGAAAAACCGTCATCGCCCCGATGTCCAGGCCGTGCGCCCCGAGCCACAGCAGGTGGTTCAGGATGCGCGTGATCTCGTCGAACATCACGCGGATGTACTGGGCTCGGATCGGCACCTCGACGCCCAGCAGCCGCTCGACCGCCATGCAGTAGGCGTGTTCGTTCGAAAGCATCGACACGTAGTCGAGCCGGTCCATGTACGGCAGGGCCTGAATGTAAGTCTTGTGCTCGGCGAGCTTCTCGGTCGCGCGGTGCAGGAGACCGATGTGCGGGTCGGCCCGCATGATCACCTCGCCGTCCAGCTCGAGCACCAGCCGCAGCACGCCGTGCGCCGCCGGATGCTGCGGGCCGAAGTTGAGGGTGTAGTTCCGGATTTCCGCCATGGGTCAGTGCGGGGTTCCCAGGTCGCCATACTCGTCCTCGCGAATGATGCGCGGCGTGATTTCACGAGGCTCGATGCTCACCGGTTGATAAATGACTCGTTTCTGTTCGGGGTCGTAGCGCATTTCGACATTCCCCGACAGCGGAAAATCCTTGCGGAACGGGTGGCCGATGAAGCCGTAGTCGGTGAGGATGCGGCGCAGGTCGTCATGACCGGTAAAGATGACCCCGAAGAAGTCGAAGGCCTCGCGCTCGTACCAGTTTGCATTGGGCCAGATTCCGGTGAGAGAGTCCACCACGGGGAAGTTGTCGTCGGGCGCGAACACCCGCAAGCGCAAGCGCCGGTTGTGCTCAAGCGAGAGCAGGTGCGACACGACCGCGAACCGGCGTCCTTCCCATTTGCGTTCTCCGAAACCCGAGCTGCCTTCGCCGAAGCTCGAGTAGTCCACCCCGCACAGATCGATCAGCTCCTCGAAACGGACCGACGGGTCGTCGCGCAGCCACAGAGCGGTCGCCGCATAGTCTTTCGCCTCCACTACCAGCGTCAACTCGCCCAGAGCTTCGGTGAGACTGACGATCTTCCCGCCGAGCGACGAGTTGAGCGCACTTTTCAGCTGTTCGAGCTTTGCTCCCATGTTATTTTTTCAACTAACGCGCGATGGTGTTGGTGCGCTTGATCTTGTTTTGCAGCTGGACGATGCCGTAGAGCAGCGCTTCCGCAGTCGGCGGACAGCCTGGAACGTACACGTCCACCGGTACGATGCGGTCGCAGCCGCGTACCACCGAGTAGGAGTAGTGGTAGTAGCCGCCGCCGTTCGCGCAGGAACCCATCGAGATCACCCAGCGCGGTTCGGCCATCTGGTCGTAGACTTTGCGCAGCGCCGGGGCCATCTTGTTGCACAGAGTCCCCGCGACGATCATGACGTCGGACTGTCTCGGGCTCGGCCGGAACACGATTCCGAACCGGTCGAGGTCGTAGCGCGCGGCACCCGCGTGCATCATCTCGACCGCACAGCACGCCAGGCCGAAGGTCATCGGCCACAGCGACCCGGTGCGCGTCCAGTTGATGAGCTTGTCGAGCGAAGTGGTGGTGAACCCTTCCTCGAAAACACCTTCAATGCCCATAGGCCACTTTCAACCTGGCTATTCCCATTCCAGCGCTCCCTTCATCCACTCGTAGATGAAGCCCACGACAAGAATGGCAAGAAAGATCATCATCGACCAGAATCCGAAGCTCCCGATCTCGCCGAGCGTCACCGCCCAGGGGAAGAGAAAGGCGATTTCGAGATCGAACAGGATGAACAGGATCGCAACCAGGTAGTAACGCACGTCGAACTTCATGCGCGCGTCCTCGAAAGCCTCGAATCCGCATTCGTACGGGGAGAGTTTTTCGCTGTCGGGACGGTGCGGCCCGAGCACCGTGCCCGCGCCGACCATGAGGCCGCCAAAAACAAAAGCGATTACGATGAACAGGAGTATTGGAAAGTAATTCTCGAGCACGGATCAGCCCCGGACTTGAGAGCAGGAAGCCGTGCCGGTGGCTCGCACTCGCACGCTCGCTCTCACAGAAACCATACCCCTCTCAAAATCGAGGACTTGGGCCGGAAGTCCTCCGCCTCCGATCCAAGTCCCCCTTTGCGTGGTGCCGACGGAGAGACTCGAACTCTCACAGCTTTCGCCACCGCCCCCTCAAGACGGCGTGTCTACCAATTTCACCACGTCGGCGTGATTGGGCTTGATGCGTCGTCGCGTCGAAAACGAGCCCGCCCTCAAAGCGTTCGATTTTACTACTTCGGAACCTCGTTTGCTTTCGATTTCACCGCGTCGGACGACTTGGCCGCGTCGGGCGTCCCCTGGGTTGCGGGAACTTGCTGCTGCACCGGTTGTTCCTTGATCGTATCGATCACGCCTCCGCCGGTACGCGGCCGGTGCGTAACAAGGTAGGCGAGCGCGAAAGTAGTGAGGAAAAACACGACAGCGAGGGCGGCCGTGGTGCGAGAAAGAAAATTGGCTGAGCCGCTTGCGCCAAACAAGCTTCCCGAGGCGCCGCTGCCGAAAGACGCGCCCACATCCGCTCCTTTGCCGTGCTGGAGCAGGACAAGGCCGATGATGAAGAGAGCGACGATGACATCAACGATGAGGGTCAGCGTGAACCAGAAATCCATATTGCATTCTCCAGAGTTATCTCCGCGCCTCGGCGCAGATGGCGATGAAGTCCTCCGCAACGAGCGAAGCCCCGCCGATCAAGCCGCCGTCGACGTCCGGCATCGCAAACAGCTCCCGGGCGTTTCCGGGTTTGACGCTGCCGCCGTACACGATCGTCATACGCGACGCCAGTTCCTTGTCGCTCTCCGCGAACCGCGCGCGGATATACGCATGCACATCCTGAGCCTGCTGGGGCGTGGCGTTCTTGCCCGTGCCGATCGCCCAGACCGGTTCATAGGCGAGCACGGTCTTGTCCAGAGCGGCAACGCCCGCAGCGGCGAGCACCGCATCGAGTTGGCGCTTCACCACGCTTTCCGTCTCACCGCGTTCGCGCTGCTCAAGGGTTTCTCCTACGCAAAGGATCGGCGTCAAGCCGGCGCGCCGGGCCGCGTTGAACTTGGCCGCAACCGTCCTGTCGTCTTCCCCGTAAAGTCCGCGACGCTCCGAGTGGCCGACGATCGCGAAGCGGCAGCCAAATTCCTTGAGCATCGCTCCCGACACCTCCCCCGTGTACGCTCCGGAGTCGTGTTCGGAAATATCTTGCGCACCCCACGCGATCGGACTGCCCGAAAGCGTCTCCTTGACTTGCGCGAGGTAGGGGAACGGCGCGCACACTGCGTAATCCAGACCCTCGGCTCGCTTGAGCACCGCTTTCAGCGCGTTCAGCAGCCGTGCGTTGGAGACGAGGCTGCCGTGCATCTTCCAGTTACCTGCTACCAGCCTCGCGCGCATCCCGTTCCGGGCGAGCCAAAAGGGGGAGATTTTACTGCCGGACCGCCTTGAGGGTCAACAGAAAACGCCGGAAAATTCAGGATCTTGCGGATGTTCCGGTGCTCGAGCCGCGACCGGGCTCCTCCGACGAAACTAGGCGGCCTCTTGCACGGTTTCGGCGATCATTCGCGCAAGCCGCCGCACTTGTGCGTCGTTCTTGCCTTCCACCATGACGCGGAGCACGGGCTCGGTGCCCGACGGACGCAGCAGCACGCGTCCGTTCTTCCCAAGGGCGCGTTCGGCCTCGCGCTTCGCTTTTGTCACCGCCGACTGTTTCTGCCAGTCGAATCCCTTGGCCACACGCACGTTGATGAGCTCCTGCGGATAGAGCGCGAGCCCTCGGCACAATTTTGGCAGAGTCGTCGCGCTCGCCCGCATCGCGGAGAGCACCTGCAAGGCCGAGACAATGCCGTCGCCGGTGGTGTGCTTGTCCAGGCAGATGATATGCCCGGAATTCTCTCCCCCGAGCTGCCAGTCCTTTTCCTGGAGCATTTCCAGCACGTAGCGGTCTCCGACCTTGGCACGTGCGAAGGAAACCCCCATTTTCGCGAGCGCGTGTTCCAGCGCCAGATTGGTCATCAGGGTTCCGGCCACGCCTTTCAGTCCGCCGTTTTTCGCGCGCTCGCGCGCGACGACAAACAGCAGCTCGTCGCCGTCGTAAAGCCTGCCCTCCCCGTCGGCCATGAGCACGCGGTCGCCATCCCCGTCGAGCGCGATACCCAGATCCGCCTTGTGTTGAGCGACCGCTCTCTGCAGCGCCTCCGGATGCACGGCCCCGGCCTTGTCGTTGATGTTGAACCCATCCGGGTCCGCCCCTATCGTTTCAACGTCGGCGCCCAGTTCGTGGAATACGGGGGGAGCGACGTGATAGGTCGCGCCGTGCGCGCAGTCGATCACGATCTTCATTCCGCGAAGGTCGAGCGAGGAGGGAAAAGTGCTCTTGCAGAACTCGATATAACGTCCTCGCGCGTCCTCGATGCGACGCGCTTTGCCGAGGCTGGCCGATTCCTTGCAGAGAATCGGGCGATCGAGCCGTGCCTCGATGTCCATCTCCACGGCGTCGGGAAGCTTGCTGCCCTCGGCCGAAAAAAACTTGATCCCGTTGTCCTGGTACGGGTTGTGCGAAGCGCTGATCACGACGCCGGCCTGCAGCCGCAGCGCCCGGGTCAGATAGGCGATCGCGGGGGTCGGCAGCGGCCCGGTCAGCATTACGTCCACGCCGGCGGCGGCGAAGCCTGCTTCAAGGGCGGCTTCGAGCATGTAACCCGAGATGCGCGTGTCCTTGCCGATCAGCACCGCCGGATGCGCGCCTTTGGGCATGGACGATCGCCGCACCAGCACTTCGCCAGCGGCAAAGCCGAGCCGCATGACGAACTCCGGCGTGATCGGCATTTCGCCGACTTTTCCACGTACACCGTCCGTTCCGAAATACTTTCTGCTCATTGTTTTCCGTGCTCCCCTTCCATCGCAGCGAGCACCGCAAGCACATCTCGCGTCGCCGCCACGTCGTGGACGCGAAGGATTGTAGCGCCGTGCTGTACCGCCAGCAAAGCCGCGGCGATGCTTGCGGCGAGCCGTTCCCCGGGTCCGCGACCGGTGATGGCGCCTAGGGTCGATTTGCGCGACCAGCCCGCCATCACCGGCAAACCCATCTCGACGAACCGGTCGAGATGGCGCAGCAGCTCGAAATTGTGTGCCATCGTCTTGCCGAAACCAAAGCCCGGATCGATGACGATGCGCTCGCGCGCGATGTCGCGCGCCTCCGCCGCGGCGACGCGCTCGGCGAGAAACGCGTGCACCTCTGCCACCACATCGCCGTACCGCGGCTCACGCTGCATCGTGCGCGGCTCTCCCTGCATATGCATGAGGCACACTGCGGCGTCGGTAGCGGCCACGGTGTCGAGCGCACCGGGAGAGCGCAGCGCACCGATGTCGTTGATCATCGCCGCACCCGCGCCGATTGCCGCGCGCATCACCTCGGGTTTCGTCGTATCGACCGAGATCGGTACCGGAGAACCGCGAAGCCCGTCGAGCACCGGCATCAGCCGGGACAGCTCCTGTTCGGCCGGAACGCTATCGGCGCCCGGACGGCTCGATTCCGCGCCGATATCGAGCAGGTCCGCGCCTTCTTCCACGAGCCGTCGCGCGTGCGCGATCGCGGCCCCGGATTCAAGGTAGGACCCGCCGTCGGAAAACGAATCGGGAGTCACGTTGACCACGCCCATGATAAGCGGGCGATCGAGCACCAATCGGAATCTGCCGCAGCGGAGACTTTGCGCAGCCATGGCCGCAGACATGAAAAGGCCCGAAGCAGGCTTCGGGCCCTGGGATGAACTAAGAGACTGGTGCGGGCTCGACAGCCGCCCCGGGTGCTCCCGCCTGGGGCGGTTGCTGCGGTGCCTGCGTCGGCTTGGGCGGGCGCGGCGGCCGGCCGTCCATGATGTCCTGTATCTGGTCGGAGTCGATGGTCTCCCACTCGAGGAGCGCTTTCGCCATGGCCTCGACCTTCTCGCGATTTTCGAGGATCAGCTTCTTGGCCAGAGCGAATTGCTGATCGATGATCCGCCGGATCTCGGCGTCGACTTTCTGCATCGTCACTTCGGACACGTTCTTGTGCGTGGTGATCGAGCGTCCGAGGAACACTTCCCCGTCGTTCTCGCCGTACACCATGGGACCCATTGCGTCGGACATGCCCCATTGCGTCACCATGCTGCGCGCCAGGGCGGTGGCGCGCTCGAAATCGTTCGACGCACCGGTCGTCATCTGGCCCATGAACACTTCCTCGGCGATCCGCCCGCCGAAGAGCACTGCGATCGTGGAGAGCAGCCGCTCCCGGTCAGTGCTGTAACGATCTTCTTGCGGCAATTGCATGGTCACCCCCAGCGCGCGGCCGCGCGGGATGATCGTCACCTTGTGCACCGGGTCCGTCTTGGGCACGAGCTTGGCGACCACAGCATGTCCGGACTCGTGGTAAGCGGTGTTCTTGCGTTCCTCTTCAGGCATGACCATCGAGCGGCGCTCCGCTCCCATGATGATCTTGTCCTTGGCGCGTTCGAAATCTTCCATGTCGACGAGCCGCTTGCTCTTGCGCGCGGCAAAGAGCGCCGCCTCGTTGACGAGGTTGGCGAGATCGGCGCCGGAGAATCCCGGCGTTCCGCGCGCGATGATTTCGGCCCTGACGTCCGGGGCCACCGGCACCTTCCTCATGTGCACGAGCAGAATCTGCTCGCGGCCGCGGATGTCCGGAAGCGGCACGACGACCTGGCGGTCGAAGCGCCCGGGGCGCAGAAGCGCCGGGTCGAGGACGTCCGGCCTGTTGGTCGCCGCAATGACGATGACGCCGGTGGTGCCTTCGAATCCGTCCATTTCGACGAGCAGCTGGTTGAGGGTCTGCTCGCGCTCGTCGTTGCCGCCGCCGAGGCCGGCGCCCCGCTGCCGGCCCACCGCGTCGATTTCATCGATGAACACGATGCAGGGCGCGTGCTTCTTCGCCTGGTCGAACATGTCGCGGACGCGCGCGGCGCCCACGCCGACGAACATCTCCACGAAGTCGGAACCGGAGATCGAGAAGAAGGGAACCTTGGCTTCGCCTGCGATCGCACGCGCAAGCAGCGTCTTGCCGGTGCCGGGATTGCCGACCATGAGTACGCCCTTCGGAATGCGGCCGCCGAGCTTCTGGAACTTGGCGGGATCGCGCAGGAAATCGACGAGCTCGGAGACTTCCTCCTTCGCTTCTTCGCAGCCGGCGACGTCGGCGAAGGTGATGCTGTTGTTGGACTCATCGATCATTCTCGCGCGCGACTTTCCGAACGAAAACGCGCCGCCCCGTCCGCCGCCCTGCATCTGGCGCATGAAGAAAATCCACACACCGATGAGAAGCAGCATCGGGAACCACGAAACGAAGATATTCATGAGGAGCGAAGGCTCTTCCTCGCGCTTCGCCTTGATCTTGACGTTGTACTTGAGCAAGTCGGAGACGAGCCAGATGTCTCCGGGAGAATAGCTGTTGACGGGCTTCCCGTCGGTGGTCTTGGCTTTGAGGTCGCGCCCTTCGATCACCACCTCGGCGATCCGCCCGGCCTTCACCTCTTCCATGAATTGCGAATAGTCCATCACGGCCTGAGTCTGCTGGCGCGTGTTGAACTGGTTGAACACCGTCATCAGGACAAGCCCGATGACGAGCCAAATCACTAGGTTCTTGAAGAGGTTATTCAACTTGCTTCCTTTTCTGCCACGAACGTTGCGTGGCCCATTCTAAGCCCAAGCAAGCTCAGGGGCCAGTGGCGCCCTTGAGTGTCCTACCTAACAGATACATCTCCTTGGAATCGCCGCGCGAGGCCCCGGGCTTTCGCGATGCGACGGCGACGAAAACGCCGCGCATTGCCGCCAGGAACTCGGGATATCCCACCCCCTGGAACACTTTGACCAGAAACGCACCTTGCGGTTTCAGATGAGCCCCCGCGAATTCGAGCGCCAATTCGCACAGGTGGATACTGCGCGCCTGATCCGTCGCGCTCACCCCGCTCAGATTGGGGGCCATATCGGAAACTACAAGGTCGAGCTTTTGCCCTTTCAGGGCGCCTTCGAAGCTCCGAAGCACAGTTTCTTCCCGGAAATCCCCGCGAATGATCGTAACTCCAGCTATCGGCGCAAATTCCAGAAGATCGACCGCGATTACGCGCCCGGACCGCCCGACACGCTCGATCAGCGCCTGCGACCAGCTGCCGGGCGCAGCGCCGAGATCGACGACCGTCTCGCCGGGACGTGCGAGCCGGTCCCGGTTGGCGATTTCAATGAGCTTGTAGGCGGCACGCGAGCGGTACCCCTCTTCATTCGCCTTGCGAACGTAAGGATCGGTGAGGTGGCGTCTGAGCCATGCCGAACTGGATTTAGTACGGGCCATTCTCTAGACTTCCTCCATGCATTACCTGACACCCTCCCGGCGTCGCGAGCTGAAGGCGCGAGCGCATGCGCTCACTCCGCTGGTGCTGATCGGCGGGAAGGGCCTGTCTTCCTCGGTCCTGGCGGAAATCGAACGCGGTCTGAAAAGTCACGAGCTGATCAAGATTCGCGCTCGGGATACCGACCGGCCCGCCCGGGAAGCGCTCCTTGGAGAAATATGCCGCAGCACCGGCGCGCATCCCGTTCAGCACATCGGCAAGATCCTCGTCATATTCCGGGAGAATCCGGAGCCCTCTTCCGAAGAGGTGAAGACCACGCCTCGCAAGAAGCGCCGCGGGCGCTACTCGTAACGTATCTCCAGCACCTCGTACTTTCTCACCCCGCCCGGAGTCTGCACCTCGACCTGATCCCCCGCGTATTTGCCGATCAGCGCCCGCGCGATGGGCGAACCGATCGAGATCTTGCCTTTCTTGATGTCGGCTTCGTCGTCTCCGACGATTTGATAGGTCACCGACTCGCCGCCCTTCAACTCTTCGAGATCAACTGTGGCGCCGAACACGCACCGCCCCTCGGCGTCGACCCCCTGGGGGTCGATCACCTGTGCGTTGGCGAGCTTGGACTCGATATCCTTGATCCTGCCTTCGACAAAGCTCTGACGTTCCTTGGCGGCGTCGTATTCGGCGTTTTCCGAAAGATCGCCGTGTGTGCGCGCCTCCGCGATCGCTGTAATTGCGCTCGGCCGCTCCACCGTTTTCAGGCGCTGCAACTCCTGGCGCAACAGCTCGGCCCCGGTCGTGGTCAGCGGAATAGTGCTCATGGCCGTATCAAAAATGAGCCGTCCACGGCGCCTTGGGCGCCCGGCTGCGGCATCGGTTATTCAGAACAGAAGAATTGCGGAAGGCGGTCCAATGTGACCACTTTTCCGGTCATTTTGCAATAGGCGCACGCGGGCGCAGTCCGGAATGCAGCTCCTGGAGCGAGTACGGCACCAGGGATTTCATGTGCCGCATACCCTCGCAGGCTGCCCGCGCACCCGCTACCGTAGTGTAGTAGGTCACGCGCCGCTGTACTGCGCTGGTCCGAATGGACCGCGAATCCGAAACGGCGCTGCGTTTTTCCTCCACCGTATTCACGACCAGACTCACTTCCCCGTTCTTGATCATGTCCACGATGTGCGGCCGGCCTTCAACCACCTTGTTGACGACGGTCACGGCAATGCCTTGTGCGCTGAGCACCGCGGCCGTCCCTCGGGTCGCAATCAGGCGAAAGCCCAACTCGACCAGGTCTCGCGCGACCGTGGCCGCGGCCAGCTTGTCGCCGTCGCGCACGCTGATGAAGGCGGTGCCGGTTTCGGGAAGCTTCGCACCCGCGGCGAGTTGCGACTTGACGAAGGCCTCCCCGAAGCTCTTCCCCACACCCATCACCTCCCCGGTCGATTTCATCTCGGGTCCGAGAATGGTATCGACACCGGGAAACTTCACGAACGGAAACACGGCTTCCTTTACGGAAAAATAGCCTGGAACCACCTCCGCCAGCGCGTTCTGCTGCGCGAGAGTCTTTCCCACCATGCAGCGAGCGGCGATCTTGGCGAGCGGAACGCCGGTGGCCTTGCCGACGAAGGGCACGGTGCGCGAAGCGCGGGGATTGACTTCGAGTACGTAGATCACGTCCCGCTGGATTGCGAACTGCACGTTCATCAGACCTACGACCTTGAGGCCGTGAGCGAGTTCCAGGGTCTGCCGGCGCAGCTCCTGCTCAATGTGCGGGGCGAGGGAATAGGGCGGCAGGGAACACGCCGAGTCGCCGGAATGCACTCCGGCCTGCTCGATATGTTCCATGACCCCGCCGATCAGCACGTGTTCGCCGTCACTGGCGGCGTCCACGTCCACCTCCGTGGCGTCGCTCAGGAACCGATCGAGCAGCACCGGCGAGTCGTTCGAAACTTTGACGGCCTCGCGCATGTAGCGCTCGAGATCCTTCTGCTCGTGCACGATCTCCATCGCACGCCCGCCGAGCACGTAGCTCGGACGCACCACCAGCGGATAGCCGATTTCCTCCGCGAGACGCAGGGCATCGGATTCAGTGCGCGCCGCACGGTTGGGCGGTTGTTTGAGCCCGAGCCGATCGATGAGTTGCTGGAAGCGCTCGCGGTCTTCTGCCATGTCGATCATGTCGGGCGTCGTTCCGATGATCGGGACTCCGTTCGCCTCGAGATCTCGTGCAAGCTTGAGCGGCGTCTGCCCGCCGAACTGAACGATCACGCCGTAGGGCTTTTCCTTGTCGACGATCTCCAGGACGTCCTCGAGCGTGAGCGGTTCGAAATAGAGGCGGTCGGAAGTATCGTAGTCGGTCGATACCGTCTCCGGATTGCAGTTGACCATGATGGTCTCGAAGCCGTCTTCGCGCAGTGCGAGCGCCGCGTGCACGCAGCAGTAGTCGAACTCGATACCCTGTCCGATGCGGTTCGGGCCCCCCCCAAGGACGATCACCTTTTTCCGGCTGGTGGGCAAGGCCTCGCATTCCTCTTCGTAGGTCGAGTACATGTACGCGGTCCGCGTCGCGAATTCCGCCGCGCAGGTATCGACGCGTTTGTAGACCGGGCGGATTCCGAAGCGATGCCTCACGGTGCGAACTTCCGATTCGCTCGCATTGAACAGGTAGGCAAGCCTCCGGTCGGAGAAGCCCTTGCGCTTGAGCATGCGTAGCGTTGGCGCATCCACCTCCGCGAGCCGCTTGTCGTCGAGCTCCATCTCGAGATCGACGATCTCCTTGATCTGCGCGAGAAACCACGGATCGATATGCGTGAGCTGGTGCACCTCTTCCAGCGTGAATCCGTTCTCGAAGGCATCGCCCACGTACCAGATGCGCTCCGGCCCCGGTTCCCCGAGCTCCTTTTCGATTTTCTCGCGGTCGGTGGTCTTCTGGTTGAGTCCGTCGACGCCGACCTCGAGCCCCCTCAGTGCCTTCTGGAACGATTCCTGGAAGGTGCGGCCGATCGCCATCACCTCGCCCACCGATTTCATCTGCGTCGTCAGTCGGTCGTTCGCCTGGGGGAATTTCTCGAACGCGAAGCGCGGCACCGTGGTGACGATGTAGTCGATGCTCGGCTCGAACGAAGCCGGCGTCGCGCCGCCCGTGATCTCGTTCTTCAGCTCATCGAGCGTGTAGCCGATCGCGAGCTTGGCCGCCACCTTGGCGATCGGGAAACCGGTCGCCTTGGACGCGAGGGCGGAGGAACGCGAAACCCGCGGATTCATTTCGATCACGAGCATGCGCCCGTCTTTCGGATTGACGGCAAATTGCACGTTCGAGCCGCCGGTGTCGACGCCGATCTCCCGCAACACCGCGATCGAGGCGTCGCGCATGATCTGGTATTCCTTGTCCGTCAGCGTTTGCGCGGGCGCCACCGTGATCGAGTCGCCCGTATGCACGCCCATCGGGTCGACGTTTTCGATCGAGCAGACGATGATGCAGTTGTCCTTGCGGTCGCGCACCACCTCCATCTCGAATTCCTTCCACCCGATCACCGACTCCTCGATCAGCAGCTCGTGCGTCGGCGAGGTTTCCAGTCCGCGCTCGCAGATGGCGACGAATTCCTCGCGGTTGTAGGCGATGCCGCCGCCCGATCCCGCGAGCGTGAAAGAAGGCCGGATCACGGCGGGAAAACCGATCGCGGCCTGAACCTGCAGCGCCTCTTCCAGAGAGTGCGCGATCGTGGAGCGCGGGCAGGCCAGTCCGATTCTCGCCATGGCCTGCTTGAATTTCTCGCGGTCCTCGGCCTTGTCGATCGCCTCACTGCTCGCGCCTATCATCTCGACCCCGTATTTCTCCAGGACACCGTTCCGGGCAAGGTCCAGCGCGCAATTGAGCCCCGTCTGGCCGCCCATGGTCGGGAGCAGTGCATCGGGCCGCTCCCTGGCGATGACGGCCTCGATCATCTGCCAGTTCACCGGCTCGATGTAGGTGACATCGGCCATCTCCGGGTCGGTCATGATGGTCGCCGGATTCGAATTCACCAGGATCACCTTGTAGCCTTCGGCACGCAGGGCCTTGCAAGCCTGGGCGCCGGAATAATCGAACTCGCAGGCCTGGCCGATCACGATGGGCCCGGCCCCGATGATCAGGACGCTCTTGATGTCGGTGCGCTTAGGCACGCTTGCGTTCTTCCATCAGTTTTGCGAAGCGATCGAAGAGATACCCGATGTCGTGCGGCCCGGGACTCGCCTCGGGATGCCCTTGAAAGCAGAACGCCGGACGGTCGGTGCGCGCAAGGCCCTGCAAGCTTCCGTCGAAAAGCGAAACGTGGGTCGGTTTGAGATTCGCGGGAAGCGTGTCCGGGTCGACTGCGAAGCCATGGTTCTGGCTGGTAATGACCACCGTTCCGTTCTCCAAATCCTTCACCGGGTGGTTGGCGCCGTGATGGCCGAACTTCATCTTCACGGTCTTCGCGCCGGAGGCGAGTCCCATGAGTTGGTGGCCGAGGCAGATTCCGAACGTCGGAGTCCCGGTGTCGATGATCTGGCGGACCGCGCGGATGGCGTAGTCGCAAGGCTCGGGATCGCCCGGGCCGTTGGACAGAAACACTCCGTCGGGCTTGAGAGCTAGTGCGTCTGCAGCCGGGGCCTGCGCCGGAAGCACCGTAACGCGACAGCCACGTTCTACGAGCATGCGCAGGATGTTGCGCTTGATACCGTAGTCGTACGCGACCACGTGAAAGCGCGCTTCGGTGCCTTTGCCGAACCCGCCGCCGGTCCGCCATACGCCCTCGGACCATTCGTAGGACCTGGCGGTCGTCACCACCTTGGCCAAATCCATTCCCGCAAGTCCGGGAAACGCCCGAGCCGCCGCGAGCGCCTGCTCCGCATCGTCAGAACCTGCAAGGAGAGCGCCGTTCTGGGCGCCCTTTTCGCGCAGGATGCGGGTGAGCCGGCGCGTGTCGATGCCGGCAATGGCGACCACCTTGTTCGCTGCGAGAAACTCGGAGAGGCTGTGTTCAGCCCGCCAGCTCGAGACTGAAGGCGATAGATCGCGGACGACCAATCCCGTGGCAAACACCTTTCCCGACTCCATGTCCTCCCGGTTGGTCCCGGTATTGCCGATGTGCGGGTGGGTCAGAGTGACGATCTGGCGGCAGTACGAGGGATCCGTGAGGACCTCCTGATACCCGGTCATGGCGGTATTGAAAACCACTTCCCCCGAAGCGAGGCCGGTCGATCCAACCGACATGCCCCGGAAAACGGACCCGTCGGCCAATACTAGTAGAGCGGGCGGGGGGAGGGGCACGGCAGCAGGCTCATTTGTGGGGGCCAGACGTGCAGAGCGGGACCGGTTTTCGCCGGTCCCGCTCTACAACGAACTGCAAAAGTATACCGTGATTCCTCCTGCCCCACCAAACTTTCGGCGACCGGCTCCGCTTCTTCCTCGCGAGACGGCACCGCTTGCTAAACCGTGCCAGAATTGACGGCCTGCAATAGCAACTCCCAAGAAGGAGAACGTGACTACATCGCGCGCCTCGATCGGTGCCCTGTCCTCGGCCGAATTTCTGCCTCAGCGAGTATCGCTCCTTTACCGGCTGGCGGGAAAAGACGTCCCGGCCATCCTGGTGACTTCGGCCATCGCGGCATTTGCCCTTTGGGGCAACATCAGCGACAAGCTGCTGGTGGCCTGGTTGATCTGGCTGGTGCTGGCGAGCCTTGTGCGTGTTGCCCTCAATCGCGCCTACCGCCTTCGCCAGCCCGGGCCGGAAGGTGCAGCGCGCTGGGAGGGTTATTTCTGCCTCACGAGCGCGGCTATCGGTACCATTTGGGGCCTGACGGTGATGCTGCTCTACCCCGAGCACGGGCAGTTTCACGAAATCCTGATTCCGTTCCTCATCGGCAGCGTCGCAATGGGTTTGCCGCCGGCGCTCGCCCCCAGCCCCAAGTCGTTTGCTTGCCTGATCGTGCCGATTTTCGCGCCTTTGATCGGCCTGCTCTTTTCGCAGGGGGGTGCGTTCAACACCTCCGCCGGAATCCTGATACTGGTGTTTTCGGCGGTGCTCCTGGCGCTCTATCTGTCCGCCAACAGGGCGCTGACCGAAACGCTTCGTTTCGGACGGGAAAACGAACGCCTGCTCGAACAGGTCAAAGATGCCAAGGAGCGCCTGGACCTTGCGCTTCAGGCCGCCAATATCCTCATCTGGGACTGGGATGCGCGCAGAACCAGCGTTTTTCTGGGCGGTAGCTGGGCAGTCATCCTCAAAGTAGGCAAGGAAACCAGCGCCCTGACTCTGGACGAATTGGCGCAAATGGTCCATCCCGATGATCTTCCGAAAGTGAAGCAGGCGCTCGCCAATTGCCTGAACGGCGGAGAGTCCGAGTATGTCGCCGAGGCTCGCGTCAAGACCCTTGCCGGGGGCTGGATATGGAGTCTCTCCCGCGGCAGGGTGGTCGAGCGCGACGCGGGCGGCCGGGCGCTGCGCATGACCGGCGTCAACGTGGATATCGACGACCGCAAGCGCGCGGAGGCCGAGCTGCTCACCGCAGTCCAGCGTGAAAAGGAGCTCTCCGAGATGAAATCGAAATTCGTCTCGACTGCTTCGCACGAGTTCCGCACCCCGCTCGCGACCACGCTATCGTCGGCCGAATTGCTCGAGCATTACTCCGAGAGCCTGAGCCCGGCCGAGAAGCTCAACCTCCTGCAGACCATCCAGAGCAGCGCAAAACGCATGAGCGAGATGATCGACGACGTGCTCACGCTGGGCCGCGCCGAGTCCGGCGTGCTCAAGCTGAACCCGAGCAGCCTGAATCTCAGCGAGCTCTGCAGCAAGGTCGTGTCGGAGTTTCGCATTGCGCAAGGCAGGCAGCACGTCATCACCCTCGACGACCGCTTTGACCGCGCCGAAGCCTATATGGACGAGAGGCTGCTGCGGCACATCCTGAACAACCTCCTCTCGAACGCAGTGAAGTATTCTCCGCCGGGCAGCGAAGTGACCTTTTCACTCGCCCGACGCGAAGAGCAGGCGGCGATCGAGATTCAGGACCGGGGGATCGGCATCCCCGTGGAAGACCAGCCGCGGATGTTCGAGAGCTTTCATCGCGCCTCGAACGTCGAAAATCGCCCGGGCACGGGCCTGGGCCTTGCGATCGTGAAGAAGGCGGTGGAGCTTCACGGCGGCGCGATCGGCCTGACGAGCGCAGTCGGCTCCGGAACCCGGTTCACCGTGACGCTTCCTCTGCGGCCGGTCAAACAGCCTATCGGGGTGAGTTGATGGCCGACGAATCCGCAAAGAAAGTCCTCGTCATCGAGGACGAACCCAGCATCCGCAACAACATCATGCTGATGCTCAAGGTCGAGCACTACTCCGCATCCGGCGCGGAAAACGGCCGCATCGGCCTGGAGTTGGCGCGCCGCGATCCGCCGGACCTGATCCTGTGCGACGTAATGATGCCGGAGATGGACGGATTTGCCGTACTCGAGGCCTTGCGGGCGGAACCGCGTTTTGCCGAGATTCCTTTCATCTTCCTCACCGCGCTCGACGATCGCTCCAGCACGCGCCGCGGCATGAATTTGGGCGCAGACGACTACCTTCCGAAGCCTTTCACGCGCAACGAGCTGATGGAGGCCGTGAACAGTCGCCTGAAGAAATTTGAAAACCTGACGCAGGCGCTGACGGCGCGACTCGTCCCGCAGCAGGACCGCCTGACGCAAAAGTTTCGGGAAAAGATCTCCGGCGGCGACGGCACCGAAGCGCTCGAGGATGCCGAGCCCGGCACGCTGACAGGCAGGATCGCCCAGGCGACTGTGCTTTTCTCGGACATCCGCAACTTCACCACGTATTCCGAGCGGCTCACCAGCGACGAGATTGCCGAGCTGCTCAATGCCTATCTCGAGACTGCCTGCGCGCCTGTCATCCGCTGTCGCGGCGTCATCATGAAATTCATCGGTGACGGCATCATGGCCCTGTTCGAGGCGCCTCCGAACGAAAAGGGCGAGTCTCACGCACGCCGGGCGGTGCGCGCCAGCCTGGGCATGCAACTCGCCGCGCGCGAATTCCGCGATTGGGTCAAGCAGCGTCATGCCTCGCTGAACCTCCCCGAATTTTCCATAGGCATAGGTATGCACACCGGCGAGGTGCTGCTGTGTCATGTCGGCGTGCCGGGACGCGGTGAGCTCACGGCCGTCGGCGACAGCGTCAATATCGCTTCGCGCCTGGAAGGTCAGACCAAGGAGTTGGGCTGGGCGGTGGTGGCCAGCGAAGCGACGGTCAGCGCCGCCGGTTCGGCGGTCGTCATCGGCTCACGCCGGACGGTCCAGTTGCGTGGACGCAGTCACCCCACCGAGGCATCCGAAATCATCGGCATCGCCGCGGGCGACGACGACAAGGCTTCGGTGCAGATACCGGAGGACATGCGCGAGGCGCTTGCCGCAAATGCCCGGATCGCCGCCGACGCCGCGAAAGCCGCCTTGGGCATCACTTTGAGCATCATCACGAGCGAATTCGGTGACAAGCGCATTACGGTCCAGGGGTATCACGTCCTCTCGAAGATCGGTCAGGGCGGTTCCTCGGTGGTCTATCTCGCCGAGCGGGAAAGCGACCGGCAGCAAGTCGTCCTCAAGATCCTCAATGCCACCAGCGGTCTGAACGAAACCCTGCTGCAGCGCTTCGTGCAGGAGTTCGACATCATCTCGTCGATCGATCACCCCAACGTTGTCAAGATCTACGACCGCGGTTTCAGCGACCGCCACGCGTACATCGCCATGGAGTATTTTCCCTCGGGCAGTCTCGCCGAAATCATTCCCAACGGACTGAACGCACGGCAATCCCTGTCGCTGCTCGCGCAAGCTGCAAACGCGCTGCGCGAGATTCACAACCGCGGCATCATCCACCGCGACATCAAGCCCGCCAATCTCATGGCACGCTCCGACGGCAGCATCGCTCTGGCCGATTTCGGCATCGCCAAGCGCCTAGGAGAGGACCTGGGGCGCACGCGGCAGGGCGAACTCTACGGCACTCCCTACTACGTTTCTCCGGAACAGATCGAAGGCCGTCCGGCGACGGTGCAGTCCGATATCTACTCCCTGGGAGTCATTTTTCACGAATTGCTGACGGGTCAGCGCCCATTCGAGGCCGAATCCGTGTCGGGAGTGATCGCGCAGCACGTCAGTGCGCCGCGGCCGAAGCTCCCCGACACGCTGACCGAGTATCAGCAGCTGCTCGACCGGATGATTGCAGTCAACCCCGGCAACCGCTACCAAAGCGCCGATGAACTGCTCGACGCCATAGACCACGTATGGACGCAGCAGGCCCTGCGGACGCTGAAACACACAAGCTGAGGAAGCGCGGGCCCCGCCTACCGAAGTCCGAGCACGTCTTGCATGTCGTACAGGCCGGGCGCCTTCTCCTTGAGGAAGCGGGCGGCGCGAAGCGCTCCGAGGGCGTACGTGGCGCGACTGGCCGAACGCACGGTGATTTCAAGGCGTTCGCCCTCTCCGGCAAACATGACCGTGTGCTCACCCACGATATCGCCGCCGCGAAGGGCGTGAAACCCGATCGACTTGGGATCGCGCTCACCGACCTCCCCTTTGCGCCCGTGAACGGCGGTGCGCGCCAGATCCCGGCCGAGGGCGCGCGCGATCACCTCGCCGAATTTGAGTGCCGTGCCCGAGGGCGCATCGATCTTGTGTCGATGATGCGCTTCGACGATCTCCACGTCGTAGGTATCGCCCAGCGTATGCGCCGCCGTCTCGGCGAGGCGGAACGCGAGGTTCACGCCCGCCGACATGTTCGGCGCCAGCACGATCGCGATCTTTCCGGTCGCCGCCGCGATGCGTTCGTTCTCCCGCGGCGAAAAACCGGTCGTCCCGATCACCATGCGCACACCCTTTTTCACGCACTGTTCCATATGCGCGAGCGTGGCTTCCGGGCGCGTGAAATCTATCAGGCAATCCCCTTTCGCTATCTCATTGCCGAAGTCGGCGGTGATCTTCACGCCGCAGGATTGCCCGGTAAATTCCCCGGCGTCCGTGCCGATGGCGGGACTCCCCGGAGCTTCCAGCGCCGCGGCAAGCTTGAGATCCCGCGAAGCGAGCACCGCCTCGATCAAGGCGCGCCCCATCCGCCCCCCCGCGCCCGCGATGACGAGCTTCACTGCGCGGTCTTTCCCGTTGACACCGCAGCCACGATATCCCCCTCGACGCGCTTCAACTTTCCATCCTCGAAAAAAACCGCGATACGGCGGTATTCGGTATCGCGACTGTTGGCGCGCTGGCGCAGGAACACATAGTCCCATCGCTCGTCGTGAAATATGTCGCTCACCAGAGGCGTACCGAGCACGAAGCGTACTTGATCGCGGGTCAAGCCGGGCTTGAGCTGCGCGACCATCTCCTGGGTCACGTAGTTCCCCTGCTGAATCTCGATCCGGTAGGGGCTGAGGCTCGATGCGAGACCGCACGCCACGGTGAGAAGCGGTAATGTCAGAATCAACGTTCGGAGCACGATGCGATCTGCGGGACAGTAAAACGCTATATCATAGCGGAAACGGGTATTCACTCCGAAAGCGATTCGCCGTGACCAACGTCCATGACTTGAAGACCAGCGGCCTGAAAGCCACCGGGCCACGGCTGCGCATCCTGAAGCTTTTCGAAAACAGCAAGGTGCGCCACCTGTCGGCAGAGGATGTTTATCGGATTCTCATCGGCGAGGGCCTGGACGTCGGGCTGGCGACCGTGTACCGGGTTCTCACCCAGTTCGAGCATGCCGGCATTCTCCAGCGCCATCATTTCGAGTCCGGCAAGGCGGTATTCGAGCTGAACGAGGGCACCCATCACGACCACTTGGTGTGCATGCAGTGCGGACGCGTCGAGGAGTTCTACGACGCCGAAATCGAAAAGCGACAGGTCCGGGTGGCCAAGGAGCGCGGTTTTGCCATTCGCGAGCACTCGCTGCACCTGTACGCGGACTGCACCAAGCCGAATTGCCCCCACAAGGCGGGCCCAAAGGCTTAGAGCGCTCGAGGCAATAAAGGGAGGAATCATGGGTCTGAGACTCAAATTCAATCTGGTGCTTTTCTTCGTGTTTGTCCTGGGACTCGCCGTCTCCGGCTACGTCTCCTACGATCTGCTGCACCGGAACGCGCGCGACGAGGTGCTGCGCAACGCCGGAGTCATGATGGAGGCCGCCCTGTCGATGCGCCAATACACGGTGAGCCAGGTGCGCGACAAACTCGTGCAAAAGGAAGACGAATTCCTGCCGCAAAGCGTGCCCGCCTTCGCCGCGACGGAAATCATGAACCAGTTGCGCAAGAAGTATCCCGACTACGCCTACAAGGAAGCAGCCCTGAATCCCACGAATCCGCGCGACCGCGCGGTCGAGTGGGAGGCCGATATCGTCAACGAGTTTCGCAACAATTCAGATCGAAAGGAAATCTCTGGAACCCGGATAACGCCTACCGGCACGTCGCTTTTTCTCGCACGACCGTTCCAGATCAAGGATCCCGCCTGTCTCGCCTGCCATACCACTGCGGAGATCGCGCCGGTGTCGATGGTCAAGCTCTACGGGACCAACAATGGTTTCGGATGGAAGCTTGATGAGGTGATCGGCGCGCAGGTCGTTTCGGTACCCATGTCCCTCCCTATCCAGAATGCGAACCGCGCCTTCTACACGTTCATGGTCTCGCTCACGGGCGTCTTCGTCGTGCTGTTCGTGATCCTCAACGTGATGCTGTCGGTGCTCATCGTGCGACCGATCACCCAGATGTCCGACGCCGCCGACCGCATCAGCACCGGCGACATGGAGATCGAGGAGTTCTCCGAAGCGGGCCACGACGAGGTATCGCTCCTGGCAAGGTCATTCAATCGCATGCGCCGCAGCCTGGAAAAAGCGATCAGCTTGATCGACCAGAGATAATCTCATCTCGATGTCAGCCGAGATCGCCCTCCCCCGGGGTTATGCCCTGCACGAATACCGAATCGAGCAAACCCTCGGGATCGGAGGTTTCGGCCTGACCTATCTTGCCACCGACTCGAACCTCAATCTCAAGGTCGCGATCAAGGAGTACCTGCCCGGCGATCTCGCCCTCCGGAGCGAAGACCAGTCGGTCCGGCCGAAATCCGAATCCAGCTCCGAATCCTTCAAGTGGGGTCTTTCCCGGTTTCTCGACGAGTCGCGCACGCTTGCTTCGTTCCGTCATCCGAACATCGTGCGGGTTCTGCGGTTTTTCGAGACGAACGCCACCGCCTACATGGTCATGGAATTCGTCGCCGGGCAGCCCCTGGGCGACTGGATCCGCAGCCGCCGGCCGCTAGCGCAAGATGCCGTGCTCGCCATCGCGGGTCCCCTGCTCGACGGCCTGGAAGTCGTCCATCGCGCCGGATACCTGCACCGCGATATCAAGCCCGGCAACATCTTCATCCGCGAAGACGGCTCGCCGGTGCTGCTCGATTTCGGTTCCGCCCGCGCCACCGCGTCAGGAAACGAGTTGACCGCGATCGTCACCCCCGGCTACGCGCCGATCGAGCAATATCACACGCAAGGCCAGCAAGGTCCCTGGAGCGACTTGTATGCGTTCGGCGGGGTTTTGTACTGGATGATCGTCGGAAAGCGGCCGGTGGAAGCGGTGGCGCGCGTACGCCAGGACATGCTGCCCCCGGCGCAGCAGGCCGCCGACGCCGGACGCTACGGCGCGAAATTCCTCGCTTCGATCGACTGGGCGTTGACTCTCCACGAAGAGCGACGTCCCCAGTCGGTCACGGAATTTCGCTCCGCTTTGTCCGGGCTTGCCGCGTCGGACCAGGCGACCGTGAAAATTCAGGATGCGCCCCAGGCCACCGTCAAAACTCAGGATACGTTCCAGGCCACCACTCCGCCGATCACTTTGCCGACCGGTGTCGTATTCGACCGCGATACGCTCAAGAAAATCGAGACGGAGCTGGCCAAGCATATCGGTCCGATCGCACCCGTCGTGATCCGGAGTGCGGCAAAGACAACCTACACGGTGGCGGGCCTCGCCGAAATGGTGTCGGCCGATATCGCGGACGACAAGGTGCGCGCGGCGTTTGTGCGGAAATTTTCCGGCGACAAATCCGCGCCGACCGGAGACCCGACCCGTACCGCGGCGCGGCAGCAGTCCGCGCCGCCGGCCGATTCGAGCATCGATCCGCAGACGATTTCCAAGGCCGAAGCGGCCCTCGCCAAGTACATCGGCGCCGTCGCCAAAATCGTCGTAAAACGCGCTGCGGCGAAGGCGCGCGACCGCGGCGAGCTCTACCTGCTGATCGCCGACGAGATCGAAGACAAAAGCGAGAGAAAGGCCTTTATCCGCAAAGCCATTTCGGCGTTGGAAGAGGAATGAAGGCGACGCCCCGTCGAAAAATCTATTTCTGATACTTGAAAGACAGCAGCACCCGGGTGCGGTAGGCCACGACCTTGCCGTTCTCCACCTTCAGGTCCTGCTTCACCACCTCCGCAATGCGAAGGTCGCGCAAAGTCTTGGCCGCCGCCTGCACCGCCCGCTTCGCAGCATCCTCCCACGAGATTTCGCTGGTTCCGATCACTTCCGTGATTCTGTAGATCCCGTCTGCCTTGGCCATCGTTCGTCTCCTTTTTGCGTGCCGCCCTTTCCGTACGAGAGCGTTCGCGGATCATACTCCTGCAACCGCTCGCACCACGCTCTCAGAACCCATAGTGCAGTCGCGCCGAGATCACGGTGACCGGACCGCGGTCGGCGTTGTAGCCGGGATTGAAGACCCGCTGCAGATCCGCGGAGATCCAGGTTTCCCGCACCAGGTTCAGGCTGTAGTAGGCCTCGGCGACGACTTCGGGACGGTACGTCAAGGCACCGTCTCCGAGGAAAAAACCCAGCCCGCCCGCGGCGAGGTAATTGCGGTGCTCCGGGGAGAGGCCGTTGCGCACGAGAGCGAGACCGAATGTATCCGCCGGGCGGCTCCAGGCCGCTCCCTTGACCGACACCCCTCCGGACACCGAGCGGTCGATCTCCGTGAAAGCGTAGGTCTCCGTCTTTCCATCGGCCCAGCTTGCCCGTCCGAACAGGCCCACGTTCGATGAAATCGCCTGCTCGAGGTTGATTCCGACTCCGCGCTTGACCTGATCGCCGTTGCGCACGGCATTGATATCGGGTGTCCCGTCGTTCTGAGCCGCCAGATCCGAGGCATCCTGATAGCGGGCCATCTTCGCGACATTGCGAAAGACGAGAAGACGCAGCTTTCCCGGCTGCCCGGCTACTCTGTACGCGCGTTCGAGCTCGATCTGATCCCCGTAGTGAATGAATATCCTGGAGTCCAGCTGGAGCTGGTTCGGTTCCTTGGGCTGGATGAATCGCCCGAAGCGCATCGCCCAGTTGTCATCGAAATACTCGATCGCGGCACCCCACGAGTAGCCGCGCGCGTCTGCGGCGTAGTCGTAAGCACCGTGCGTCATGATGGACCAGTTCAGAAACTGCGTTCTCGGGTCGTGGCTGTAGGTGTTGTCGTCGAACAGATCGAGCACCGAGAGATTGCCCGCGGTCAG
>DATHHS010000301.1:0-2624 GCA_035317085.1 Burkholderiales bacterium
GCAACAAGGATCCAAGGGCGAGATCTATGTCGCCCATGTGACTGTGAAAGGGCAGGCGCTCGCCGATGCGCTCGCCGCGAAAGTCGAAGCAGCGCTGAAGTCGCTGCCGGTTCCGAAGTTGATGCGCTGGGGCTCGGGTGACGCGCAGTTCGTGCGCCCGGTGCACGGACTCGTGATGCTTCACGGCTCGCGCGTTGTTCCCGGAAAAGCGCTCGGACTGGAATCGGGCAATCGAACCCGCGGCCACCGCTTCATGGGCGTCGCCGAGATCGTGCTGGGCAGCGCAGAAGAATACGAGAAGAAGCTGCTCGACGAAGGCAAGGTGCTGGCCGACTTCGGCAAGCGAAAAGCGGAAATCGACCGGCAACTGCTGGTCGAAGCGAAGAAGCAGAGCGCGAGCCTGGGCGAGTACCAGGTCCTGCTCGACGAGGTCGCGGCGCTGGTCGAGCACCCGAGTGTCTACGTCGGCGAATTCGACAAGATGTTCCTTGAAGTTCCGCAGGAATGCCTGATCCTCACCATGCGGCAGAACCAGAAGTACTTCCCCTTGTTCGACGCGCGCGGAAGGCTACTGCCGAAATTCCTGATCGTCTCGAACATGCAGGTCGCCGACCCGCGCCATATCATCTCCGGCAATCAACGCGTGGTGCGACCGCGGTTGGAGGATGCGCGCTTCTTTTTCAATCAGGACCGCAAGCAGCGGCTGGAAGAACGTATCCCGCCGCTGGCGAAGGTCGTCTATCACAACAAGCTCGGCAGCCAGCTCGATCGGGTGCAGCGCATCAAACTGCTGGCGGGGAAGATTGCGCGGCTGCTCGGTGCCGACGTGCTGCAAGCGGAGCGTGCCGCCGAACTTGCGAAGGCTGACCTGCTCACCGGCATGGTCGGCGAATTCCCGGAACTCCAGGGGATCATGGGGCGCTACTACGCGCGGCACGACAAGGAGCCGGCGGCGATTGCAGACGCGATCGAAGCCCATTACCGGCCGCGATTTGCCGGGGACAAGCTTCCCGAAGGGCCGATCGCCTGTGCCGTAGCGCTCGCCGACAAGCTCGATGCGCTCGCCGGACTGTTCAGCATCGGCGAGCAACCGACCGGAGACAAGGATCCTTTTGGACTTCGCCGCGCGGCTCTGGGCGTCATCAGGATCGTCGTTGAAAATCAGATCAAGTTGTCATTATGGGACCTCATAAGCGCAGCTTTCGAGCCTTTCAAAGGCAAGCCGCAAACCGACCTACAGATGTTTTTCACCGAGCGCATGCGCAGCTATTTCCAGGAGCGTGGCTATTCCGCGAACGAAGTCGAGGCGGTCCTCAGCCTGAATCCGGTCGCGATAGCCCTCATCCCGAAGCAACTCGAAGCTGTTCGCGCGTTTTCCGCACTTCCCGAGGCGGCCAGTCTTGCCGCCGCAAACAAGCGAATCGCCAACATACTGCGGCAGGCGGAAAGCAAAGGTGAGTCGTTTTCCAACGCCGATATTTCAGAGCTCAAAGAGCCGGCCGAAATCTCGCTTTTTGAGGCTTTACAAGCGGCGTCCCGTTCGGCGAAGCCGCTATTTGACTCCGGGGATTTCTCTGGATACCTGAAGACCTTTGCGTCTCTAAAGAGTCCTGTCGACTCGTTCTTCGATACAGTCATGGTCATGGCCGACGACAAAAAGCTCCGCGAGAATCGGCTTGCGCTGCTCACCGATCTACGGAAGGCGATGAACCGGTTCTCCGATATCTCGAAGCTGGCCGCATGAAACTCATCATCCTCGACCGCGACGGCGTGATCAACTACGACAGCGACGAGTTCATCAAGCACCCCGACGAGTGGCGGCCGATTCCCGGGAGCCTCGATGCGATCGCGAGGCTCACGCAGTCCGGCTGGCACGTGGTAGTCGCGACCAACCAGTCGGGCGTCGGCCGCGGTCTCATGGACATGGCCAGCCTGAACGCGATCAACTCCAAGATGCACAAGGCAGTGAATCAGGCGGGAGGGCGTGTCGAGGCGGTGTTTTATTGTCCCGACACGGCCGAATCGCAATCGCCCTGCCGCAAACCCGGTCCTGGAATGTTCCTCGCCATCGCCGAACGCTTCAACGCTGCGCTAGAGCGCGCGCCGGCGGTGGGGGACAGCCTGCGAGACCTCCAGGCCGCAGCAGCGGTCGGAGCTCAGCCGATCCTCGTGCTCACGGGGAAAGGCCGGAAAACGCGTTCCGCGGGTCAGCTACCCGAAAGCACCGCCGTTTATCAGGATCTCGCCGCGGTGGCGCAGGCCTTGTGTCAATGATCTTTCTGCGTTCGCTGGTTTTCCTGATTGCCCAGATCCTCGTCACCCCGCCTTACGCGATCGTCGCGCTCGCCACCTTTCCTTTGCCGCGGCTTGCGCGCTATCGCATCATCTCCGGCTGGTCGCGCGCCATGATCTGGCTCGCGAAAAACATCCTCGGTATCCACTACCGTGTGATCGGCATGGAGAACCTGCCGCAGACTCCGAGTGTGATCCTGTCGAAGCACCAATCGGCCTGGGAAACCCTGGCCTTCCAGCTCATTTTCCCGCCGCAGGTGCTGGTGTTGAAACGAGAGCTCCTGTGGATTCCGTTCTTCGGTTGGGGCCTTGCGCTGACCAGCCCGATTGCC
>DATHHS010000302.1:0-4030 GCA_035317085.1 Burkholderiales bacterium
CTGATCACGAGAGCGATGAATTCCGTGCGCCTGCGCCGGGAGTCCTCGTAGGCTGCGCGCTGCGCGGCCGTTCCCTCGCGTTCGAGCCAGCGGTGTACGCCCTCTTCTTCCACCGTCACGGCGAAAGATTCGTTGAACATCGTGTCGCCCTTCACGTAGACGACCTGGTGGGCGAGCTCGTGAAATACGATGCGCGCGATTTCGGGCTCCGGGAATCGGATGAAAGTCGAGAGCACCGGATCGCTGAACCAGCCGAGCGTCGAATACGCCGGAACGCCGCCGATGTAGACGTCGTAGCCCTTGTCGGCAAGCGAAGCCGCCTGCCGCCGCGCGTCCTCCTCCGAGTAAAAGCCCTGGTAGCTCACGCATCCGGCGAAAATAAAACAAGACTCGACGGGCCTCACCGAGAATTCGGGCGCCGCAAACACATTCCAGACCACGTAGGGCCGGCCGATATCGGCGTAGCGGCGGTAGCTGTCGTTGTCCGGAAGTGCGAGTTCGCGGCTGGCGAATGCCCGAATGGCGAGCACCTTCGCCAGTTTTGCGCGAAGCGGTTCGGGCGTGTCCGCCACACGCATGCGTTCCTCGATCGGAACCGCGAGCCGCATCACCTCCAGGTGCCCGCCCACCGCCTGTGCATAGTATTCGAACGAGACGCAGCCCGAGACCAAAAGCAGGGGGACGAGAGCCGCGAGCCGCTTCATCGCCGGAATGCGCCGGTCCTGAGAAACGCGGCGGTCTGTCGCGCGATGCGCGGCGAAGCCAGCATCACCGTGTGAGCGACGGGAAGGGCGAGGTGGTCGCGCAGAGCGGGAAATTTCGTCTCGTCGAGGCAGACGACTCCGTCGTTCGGCTTCGGCAGCCGCACGACCATGCGGCCCAGTCCGAACGCCCGGGTACCGGCGATGGCCCCGATCTCGAAGCGCGGGTCGACTGAGACATCGACAGGCTGCCGCCACACCGATACGCTTTTCCCCAGCAGGAATTCCCCGCCTGCCCGCTGCGCAAAGCCCGCCGCCGCCCGGCAGCCTGCGACCGGTGACCCGAGCAGCACGGTACGCTGAACACGCTTGTCGGCGCCGCGCTGGAGGTAGCGCAGCGCGATGACTCCGCCCAGGCTGTGGCCCACAAGGTGCAGGCGCGCCGCATCGATCCCCGCAATTCGGTTGGCCATGCGCGCAAGGTGCTCCTCCAGAGTGTCCCGCATGGTGCGGTAGCCAAGCGCTTGCACCGCAAAGCCTTCCCGCCGCAGCGCAAAAGCGAGATAGCTCATCACCCAGTGATGCATCCATGCCCCATGCAGCAATAGCACGGTCTCTCTGGACTTCGTATTCACGGCCGCTCGGCCGGATCGCGCGCCTTGCGCTGCGGCTTCACTGCGAACCGCGCTGGTACTCGTAACGCAGGGTCACCGCGAGCTTGCCGTTGTTGGTCCAGACGAGGCAATGATCGGCGGGTTTGAGGGGAATGAAGCTGCCCGACGCACTCTCGATGCCGTCGCGCTTGAGCTCGACGACTTCCTTTTCCTCCTGGTGCGACAGCTTGAAGTTCAACGGCCCATCGGCGCGAAATTTGTATTGGAGCCGCTGCTTATTGGTGAGGGAAAAGCATTCTTTTTGCGCTTCCGAGGCTACCAGAGTCTTGGTCACGACCCTGACGGGAGAAACCTTGGACGCATCCTGGGACCACACCGGTGCGATCAATGCGGCTGCGGCCCCGATTACCACTAGCGAAAAGCTTCTTGCCATAAGTTCGGCCGACCCTCATGGAGTTGAGGCCCCGGTATTCTATAGCGGCCGGTCCTGGATCGCATTTCTGCGGCGGCCGGACCTTGAGGACTTGCACTCCGCCTGCCGGAGCTCGAGGGACTTGTACTCGGGCCGCCGAACTTCGACGACTTGCAACCGCGACTGCGAACTATTGCGGAGGGACCAGGATCGGCAGGATGCTCACTATCTGCCACCCCTCGGCCTTCTTGACCATCACCAGGTTGATGTAGAGACGGTTCTTGGCGGGTTCGACACCCGGGTCTCCGACGGTGAGTTGTGTCGGGGCATACACTTGCGCCACGCGCCGGCTGACAGAAATGACGCGGAGTTCCTTCTTGTCGGCGTCGATATGCCAAGTGCCCTTGTAGCGTTCCTCCAGGGCCTTGAGCGCGGCTTCCCGGCCCCAGATGGGCTTGCCTCTGCTGATCCATAGAAAATCGGGCGAGTCCGCGAGCAAGTTACGCATGGACTTCATATCGTGCGCGTTCTGACTCGCAATGTATTTTTCAAAAACGACACGAACTTCTTCTTCCATCGTCGCGGCATGGGCGAGCGTTACCGTCATTGCGGTCGCTGCCCACGCTGCGAAAACAAAAAATCGCTTTACCATTCCTCCCTCCAAACGACACGCCTATCTCTGAGTGGGCCCGCCTGGATTCGAACCAGGGACCAAAGGATTATGAGTCCTCTGCTCTAACCAGCTGAGCTACAGGCCCGCTGAACCACCCTGCCCGCTTTGCTTCGGGATCTTCATTATCGATTCGAGCGTTCAGCGGCGCGCCTAAAATGATGTGGACAGGGTCTCCCCATCCTCAGGTCCGCTGCAACGCCAGCGGATATTGAAGCAGTTCCAACCGATGCGGAAGGGCTCTCCTTCCTCATTGCCCGCAATATCAATTGTTGTCCAGGAAACTCTTCAAGCGTTCCGAACGAGACGGGTGGCGAAGCTTGCGCAATGCCTTTGCCTCGATCTGCCGTATGCGTTCGCGCGTGACGTCGAATTGCTTGCCGACCTCTTCGAGCGTGTGGTCTGTGTTCATTTCGATGCCAAAGCGCATGCGCAACACCTTGGCCTCGCGCGGCGTGAGCGAGTCCAGCACGTCCTTGGTGACTTCGCGCAAGGACGCGTACATCGCGGCGTCGTTTGGCGCAAGCGTCGCCTGATCTTCGATGAAATCGCCCAGGTGCGAATCGTCGTCGTCGCCGATCGGCGTCTCCATCGAGATCGGCTCCTTGGAAATCTTGAGGATCTTGCGGATCTTGTCCTCCGGCATCTCCATCTTCTGCGCGAGCGTCGCCGGATCGGGCTCTTGTCCGGTCTCCTGCAGGATCTGGCGCGAGATCCGGTTCATCTTGTTGATGGTCTCGATCATGTGCACCGGAATCCTGATGGTGCGCGCCTGGTCGGCGATCGAACGCGTGATCGCCTGCCGGATCCACCAGGTGGCGTACGTGGAGAACTTGTAGCCGCGGCGGTATTCGAACTTGTCCACCGCCTTCATCAGACCGATGTTTCCCTCCTGGATAAGGTCCAGGAACTGCAGACCGCGGTTGGTATACTTTTTCGCGATGGAAATCACGAGGCGCAGGTTGGCCTCGGTCATTTCACGCTTCGCGCGGCGGGCCTTTGCCTCGCCCGTGGACATCTGCTTGTTGATGTCCTTGAGGTCCTTCAGCGGAATGCCGATCCGCTTCTGGATCGTGAGCAGTTTTTGCTGTTGTTCGAGGATGTTCGGCTCGAAGCGCGAGAGCAGGCTGCTCCAGGGCCTTCCGGCTGCGATCTCGTTCTTTACCCAGCGCATGTTGGTCTCGCTGCCGGGAAATTCCTTGATGAAGTGGGGCCGCAGCATGCCGCCCTTGTTCACGCACAGGTTCATGATCTCGCGCTCGTGGCTGCGCACCTCGTCCACCATGCCGCGCAGACTGTCGCACAGTTTCTCGATGATGCGCGCGGTGAATCGGATGTTCGTCAACTCGTTGCCGATCTGATCGCGCACCCTGATGTATTCCTTGCTGCGGTGGCCATGCTCGGCCAAGGCCCGCTTCATTTTCTCGTAGAGGCGGTGGATCTTGGCAAAGCGCGCGAGCGCGTCCTCTTTCAGCTGGAGCAGCGTGGCCGAAAGCGCGGCGCTGTCGTCTTCACCTTCCGTCTCTTCCTCTTCTTCGGGCTCGACGTCGTCGGCGAGCTCCTGAATCGGTTCGTCTTTCGCGTTGGGGTCGATCAGCCCGTCGACCAGCTCGTCGATGCGCATCTCGTCGCG
>DATHHS010000303.1:0-4365 GCA_035317085.1 Burkholderiales bacterium
GTCTCGCACAAGGTCTCCAGGAGCGAGGCGGTGAAACAGGCGCTCGATCGCCTGTTCGAAACCGGCGCGGAGAAACCTTCGCCGTGGGAGCTCGGCTCCGACATCTTCGCGCGCCACGAGCGCGTCAAGCCGACCGAGGACATCGCGCGGCACAGCAAGCGGCTGCTGCGCGAACGCTTGCTGAGCAAGGCGAAGTGACGCGGATTCTCGCGGACACGGGATTTCTCATCGCGCTGTTTCATCCCGCAGACCGGCTCGCCCCTGCCGCGCGCTCGTATCTGCGCGACCACCGCCATCCGCTTGCCACGGTTGCGCCGGTGATCGTGGAAACCTGCTTCTTCCTGTCGAGCGCGGAGAAGGCGGAGCTGCTGGATTGGGCCCAGCGTGGCGGTGTCGCTGTCGTCGAGACACCCGTCGAGTCGTATACGGAAATCGCCGCAATCATCACGCGCTACGCCGATCGCGACATCGATCTTGCCGACGCGGCCCTGATCTGGCTCGCCAACGCGAGCGGCCAGCATCGCGTCCTTACGGTGGACGAACGCGACTTCTCGGCTTACCGGCTCAAACAGGGCAAGCGCTTCGATCTAGTGAAATGGAGCTGAAGTCCAGGTCGTAACCGGCCGCGGCGTTCTTGTCACCGGGCTTCATACAGGGTCTTCAGGCCGGGAAGAATGGTTTTGCGGCGATACGGATGCCGGCGATCAGCGCGCGGTTTTCTTTCTCCGTGTCAGGACTTTCTCCAGATCGGCCTCGACTTCGTCGAACTCGCGGATCCTTTCGTAGCTGTAGATTTCGACCGGAAGCGTCACCGCGGGACGCAGGAGCAGGCCCTCGGGCGTCGTCTCGGCGATGAGATGATCGTTAGGTCTGAGGCCGAGCGCGGCGCGGAGTTTCGCCGGCAGCGTTACGACGCCGCGGCCGGTAATGGTGAGGATCGCTTTCACGGCTGGCAGAAATCCAGTAATTCAGCGAAAAGGGCCGCGCCTACCGCCGCAGCTTCGGCCGGCCGCGCGGGCGATGGCGGCTTCGCGCCGTGGGCGTGACCGCGTAGCCTGCCGGCGGCTCTTCAGCCGCGAGCGTGAACGGGCTGCGCACGGTCACGCCGCCGAACACCGCGCCGTCGTGGAGATCCTCGGTCAGCAGCAGCGCGCAGTCCTGCAGCTGCGCCGCGCCGACCACCATGCTGTCCCACCAGGAAAGGCGCCAGCGCTGCTCGATCTCGTGCGCTCGCTTCAGCAGCACCGCGTCGACCGGCTGCGGCGCCCATGCGAGCAATTCGTTGACGTAGTCCCACGCCCGCTCCGGAGGAAACCGCGGCGCGAGCTTGCGTGTCGCGACGGCGTAGTACTCGGAGAGGACCTGAATGCTGGTGCGCCCGAGGCGCTCTTGCCACAAGGCGTCGATCCACTGCCGGGCGCGGGCCTGCTTCGACGCGTCCCGCGGATCGTGCGCGTAGACAAAGACGTTAGCGTCGACGAAACACGGGCCGGTCATACAACTCCTCGCGCTTCGGATAGCGCTGTGGCGGACCCGTGAGCGGAAAAGGCTTTAGAGCAAGGTAGCGCTTCATCGCCGCGTCGTACTCGCGCGACTCGCGCATGTGCTGGCGCAGCACTTCGCCGACGAAGCGCGACACGCTCAGGTTGCGCTGCGCCGCGTGCACGCGCGTCCACGTGGCGGTTTCCTGGTCGAGGGTGATGGTGACGTTCTTCATCGAGCCTTGCTCGCGTTCTCTCGCGGGAAATAATATTACACGGACTTCGTGTATTTATGCAACGGCCCGCCAGAAAGCGCCGCAGCTCGAGAAGCCACCCCGAGCGCCCTCCGCTTGATATACTATTGATATCACTCGCACGAGGCTTCGAACCATGACCGCAAAGCGTACCGCAACCCAACGCAAGCCCACCGGCGTCCTGCTGCGCTACCGCGAAAAGGATACCGCCTACGGCGTCACGCGCAAGACCACCACCCGGCTCGCCAAGACCCTCGGGCTGTCGGAAACGCAGGTCGTCCACGTCGCGCTCGCCAATCTTGCGCGGCAGACGTTGCCACGCTACGAGCCCGACGACGGCCCGCTCACCCAGGAACAGCTTGCGGCGATCGACAAGTTGGTCCCGCAGGGACGCTTTAAGCCAACGAAGCGCCTGTTCTAAGGCGAGACCTTGGCCGCCCCGCCGGAACCAGGCGACATCGTTTATTGCCGTTTCCCTGAAAAGGGACTGCCCGGGCCGTCACCCAAGCCACGCCCGGCGCTGGTGCTCACGATTGGCGAAATCGACGGCAATCCGCATGTCGCGGTTGCCTACGGCACCTCGCAGAACACGGACAGGCTGCATTCCGGTGAATTCCTGATCGGCCCCGCCGATGGCGAGGCGTACACGCTTTCGGGACTGAGCGTACCTACCAAGTTCGATCTGCGCAGCGTGAAGGAGTTGCCGTACGACGAGCCATGGTTTCGGGTCCCACCGGGCGCCCCGCACGGCCAGACGCCCAAGCTCGGCGTCCTGCATCCGAGCCTCGTGCGCCGCGCGAAGGCGGCATTCGACGCCGCGTCCAGAACCGGCCGAAGGTAAGCTCGCGTCCGGGACTGCCGGCCTAGACGACCGTCTGCAGCGGCATAGTCTTGTGCGCGGACAGCGTGATGAAGCCGCGCGCGATGCGGTACAGCACCCACAGGCCGGTGACGAACCACACCACGATCGCCACCGGAATGCCGATCTTCGTGAAGAACGCCGCCGCGCCCGCGAGCAGCCACAAGGCCGCGAACCAGAACGTGCGGATCTGCCAGCGGAAATGCGATTCGATCCAGGTGCCGCGCACCTCTCGGCGCTTCGCGTAGTTCAGGATCACCGCGATCACCGACGGCCAGCCGGAGAGGAAGGCCACCACCACCATCGCCGAGCTCAGCAAGCCGGAGAGCGCGCTGAACGCGTGCAGCGCGTAAATCAGGTACGTCAGCGTGACCAGGCCTTCGCCCGGAAGGCGGACGCTAATTTCCGCGGAGGTCTCTGGCGTGCTCACGCGTCCAGTCGCCGCGAACGCGAATCATCGCGTCCCACCGCCTCCGGCCGTGCCCGGCAGCGGCATCGGCTTCTCCGAGGACAGCGTCATCCAGCCGCGCACGATGCGGTACAGCACCCACAGCCCCGTCCCGATCCACACCACCAGCGCCACCGGAATCCCGACAAACGTCAAGAACGCCACCCCGCCCGCGAGCAGCCACACGAGCGCGAACCAGAACGTGCGAATCTGCCAGCCGAAATGCGAATCCAGCCACGTCCCGCGCACCTCCGCGCGCTTCGCGTAATTCAGAATCACCGCAATGATCGACGGCCAGCCCGTGAGAAAGGCCGTGAGAATCAGCACCGAACTCGCCAGGCCGGTGAACACACTGAACGCGTGCAGGGCGTAAATCACGTGCGCCAGCGTGATCAGGCTTTCGCGGGGATGGCGGGCGGTGGTTTCGGAGGAGGGGTCTGGGGTGGTCATGTATTCACTGACGGCGGTGCGCACCGCGCGCTCATTCCGGATCGTCTGTCAGCCTCTTCCTGATCCATGCCGGGCGCCGGCGGCAATCGAGAACCGCATAGACGAGCACAGCCTGCTCCTCCACGCGGTAATAGACCGCAAACGGAAACCGCTTTGACAGCAGGCGATGATATTTCCCGAAATGCACCGAATGCATGCCCGCGCTGATGATCAGCGAATCGATATCCGAGTATAGGGAATCGAGAAAATAGGCGCCGACGCCCTCGGCCTGCCTCTCGTAGAACCGGTAACCCTCGATCAGATCGCGGCCTGCCGAACCAAGGATCCTGACCTTCATGAAACCTTGTTTCTGATATTCCTCTTGGCCGCTTCCCAATCTTCGAACTGATCATCCCCGCGCTTCTGCATGGCGTCCCTTTCCGCCAGAACGTCTTCATGCCAGGCCGGAGAAGTGATTCCTCCTGCCTTGCTGCACAAATCGTCCCAAAGCGATTCCATCGCCTGGAGCTTTTCTTCCACCGACATTTTGCTCAAGGGTAAAGTGCTCGCCATGGTGACTCCTGTTTGCGAATCGCTGCCGACTGACCGACCAGATTACCCCAGGTCGAAGGCTTGAGGAAGTCCCGCCCGAAGGTGCGCGGGCTTCTCCGAGGACAGCGTCATCCAGCCGCGCACGATGCGGTACAGCACCCACAGGCCCGTCGCTATCCACACCACCAGCGCCACCGGAATCCCGACAAACGTCAAGAACGCCACCCCGCCCGCAATCAGCCACACGAGCGCGAACCAGAACGTGCGAATCTGCCAGCCGAAATGCGAATCCAGCCACGTCCCGCGCACCTCCGCGCGCTTCGCGTAATTCAGAACCACCGC
>DATHHS010000304.1:0-16949 GCA_035317085.1 Burkholderiales bacterium
GGGACCCGAGCCCGCCGCCACGGCCGCGCCCACCGAGGTCAAGGCGCCGCTGGCGGCGTTGATGGTGTAGGCCGAGACATTGTTGGAGTCGAAATTCGCCACGTAGGCGAACTTGCCGCTCGGGTCCACGGTGACGGAGCGGGGACCCGAGCCCGCCGCCACGGCCGCGCCCACCGAGGTCAAGGCGCCGCTGGCGGCGTTGATGGTGTAGGCCGAGACGTTGTTGGAGAACTGATTCGCCACGTAGGCGAACCTGCCGCTCGGGTCCACGCTGACGGAGCTGGGACCCGAGTCCGCCGCGGCGTAGCCGCGCGCGCGCAACTGGCCGGTCGCGGCATCCACGGTGTAAATCGAAACAGTGTTGTCGCTAGAGTTGCCGACGTAGGCAAAGCGTGGGATGTTGTTGGCAGGCGCTGCGCTTGAAGCGCCACCACCACCGCCACCACCGCATGCGCCAATGACCAGCGCGAGCGTGAACGCACACGCGAGCGCAACCGTGTACGAAGAATTCTTTGCCATGAACTGTCCTTCCAGCATGACGGCGGTCAGTGCGGAATGCATACCGTCGTTGCCGCGAGTATCGGCGGACGGGGCGCGAGGCGAAATTGGCCAGGTGGCTTAATACGATTGGAGAATGAAAGGCAGCGGACCCGAGCGATTCTCGCCGCCACGTGGGAAGGCGATGCAGCGGGCGTCCGCTTGATTTCGGGACGCCGCGTCAGTCCGGCAGCGAGTACTCTAGGCGGTGGAGCGCGACGATGGCTTCGGTACGGTTCATCGCGCCGAGAGCCCTCAGGATGGGCTGCAGGTGCGCCTTGACGGTCGCGCTCGAGCTCTCCTTCACCTCTTGTTCTGGCTATCGCTGGTTCTCTTCACGACAGGCTGGATGGGTGAGAAACGGATAGGAGAATCAATCCGAGACTGCGCTCGCCACATTCCATGAAATTCTCCCTACAACATTGCAATCGTTTTGCGCGACAAGGACGAGCTGGACGCGAGGACCGAGATCTGGCATCGTCGACTACCGTGCGCGGCGCCCACGGCTTTTCATGGGAATCGAATGCAGACATCAACGTGGATTTCGTCGAGGTTGTTCTGGTGCGCCGCGGCGGTCATTTTCTCTGCTGGTGTTGCGCCTCTGGTGCGCGGCGCCACGGCCGTTCCTGATCCGTGCAAGCTCATTGCGGTCTCCGAGTTCGAGCAGATTGTCGGACCGCTGAGAGGGAGTCCCAAGCCAGGCGACGTCAAGGCCGGTGACATCTCCTGCTCGTACAAGCCCGCGAAGGGGCCTGCCTGGATAGAGATTCGGTTGCACGATGGAGAACTCGCGTACTGGAAAGGCAGGAACGGAGGCAAGAGCCCGGTGTCGCTGCCGGGACTGGGCAAGGACGCGTTCGTGAACCCGGACTTCGAAGGCTCGGCAGACCTGTACGCAAAGAAGGGCGACTTGATCTTGAGGGTGAGCATGCCGAAAGGGCCCACAGCGGTCGAGCAGCTCAAGGCTATCGCGCAGAAGGCTCTGTCGCGCTTGTAACGGGTGCACTTAGTCCGAGGCCAGCTTCGTCACCGAGCCCTTCTCCTTTGATCCCGGTTTGTCGCTCCAGTACTACTGGAGCTACTTGTCTTTCAGTCCTCGCCGTGCGACTTTACCGCGCGGCGCCAGTAAGACAGGTCGTACACCCCGCTTTGCTTCGACGCCACCCACGTCAAATCGAGGGGCGTATCCCAGCCGTGCCACGTTTGGCGAAGCTGCGCTGTGGCGAGCAGACCTTCGCGATCGAGATTGAGGTCCCGGATTAGACCCCCCTTGGCCTCGTTGATGAACATCTGGTAGATGTGCTCCGCAGTGACGGCGTTACCGTCAGCCGGAAGAATGGCGAGTATTTCGACCTTGTTTGCTGGGTCGACCACATAGTCTGTCCCGCGCTTCATCGCCCGGAGGAAACGGATCGCTACGTCTCCGTGGGTATCGAGCCAGCTACGGGTCGCTGTCGCGACCACGCCCGTGTAGGCGCTGACCGCGTCCGGAAGCATCGTGCCGAATCGGGTCATGCCCTTCGCCTCGGCACGTTCCGGCAAACCTGTATGAATCAGTACCATCTGGGAGTTCGCCTTATTGGCGATGAGATCCTCGTATCGCGTATCCGTGCCGCCCGTGATAACGACGGGATAGTCCACGTTCGGCTCGAAGCCACATTTGTTGCGAAGAATCTGATAGCCGATGTAGGCGTAACCCGATCCGGGCGCGTCCACAGCGAAGGTCTTGCCGCGTGCGTCGGCACAGGTCTTGATGTCCGGGCGAGTCATCAGGCTCGCGCCAGCGCCATTGTCCATGCGGGCGAAGATCACCGCAGGGAACGTCATGTGCAGCGGATTGCTAGGGTTCAAGCGGAATTGAAAATCGTTGTCCGCTACGTTGAGGCCGATGTCCCACACGCCGTCGCGAAGGTTCTTAAAGAGTAAAGTCGAGCCGGCTGTCTTGACCTCGATAACCGTGAGGTTTTCATCGGCAAAGAAGCCATGCTTCTGTGCCATCTCAATCACCGGTTGCCTGGTGAAGTAGGCGACTCGAATGGTGGCAGGAGCGCTGTTCTCAGTATTCTGAGCGAGGGACACGCTCGACGTGTGCTTGGTGCCATCATCGGTCGCACACGCGCACAACGACGCGGCAGCGAGCAGTAGCAGGGCGGAAAAAGGAATCTTGTGCATGTACATCTCCATTGGCGGTGCCCAACGCTCGAGATCAGCGGCCGCGAAACAGCGGGCGCAAGCCCGCTGTGAAGCGGTCCGCTGCATCGCGTTGTTGCGGGTCAATCTCCATGGTGACAAAAACTAATCTTGCTTACTTCGCCGGAAGCCGCAGGGTCGCAAGATCGGTTCCGACAATCGTATTTCCGGTGAACCCGCCCGCCTCGACCGCTTTGCGGTAATCCGCTTGCGTCAACGGACCGCCCGGAACCTTCCAGCGGTTGTGGATCACTGCTCCGAGCGATGGGCCAAGATGTGTGAGCATGAGGTGCTTCGCTCCCACGCGCTTTGCCATGGCGCCGAGATCGGAGGCCAGGCTTTGGCGATAAAAGATTGGCGGCGGCATTCCGCTTTCCCGGTCCGGCCCCATGACGGGGTGGAACGCCGAGTGCACGATGATGTCCACCCCCTTCGCCAATTTCTCCACTTGATCGGAAGTCGAGGAAGCGCGTGGCGGCGCGGGCGCATCGTTGCCTGCATCGCCGCCGATCACCACACTTCCAGCGGGCGTGTCTACGCGATAGGACGCATGGCCCGCAGTATGAGTAGACCGGATCGCACTGACTTTCACGTCACCGGACGACCAGACGACCTGCGGCTCGTCCTTCGGATCGAACGTAATTACATTGGTCAAATCGGCTGGGCCGCCCGCGAGACGCGCGTTGTCCTCGGAGCGGCGCTCGGCGACCTCGCCGGACTGGAGGAATGCGTCGGCAATATGCGTGACATATTTTCGGCAGCTGTTGGTGACCCCCAGAACGGACGTTGCATCCGAACTGCAGACGATGTCGATCTTTGGCCCCTTGAAGTACCAACGCAGCATCATGACGTCGGCCAAACCCTCCGTGTGATCTCCATGCATGTGCGTAAAGAAGATTGCATTGAGCTGCACCGGCGTCACATTGATCTGCGACAGTCGCATGTTTGTGCCGCGTCCGGTGTCGAACTGCAGCTTCATGGCCCCGCAATCGTTGCTGTCGTCGCCGTAACGCACAAGCGTTCCAGCGCCAGCCTGACCGTTGAAAACCGACGGACCACTCTGGGTGCCTGTCAATGTCACGATGAGACATGGAGCGGCTTGCGCCATCGGTACGGTGGCCGCGAGTCACACACCGCCGACGAGCACTAACACGTTAGAGAAACGTTTCACTATTCAACTCCTATGATTGGCACTGTCTAGCGTACGTTGCCCTGGCGTGACGCCCAACGTCCCGCTTTACCCGCGCGCGCCGCTCTTGCGCGCGTCGGCGTAGAAGCGGCGGTTAGAAGGTCACCGCGAGGGGATTTAAGGGGCAACGCTTGCACGGCGCAAATTTGCGTTCACGATAGCGTTTTGAAGTGTCCCATCGGCTTTGGACTGTTCGACGAACTGTCTGACGTATTGCGCTGCGGCCGGCCTTCCTTTTGGTGTAGCAATCGCGTGTTGGATCATGGTATAGCGCCCTTCAAGCACGCGTGAGCCAGGAAGTCGTTCCGAATAAAGACTGAGCATATGCGCGTTTTCTGCGTAGGCATCGGCGCGCCCTGAGCGTAGGACCTCCAAAGCAGCGTCGGCGCCACCGGGCACTCGAACTATTTGGGCCGCTTTGAGGTTTCGAGAAAGAAAGAGGTCGGGCGCGCTTCGCTCAGGAACCGCAATCTTCACCTCAGGGCGGTCCGCAGTGTCCGCACTCTGCAACTTAGATCCAGGAGGAACGAGATACGTATTGTCGACGACCATATAGGGCGGCGAGAAGTCCACCTCCTGAGCGCGCGCAGGATCAAATGCGAGAAACGCGATATCCCATTCGTTTCCCCCGAAGCTCTTTGCCAGCGCTGCGGGATTCGGATATCCCACAGGCTCGAACGGCACGCCGAGCCGCTCGGCGAGCTTCTTGCCCAGTGTGACAGTCACTCCTTGAAGCTCTCCCGTCTTCGAATCTTTGGTGACCAAGACTTGATTCGAGAGAATCAGCCCGACACGTAGCTTTCCCGCTGGAGCAAGTTCATCGCGCACAGCGGGAGGCACGCTTGGGGCCGAGGCGCAACCGACCAGCAACAGTGCGATGCAAATTGCGGGGCTCAGCGATAGCTTCATTCGTTCTCCCGTGATTGACCTTCTAACGTGGTAAAACGGCACTCGCGCATGTCCCCAAGTTGAACGGTAAGTGGCGCTTGGCCGGTGGCGCAAAAGACCTGCTTCAGCGTAAGTGCCCCGCCCCAGGCGAGCAGTGTAATCGAACTCCATATGCCGGCGGCTGCGATGAGATTCAGAATCGTGTCCATGCGAATCTCCTCGTCGTTAGTTTGCGGTGCAAGACCAGACTGTGCTGCCGCCAGTATCGGCAGACAGGGCGTGGTGCGAAATTGGCCAGGCGTCTTAAGACGATTGGCGGAGGAAAAACGGCGCAGTACCCGCGGTCGGGTTCGAGCGGCTGGTGCCGCCTTGCCGGACTTTCAGTCCGGCAGCGAAAATTCCAGGCGGTGGAGCGCGACGATCGCCTCGGTGCGGTTCATCGCGCCTAGCGATCTCAGAATGGGCTGCAGGTGCGCCTTGACGGTTGCGGTCGAGATGTCGAGCTGGCGCGCGATCTGCTTGACCGGGTGTCCCTTGACCATCAGCGCGCACACCTGCTGCTGGCGCGGCGTGAGCCCGAGCTCGGAGAGCTGGCGCAGCCGCTGGGGCGCGCCGCGGCCCGGAGTCTCTGCGCCCTGGCGGCGCAGCACCGTCGGCGGCACGTAGATGCCGTTTGCCAGCACCAGCCGCAACGCATGTTCCAGGATCGCCGGCGTCGATGTCTTCGGAATGAAGCCCATGGCGCCCGCGTCCAGCGCTTCCCGGACGATGTCTGCGTCGTCGGTCGCGGAGAACACGACCACTGGCGGGCAGGGCTCGACGGACTCGCGGAAGGCCCGCAAGGCTTCGATGCTCGACACGCCCGGCAGCATCAGATCGAACAGCACCAGATCGATCGGATGGTGCGCTTTCGCCGCTTGCACCGCTTCCGGCAGGTCCGCGGCTTCAACGAAATCTAACGTGGCGTCGAGATTGCGCAGACTGGCGCGGATGCCGCCGCGCATCACCGGATGGTCATCGACGATGAGAATTCTCATTTGAATGGGAAGCGCCTTATCCGGCTTCCAGCCTGAGCGCGTCCACCTCGCCCAGTGCCGCCACCAGGCGCCTGCGAAGCTCCTCTGCGGCGACCGGTTTCATGACGACCGGGTAGACGTTGCCGTTCGCCTCCAACTCGGCTTTGCCGAGATCCTCGCCGGTCACGATCACGCCGGGTGTCCGCTCCGCAGTGTAGCGCTGCACCGCCGAAATGATGTCGAGACCGGTCTGTGTGTTGCCGATCCGGTAGTCGGTGACGATGGCGTCGGGAAAGCGCAGCTCCTGATCGAGCAGGGCGGCGACTTCCTCGAGCGAGCCCGCCGACGCGCTGTGAGCACCCCACTGGCGCAACAATGCCTCGGTACCGAAGCGCACGTCGGGTTCGTCGTCCACGACCAGGATGTATTTTCCGGCGAGCACAGTGTCCGGCGCGGGCTCGTCCAGGCGATCTTGCGCATCGACCGTGGTATAGCCGGCAGACGGTACCGCGAGCTCGAAGCGCGATCCGCGCCCCGCGGCGGAGCGGACTTCGATCTCTGAGCCGAGCAGCCGCGCCAGCCGCCTTACGATCGAAAGCCCGAGCCCAATGCCCTCGCTGCGGTCGCGGGGTCCGGTGCCCGCTTGGAAGTATTCCTCGAAGATGCGTTCGAGGTTCTCGGGCGCGATGCCGACGCCGGTGTCCCATACGCCGATGCGCAGAAGGTCGCCGCGTCTGCGGCAGCCCACCAGCACCGTGCCCTCGCGGGTGTACTTGATCGCGTTCGAGACCAGATTGCGCAGCAGCCGCTCGAGCACCGCGCGGTCGGTCTCGACGACGGCGCGCGTGGGAAACACCTTCAGCGAGAGCTCCTTGAAAGCTGCCTGCGGCGCGAAATGGACCTCGATCGAGTCGAAAATCGCGCGCAACGGAACGGCGGCGAACGCCGGCGTCACCACGCCGGCGTCGAGCTTGGACAGATCGAGAATCGTATTGAACAGGTTGTCCATCGCCTCGACCGAGCGTTCCAGGCGCTCGACCACTTCGCGCTCTCCCGCCTGTGCGCGGGGACGCAGCATCCCCACCAGCAGGCTGATCGCGTGCATGGGCTGGCGTAGATCGTGGCTCGCCGCCGCGAGGAAGCGCGTCTTGTCGCGTTCGGCGCGCTCGGCAGCAAGGGTTTGCTCCTGCAATTGCGCGGAGCGGGCCTCGAGCGCTGCGACCAGCTGCTCGTTGCGTATGGTGAGCGCCATCGAGCGCACGAAAGCCTCGTTGAATCGCGCCGCGAGCATATAGGCGAGCAAGCCCGTGCCCACGCCTCCCAGCGCGCACAGCTTGGGGGTCAGGCCCGGCAGCCGCAGCAGCCCGGCGATGTATATCAGCGTCATAGGCGCCAGCGCGGCCGCGATCAGCGGCCGATAGGCAGCGAGCTTCAGGCTGGCGGAGAATATCGCGACATAGGCGATGAGACTCAGGATGAGGATGTTCTCCAAGTCGTGCCCGGACGAACCCGGCAGGAAAACAAACGGACTCGCGGCGAGTATCAGCATCGCGAGCAGTTGGGGGAGGAAGAACCATTTCAGCCAGGGACGAATGGCGTCGTCCTCCGGTCTCGCCCTGGAAAACGCCGACCAGGCGGCGATTCGCATGAACACGGTGCCCGCGACGAAGGCGTCCCACACCAAGACTCGCGGATGAGCTTCGGGAACGTACGGCCAGAGGAGCGCGGAAGCGCCCGCGACCCCCACGGCAACCATCGTGGGGTAGACGCGAGGCGAATTCTCGATATACAACCGGATCTGGCGCGCGGTGAGGACGCGGTTGTCCACGCCGGCTTCGAAGCCCTTCGGCGCCGCGGGCTCACGTAATCGATTTTCGGGGGAGGACACGGGCATCGCGCTATTCGTGCTCGCCTCGATTCCGTACTGCTGGCGCCGGACTTTACTGCCGTTCGGTGGGGATGATGCTTGCCACGACGTTCTGCTTCGGCTGAACCGCCGAAATCTTGACCGGGTTCCTGCGCGTCTTGGCGGACCCGCGGTAGACGACGAGCCTCTGGCCCGTGGTCAGCGTGCCGACGTGGTTCCAGCGGAGCAGGCTGTCGGTGCTGACGTGGTAGCGCCTGGAAATGCCGTAAAGGGTTTCGCCTTTCCTCACGATATGCACCAACCCGCCTCTGCGCGGCGCAGGTTGGGCCGGCTGGCGGAATACGGCGGGGAGGGGCTCGGCGGCCGCGCCCGATCCCTTGACGGGGAGCAGCAGCTGAAAACCGGGTCCGACCTTCGTTCTCGAGCTGATGCTGTTCGCGATCTTGAGCTTCCCAAGCGCGATTCCGTGCTTCGCGGCGAGCCGGTCGAGACTGTCGCCTCTTTTCATGACGTACGTCTCCCAGGAGGTAAGCGGCTGGTCGTAAGCGCCGAGGTTCCTCTCGAACGCATCCGAACGGTCGGCGGGCAACACCAGCACCTGCGCGTGGGGGCCAGAAATTATCGGGCGGTTGAGCGCCGGGTTGAGCGCGATCAGTTCGTCGACCGACATCTCCGCGAACTGCGCGGCTAGACGTACATCGATGTCCTTTCCGGTCGGGAGCGTCACGAAATAGGGCTGGTTGGGGATCGGCTCGAGAGTGATGCCGAACGCCTGCGGGTTCAGGATGATGTTTTTCAGCGCCTGCAGCTTGGGCATATAGCCGCGCGTCTCCGCCGGCATCTTCAGGCTCTGGTAGTCGGTCGGCAGGCCTTTCGCCCTGTTCTTCTGGACCGCCCGTGTCACCCCGTTCTCGCCGAAATTGTACGACGCGAGTGCGAGGTGCCAGTCGCCTTGCAGCTCGTAGAGCGCCTGCAGATAGTCGAGCGCGGCGCCGGTGGAGGCGACGACATCGCGGCGCGCATCGGTCCACCAGTTCTGCATCAACTGGTACTTTTTTCCGGTCGAAGGAATGAACTGCCACAGACCCGAGGCGTGCGCCCGCGAGTACGCCATGGGATTGAACGCGCTCTCGACCATGGGCAGCAACGCGATTTCGGTCGGCATGCCGCGCTTTTGCACTTCCTCGACGATGTAGAAGAGGTAGAGCTTGCTTCGCTGGATCATGCGCTGGAGATATTCGGGCTGGCTCGCGTACCCGCGTTCGCGAGCGCCGACCAGCGGGCTTTCGATATCGGCCATCGCGAAGCCGCTGCGGATGCGTTCCCACAGATCGTCCGCCGGCCGCTTGACATCGATCGAGCGCGGGAGCTCGAGGTCCTTCGCCTCCTGCGGCGTGACGACTATGCTGGGCTTCGCAGCAGCGGCCGTCGCCAGGTTGCCTGCAGCGGGTGCGACTGCCGCTGCCGGAGGGCTCACCGGGCGTGAATCGGGGACTGCAGCCGGAGTGGTGGAGGTGGCCGGTGAACGCGCGCCGCCTGCCGTCGATACAGTTTTCTGCGCTACGGGGGCCGATCCGGTCGCTGGCGATGGGCTTTCATCTGCGTCCGAGGGGATATGCGAGCAGGCCGTAGCGAGCACACATAGCGCCGTTGACACAATCAGCTTACTCAGTCTTGCAAACAATGGCACCAGCCCTTTCTTCCGCAAAAGCCGCGATGGTAGCCAAGCCCGACCTGCGGGTCAAGCAAGTAGCCGATTCAGAAGGATTTTTTCGGCAGCCATGCATCGGGGTATCAAGCCTCAAGTAACGCACGAGCGCGCGAGCGGTGTCACCGTCTTTGTACGGTGATTCTGGAATCAAGGATCATGCCCGTTGAGTGCCGGGCAAGCGCTGGGCGGGAGCTGTTTCGGCCCGCAATGCCGATTGGGAGACTCTGTGACCCGGGTTCTCAGAATTGGTTCTTCCATTGCCGCAAAGCGGCGAATACTCCGGCAGGATCGCTCACGCGCTTGCCCAGATACTTGTTGGCTGATTCGATGACCGCGGGACGTCGTACGCGCAGGAAAGGATTGGTCGCCTTCTCGCGGCCGATGGTCGAAGGCAGCGTCGGGCGGTTCTCTTGCCGCGACCGTGCATCGCTCGCTTCGCGCTCGAGCAGCGCCGGATTGTCCGGTTCGACGGCCTTGGCGAATCCGATGTTCGCCAACGTGTACTCGTGTCCGCAATACACGAGCGTCTCATCGGGCAGCGCTGCGAGCTTCTCGAGCGATGCGTAGAGCTGTTGCGGCGTGCCTTCGAATACGCGCCCGCAACCGCAGGCGAACAGCGTGTCGCCACAGAACAGCATGTTTGAACCATAATAGGCAATGTGCGCGCGCGTGTGTCCTGGAATGTCGAGCACCTCGAACGACATTCCCAGTTCCTTCAGAGCGACGCGGTCGCCTCCGCCGACCGGATGCGTAAGCGTCGTGATCGGCTCACCGCGCGGTCCGTACACCGGCACCGGATGCCTCTGCAGAAGCTCTGCGATTCCTCCGACATGATCCTGGTGGTGATGCGTCGCAAGGATCGCGACCAGCCGCAGTTTTTCTGCCGCGAGATAGTCCAGCACGGGGCGCGCCTCGCCCGGGTCGACCACCGCTGCGCAACGCGCGTTGCGCAGCGTCCAGACGTAGTTGTCCTTGAAAGCCCGCAGGGGGATGACTTGAAATCCGTTATCCGGCATATTCGTGCATTCGTCCGGCGGTCTGCGCCGGCCCCCACTCACTGGAACTCAAGCTCATCGTGTTACAAGGCGCACAAAACCCAATGCTAGCGGATTGGTTCGAGACCCCCAAGGGCTATTACGTGCTCGGGTGGGAGCGGGGGCAATTCGACTCGGCGGTCGAGGACGTGTTCGGATACAACGCCGTGCAGATCGGATTGCCCGGGCTGGACTTCCTGCGCGAATCGCGCATCCCCCTCAAGATCCGCGCCGGATTCGAAAACGGCTGCGGCCTGCGCTCCGAGCCGGTGCAACTGCCGCTTGCCTCGCAAAGCATCGACTTGCTGGCCTTGCCGCACGTGCTCGAATTCAGCGCGCGCCCTCACGCGATCCTTCGGGAGGCCGAGCGCGTGCTGATGCCCGAGGGCAGCATCGTCATTTCCGGATTCAACCCGCTGTCGCTGTGGGGCACAGCGCGTGCTCTCGGCTGGGAGCGGCGGGAATATCCCGGGTGCGGAAGATTCATCGGATTGCTGCGGCTCAAGGACTGGCTGGCCTTGCTCGGTTTCGAGCTGACGGGCGGGCGCTTCGGCTGCTACGCCCCGCCATTCTCGCAAGGACGCTGGCTCGAGCGCTTCCGCTTCATGGAGAAGGCGGGCGAGCGCTGGTGGCCGATCTGCGGCGGCGTCTACGTCGTTCGCGCGATCAAGCGCAACGTGGGCATGAGGCTGGTGAGGCCCGAGTGGCGCGACAAGCGCGCCGCCAAGAAGACCCTGGCCCCGGTGACGCAGAGGGAGAACGGATTGCATGTCGAAAAGCGCGAGCAGCGCTGAGGTGGTGCGCATTTACACCGACGGCGCCTGCAAGGGCAATCCCGGACCGGGGGGCTGGGGCGCCATTCTGCAAATGGGCGACGAGGAAAAGGAGTTGTTCGGCGGCGAGCCGCAGACGACCAACAATCGCATGGAACTCACCGCGGTCATCCGTGCGCTGGAAGCCTTGAAGCGCCCGTGCCAGATCGAGGTCTACACCGATTCGCAGTACGTGCAGAAGGGCATCAGCGAATGGCTGCCCGACTGGAAGCGCCGCGGCTGGCGTACCGCCGACAAGAAGCCGGTCAAGAACGTCGATCTGTGGCAGGAGCTCGATCGTCTCGCCGGGGCGCACCGCATCGCTTGGTACTGGGTGAAGGGCCACGCGGGACATCCGGAGAACGAGCGGGCCGATGAGCTTGCCAATCGCGGGGTGGAAGAGATTTCGTCCTGACTGCTGTCATGAAACCTTTCAGGGTTTCATGCCCGCCCGGTCCGCCGACCACCCTCCGCCGAGCGCCTTCATCAAATCCACGGTCGCCGAGAGCAGGGACTGCCGGTTGCGCAGCGCCGCGAGTTCGCTGGTGTTGGCCGTGCGTTGCGCATCCAGCACTTCCAGAAACGGTGAATAGCCGGCTTCGTAGCGCATGCGCGAAAGGCGCAGGGCCCTGCGCGCGGCGTCAACGCTCATCTGGTAATCCTCCTCCGACGAAGAGGTCAGGCGCACCGTGACGAGCGCGTCGGCGACCTCGCGAAATCCGGTTTCCACCGCCTTCTGATAGCCGGCCACGGCCTGATGCTGGCGCGCGATCGCGGCGTCGGTGAGCGCGCGGTAGCGCCCGGCATCGAATATGGGCAGGTTCAGCCCGAAGCCGATCGACCAGATCCCCGAGCCTCGGTCGTTGAGAAGGGTCGAGAGCCTTGCGCTTTCTCCGCCGGCGAATCCGGTGAGGGAGAGGGTCGGAAACATCGCAGCCTTGGCGACGCCGATCTGCGCATTGGCCGAGACGAGTTGTTGTTCGGCCTGCTGGATGTCCGGGCGGCGCTCGAGCAGCGCGGAAGGCAGGCCGGCAGGGGGGAGGGGTGGCATCGGCAGCGTTCGCAGATCTCCGGTCGCAACGGCGAGGTCGAGCCGGCCGGCGAGAGTGGCGAGCTGGTGCTCGACAAGCGCGCGCTGCCGCTGGAGATCCTTCAGCTGAGTCGCGATGTCCGCCCGCGCGCCCTCGGCCTGGGCGACTTCCAGCTCCGAGGCGACGCCGCCTTTCGCGCGTGCGCGCACATAGGCAAGCGCGTCCTCGCGGGTGGCCAGAGTTTCGCGGGTGACGATGAGTTGCGCGTCGAGCGAGCGCAGCGCGAAATACGACTGCGCGGTGAGGCCTTCGAGCGTAAGGGCGACGATGTCCCCGGCGTAGCGCGTGGCGAGCAACTGTGCGCGTACCGCTTCAGCGCTGCGGCGCAGGCGCCCCCAGAAATCGAGCTCGAATGAAGTGGAGAGCGCGAGGCGCACGTCGTTACGCACCGCCGGAATTCCGGAGGGGAGAGGCAGGGCCGTGGTGGTGCTGGAGCGCGTGCGGTTCGCGTTTCCCCCCAGATCGATCTCGGGCAGGAAGGCCGCGTTGGCAGCGCGCAAGTTTGCGTCGGCCTCCTCGATGCGCGCCACCGCGAGCCGGATGTCGGCGTTGCGCTCCAGTGCCGCAGCGACAAGCTCATTGAGCGTAGTGTCGCCGTAGAGCTTCCACCATTCCGAAGGCACGGGAGCCGTGGTCCCGACGTCGGGCTCGGTGTAGGCCTTGGGAAGATCCATCGCGGGCCGCTCGTAATCGGGCCCGAGCGTGCAGCCGCCGAGCAGGCACACGCCGGCAAGAACGCAAACGCGCAGGCTCACGCGCTGCTCTCTCCGGCTTGCGCCGCCTTCTTCGTCTGCCGCGCCTTGCGGCTCGTGAGGAGGATGAAAAACAAGGGCACGAACAGCGTCGCGATGAAGGTGGCTGCGAGCATGCCGCCCTCCACGCCGGTGCCCATAGAGCGGCGTGCGGCGGCACCCGCGCCGGTGGCGATCGCCAGGGGCAGCACGCCCAGCACGAAAGCAAGCGAAGTCATCACGATCGGCCGGAAGCGCTGGCGCGCGGCGGCGATCGCGGCGTCGAACGGGGACATACCCTTCGCGGCGTTCTGCGCCGCGAACTCGATGATGAGAATCGCGTTTTTCGCGGCGAGCCCGATCAGCGTCACCAGGCCGATCTGGAAGTAGATATCGTTGCTCATGCCCCGGACCACCACCGCGACGAGGGCACCGAGCAGCGCGAACGGCACTGAGAGCAGCACCGCCGCGGGCAGCGACCAGCGCTCGTAATTGGCCGACAGGATCAGGAACACCATCACCAGCGCGAAGGAGAACGCAATGATCGCGGCCTTGCCGGTGCGTTTTTCCTGGAAAGCCTGGCCCAGCCACTCCAGGAAATAGCCGTCGGGCAGGGCGTCGCGCGCGACCTGCTCGACGGCTGCGATGCCCTGTCCGGAGCTGACGCCTGGAACGGTGGCCGCCAGAACTTTCGCCGCGACGAAACCGTTGAAGCGGTCGATCTGGTCGGGACCGACGATGGGCTGGATCCGGAGCAGGCTCTTCAGCGGCAGCATCTCCCCGCTGGTGGCCGAGCGCACGTAGGCGTTGCCGAGATCCTCCGGGCGCGCACGGAACTGCTGCTCGGCCTGGATCTGGACGCGGTAAGTTCGGCCGAACTTGTTGAAGTCGTTGACGTAGAGCGCCCCCATCGTGCTCTGCAGCGCGTCGAAGATGTCGCTGACCGGAACGCCGAGCGACAGCGCCTTCTCGCGATCCACTTCGACGAAGAGTTGCGGCACGCTGGCGCGGAAAAAGCTGTTGGTGGCCGTAAGATCGGGCTGCTTCTTCAGCTCGCCGAGAAACTGCTGCACCGTTTCGGCGAGCTTTTTCGCGTCGGCGTTGGCGCGGCTCTGCACGAACATCTCCATGCCTCCCGCGGTGCCCAGACCCCGGATCGGCACCGGGTTGAATGCGAAGACGAGTCCTTCGCTCGCCGCCGCGCCGCGGGCCCCGACGAACTTGACGATGTCCTCGGCGGTCGCGGTGCGCTCGTCCCAGGGTTTCAGCGTGATGAAGAGCGTCGCCGAGCTGGTCTTGTTGCCGCCGCCGATCAGGTCGAAGCCGTTGATCATGAAGACGTGCTCGACCGCCGGGTGCTTCGTGAGAGTCTTCTGCATCGCCGCGCCGACCTTGCCGGTGCGCGAGAGCGTTGCCCCGTCGGGCAGGACGACGGCCCCGAACAGATAGCCCTGGTCTTCCGCCGGTACCAGACTGCCGGGAACGAGCCTGAGCAGCCCTGCGGTGCAGGCAATGACGAGCGCAAAGGCCGCGAGGGCGATCAGGGAGTGGCCGGCGATCCAGCGCACGCCGTTCGTATACAGGGACACGAGCCACGCGAAACCCTGGTTGAACGGCCTGAAAATCCGCGATTCCCCGTGAGAGGGCTTCAGTAGCAGCGCGCACAGAGCGGGCGTGAGCGTCAGCGCCACCACGCCGGAGATAACCACCGCGGTGGTGACGGTCACGGCGAACTGCTGATAGAGCCGGCCTGCGAGGCCGCCGAGGAAGGCCACCGGGACGAACACCGAGCACAGCACCAGCTCGATCGCGATGATGGCGCCGGTCACTTCGCGCATGGACTCGATCGCGGCTTCCTTGGGTGAGAGGCCCTTCTCGGCCATGAGACGCTCGACGTTTTCCAGCACGACGATGGCGTCGTCCACGACGATGCCCGTGGCGAGCACGATCGCGAACAAGGTCAGCGTGTTGATCGAAAACCCGAACACGTACAGGCCGGCGAACGCGCCTACGAGGGAGATCGGCACGGCGATGAAGGGAATGAGGGTAGCGCGCCAGCTCTGCAGGAAGATGAACACCACCGCGAGCACGAGGAGCGCCGCGATGAAGAGGGTGTGGATCACCTCCTTGATCGAGGCCTGCACGAAGCGCGTGGTGTCGAAGGGGATGATGTAGCTGACGCCCGCGGGGAAGCCCTTGGCGATCTCGTCCATGGTGTTGCGCACCGAGTTCGCGACATTCAGGGCGTTGGCGCCCGATTGAAGGTAGACCGCAGTGCCGATAGTCGGCCTGCCGTCCACGGTGGTGTAGGAGTCGTAGTTGATCGCGCCCAGCTCGATGCGCGCGATGTCCTTCACGCGCAGCACGCCGCCTGAACCGCTCGAGCGCAGGACGATGTTGCCGAACTCCTCCGGCTGGATCAGCCGCCCTTGCGCGGTCACGGTATAGATCAGGGCCTGGTCGTCCGGGGCGGGATCCTGCCCGATCTTGCCGGCCGCGTACTGGTTGTTCTGCGCGCGTATGGCGTTGGCGACGTCGGTGGCGGTGACGCCGAGCTGCGCCATCTTGTCCGGCCGCATCCAGATACGCATCGAGTAGTCGCGCGCGCCGAAGATGGTGGCGTCGGCCACGCCCGGAACGCGCTTCAGGACGTCGAGCGCGTTGATCGTCATGAAATTCGAAAGGTAGAGCGTGTCGAAGCGCGGATCGGTCGAAGTCACCGCGACGAACAGCAGAATGTCGACCGAGCGCTTCTGCACCACCACGCCGGTGCGCTTGACGTCGTCGGGCAGCCGCGGCAGCGCGATCTGCACGCGGTTGTTCACCTGGATGGTGGCGTTGTTGACGTCGGTCCCCACCTCGAAAGTGCAAGTGATTGTCAGCGTGCCGGTCGAGGAGGAGGTGGACTGGAAGTAGAGCAGGCCCTCGACTCCTGAGAGCTGCTCCTCGATCGGCGCTGCGACGGTGCGCGAGAGTGTCTCGGCGCTCGCGCCGGGAAGCGCGGCGGTGATGGTCACTGTGGGCGGCGCGATCTCCGGGTATTGCGCGATCGGCAACACCTTCCATGCGACCAGACCGGCGAGCGTGATGATGATCGAGATGACCGCTGAGAAGATCGGCCGCTCGATGAAGAAACGCGACATGGCGCCTGACGTTGCTTACTTTGCGGCCGGAGCCGCTGCGGGCCTGGCTTCGGCGGGGGATTGCGGACTCACCGCGGCGCCCGGCCGAACCTTGAGCAAATTGTCGAGAATGACCCGGTCGCCGGGATTGAGTCCGCCCAGGATCATCCAGTCGGCGCCGACCCAGTCGCCCACCTGGACCGGACGGGACTCGGCCTTGTTTTCCTTGTCGAGCGTGAACACCAGAAACGTTTTCTCGGTCTGGATGACTGCAGTCTGGGGCACGAGGAACACGTTGTCGCGCTCACCCGCCGCTAGCCGGACCCGGACGAACTCGCCGGGAAGCAGCCGCACGCGCGGGTTACCGAATTCGGCACGCAACTCCTGCGTGGCGAGCCTGGGATCGATCTGGGTCGCCGCGAAATTGAGCCGGCCCTTCAGCGGATAGGCCGAGCCGTCCGGGAGGGCGAGGCGCACCTCCGCGGACTTGATGCGATCGAGCCTCTTGTCCGGAAGCTTCGCGAGATCCGATTCCGAAAGGCTGAATCGGACCCAGATCGGATCCACCTGGTTGATCGTCGTGAGCAGGCTGCTGTCCTGTCCCGCCGTCACCAGACTGCCCTCGGAGCGGGCGATACGCCCGGCGACCCCGGAGACCGGCGCGGTCACGAGCGTATAAGAGAGGTTGAGCTCGGCCTGATGCAGATTCGCCTGGGCGGACTGGAGCGTTGCGTCCGACATCTTTTGCGCCGAGATCGCGT
>DATHHS010000305.1:0-6293 GCA_035317085.1 Burkholderiales bacterium
CCGAAGGCCGCGTAGACCCGCTTTCTTGCAGGAACAACGGCGCCAGATCAGAAGCTTCGTCCTGCGCCAGGGGCGCGTCACCAACGCGCAACGGCGTGCCTGCGAAGAGCTGCTTCCCGTCTACGGCATGCCCTTTGTGCCGGCGCCCCTCGATCTCGATCGACTGTTCGGCCGCTCCGCACCGAAGATTCTCGAAATCGGATTCGGCATGGGCGAAACCACCGCGGCGATCGCGCAGGCGCACCCCGAAAACGACTATCTCGGCATCGAGGTGCACACTCCGGGTGTTGGCAGCCTCCTGAAGCAGGTCGCCGAACTGAATCTGAAAAACGTGCGTGTCATCCAGCACGATGCGGTCGAAGTATTGCAACAGATGATCGCAGCCGCCGCGCTCGAGGGCGTGCATCTTTTTTTTCCAGATCCCTGGCCGAAAAAGCGCCACCACAAGCGCCGTCTGATCCAGCCGACGTTCGTAACACTACTCGCTACGAGGATGAAGTCAGGCGCGTATCTGCACGCCGCCACCGACTGGGAAGACTACGCGCAGCAGATGCTGCAAGTGCTGTCCGCCGAGCCCGCGCTGGAAAACACGACAACGGACTTCGCGCAACGGCCCGCCTCTCGGCCCGAAACGAAATTCGAGCGCCGAGGCGTCAAACTCGGGCACCGCGTGTGGGACCTGGTGTTCCGCAAACGTTGAGAAGCTCTGATTAACGTCATGCCCGCGAAAACGAGCGCAGGCGAGTTTCGAGGAACGGCCAAGCGGACATCCAGTGGCTGAAATTCCTGGATTCCCGCTTTCGCGGGAATGACGGGATCAGGGGTCGTTAAGAGCTTCGCTAGGCGCCGAGCTTTTGGGCGAGATCGCCGAAGTCCCTGACGTTGAGATCGAAGCGTATTTCGGGTTTGACGTCTTTCTTCGCCGGATCGCCGAATTCAAGCGGCCGCTGCACGAAGGCCGTGCGTAGCCCCGCCGCAGCTGCGGCGTCGAGATCGTTCTTGTGCGCGGCTACCATCATCAGTTCGTGCGCTTGCAAACCGAGCAGCCGCGCCGCGCCCAGATAGACTTCGCGGTCGGGTTTGTAATGATGAAACAGTTCGCCTGAAAAAATGCAATCCCAGGGCAGGCCCGCCCGCTTGGCCATGTGAGTGAGCAGCGCCACATTCCCGTTCGAGAGCGTGGCAATCACAAATTTCTTTTTCAGCCGCGTCAATCCCCTGACCGCGTCCGGCCAGGGCTTCAGCCGGTGCCAGGCCAGGTTGAATCCGTCCTTTTCCTCTTCCGAAAGATTCGATATCCCGAACCTCGCCAGCAGCTCGTCCAGGATCATCCGGTGCAGTACGTCGATCGTAGTCCACGGCAAATCCCCGCGACGCACACGGTCCATCGCCGGCGCATAACCGGCCCGCCAGGCATCGGCAAAGGCCGCCCAGTCCACGCGCAGGCGCTTCTTGCGGCCGAGCTTCCGGCCTTCGGCGATCAAACTCGAACGCCAGTCGACGACGGTGCCGAACACGTCGAAAACGAGCGCGCCGACTTTCTTCAACACCGGTTTCACGATTTCGATTTCCCGGATTCGGGCAGGAACAACGCGAGCAGATCGTTCAGGAACTGTTGCCCCAACTGGGTCGGCCGGATGCGTTCGTGATCGCGGAGAATGAGTCCGCGCGCCTCGGCTTCCCGCAGCGGCTTTTCCGCAGCTGCGATCTGAAGGCCCGTACGCTCGACGAATGAGCCGACCGGAAAACCCTCGGTCAGGCGCAAGGCATTCATCATGAACTCGAACACCAGATCGGCGCGTTCGACCTCGCGGTTCTCCTGTATCGGACGGCCCTCGGCGACGCGTTCGAGATATTCCCTGGGCTGCTTCCAGCGCGCCGTCCGTTCAATGCGGTCGCGAAAACTCACCTTGCCGTGGGCACCGGCGCCGATACCCAGATAGTCGCCGAAACGCCAGTAGTTGAGATTGTGGCGGCACTCACGGCCAGGTTTCGCCCAAGCGGAAGTTTCGTAGTGGATATAGCCGTCCCCGGCCAGTGCCTCCGCGATGGCGTCCTGCATGGCTGCGGCCGCGTCCTCGTCGGGCAGCGAGGGCGGATGCCGGTGAAAGTACGTGTTCGGCTCGAGGGTCAGGTGGTAGAACGACAGGTGCGTCGCGGCGGCTGCCACAGCCGTCCTGGCGTCGGCGTGGGCTTCCTCCGGCGTTTGCTGGGGCAAGGCGTACATGAGGTCGAGATTGATATTCTCGAAATAGCTTCGTGCGATCTCGATCGCGCGCCGGGCTTCGCTGTCGTCATGGATGCGGCCGAGCGCCTTGAGGTGCCTCGCGTTGAAGCTTTGAATCCCGATCGAGAGGCGATTCACGCCGGCATCGCGGTAGCCGCGGAATTTTTCCGCTTCAAATGTCCCGGGATTCGCCTCCAGCGTGATCTCGCAGTCGGCCGCGAGCGTCAGCCGTGCGCGGAATGCCGAAATCAGCGCCTCGATCGTCTCGGCGGAGAAAAGGCTCGGCGTGCCGCCGCCGAAAAACACGCTCTGAACGCGGCGCCCCCAAACGTCGGGCAGTGAGAACTCGAGGTCGGACACGAGCGCGTCGACGTAGGCCCGCTCCGGAACATCACCCTTGGCCTGGTGGGAATTGAAATCGCAATAGGGACACTTCTTCACGCACCAGGGGATGTGCACGTAGAGCGCCAGCGGCGGAAGCTGCGCAAGACGCACGCCGGAAGGAGAAGGCGCGACGGCGACGCTCATGGTCAGACGCCTTCCCTCAGTTTCGCGAGCAAGCGCCGCAGCGCCTTGCCGCGGTGGCTGACGAGATTTTTCTGCTCCGGACCGAGCTCCGCGGCGGTTTTGCCCAGATCCTGCAGGAAGAAATGCGGATCGTAGCCGAAGCCGCTGGCGCCGCGCGGATCCTTCACGATCTCGCCCGCCCAGCTGCCTTCGGCAATCACCGGTTCAGGATCCTCGGCGTGACGCGTCAGCACGATGACGCAGTAGTAGTGCGCGCGGCGGTCATCCTTCTCTGCAAGCAAGGCGATCAACTTCTCGTTGTTGAGCGCGTCCTGGGCCTTGCGCCCCGAAACCTGCGGTGAGTCCAGCGCGAATCGCGCCGAATGCACACCGGGTTCTCCGCCCAACGCCCCGACGCAAATTCCGGAATCGTCGGCGAGCGCGGGAAGCTGGGTGCGGCGGCTTGCGTGGCGCGCTTTGGCGAGCGCGTTCTCGATAAAGGTGCCGAAGGGTTCCTCGGCATCGGCCACGCCGAGGCTCGCCTGCGGGACGATCTCCATGCCCAAGGGCGCGAGCATAGCCTCGAACTCCCGCAATTTTCCGGGATTGGAGGAGGCAAGCACAAGTTTTTTCACGCATGTATTTTAACCTGCGAGGCGTGACGTCCCTCCTCATGGGAGAAGGGGAAATCAGGAGACTCCGAGCGCCGCCTTCTGCCTGGCGATGAGCTCGACGATCCCCCGTTTCGCCAGCGCGACCAGCGCATCCATCTGCGCCACGGAAAAAGGCTCGCCCTCGGCCGTGCCCTGGATCTCGACGAAACCGCCCGCACCCGTCATCACCACGTTCATATCGGTATCGCAGCTCGAATCCTCCGCGTAGTCCAGATCGAGCACGGGTACGCCCTCGTACAAACCCACCGACACCGCGGCGACGAAATCGTGGATCGGCGATGCAGAAAGGACGCCACGCTGGAGCAAGATCCCCACCGCATCGTGCAGGGCGACAAACGCTCCGGTGATGCTCGCGGTGCGCGTCCCCCCGTCGGCCTGGATCACGTCGCAGTCCAGTTTCACGGTGCGCTCGCCGAGCTTCGCAAGATCGATCACCGCGCGCAGGGAGCGGCCGATCAGGCGCTGTATCTCCTGCGTGCGCCCGGATTGTTTCCCACGCGCCGCCTCGCGATCCGTGCGGGTGTGAGTCGAGCGCGGCAGCATACCGTATTCGGCGGTGACCCAGCCCTGGCCGCGGCCCTTCAGAAAGCCCGGTACGCCTTCCTCGATGCTCGCCGTGCAGATCACGCGCGTATCCCCAAATCCCATCAGCACCGAGCCTTCAGCATGCCGCGTGAAATGACGAGCGATGGCGATGGAACGCAATTCGTCGGGCTTGCGTTTGGAAGGCCTCATCGGGGCTTCTGCGGCATATGTTTGCGGATCGCGGCGCGAATCTCCTCGATGGCGTGCTCGATCTCATCGTCGGTGAGATCGCTATTATCCGCCTTACTGAAGTCCTCGAGCTGCGTGCTGACCCCGTCCAGCTCGAGGGTCTGCGTGGACACCTCGCCTGCGGGCGAGCCCGGATGCGTTTCCGCCCAGGTCATCGCCACGACCGAGATGTTGTCGCAATCCGCGCCTCCCCGGAGCTCCGCGAGATCCATCAGCCCGGGAACCGCTTTCAGGAGATCATTCTTCAACAACGACCCGGTGATGAGTTTCTCCGTCAGCGGACCCCACCAGCCGTCGGTGCACAGAATCAAGGAGTCGTCCTCGCGCAGCGGCGTCGCCTTCGACATTTCCACCTGCGGAAGTGCGTGCGCACCGACGCAGTTGAAGATCTTGTTACGATCCGGATGCGCGGCGACCGCCTCTTCCCGGATACGGCCCTGATCGACCAGCATCTGCACCCGGGAGTGATCCCGTGTCCGCACCTGGATCCGGCCGTCCCGGATGTGGTACAGACGCGAATCGCCTACGTGCGCCCAGCAGGCGGTCGCATCCTGCACGATGCAGGCGACGCAAGTCGTGCGGGGCGATTCGGTCAGGTGGCGCGCCTTGGCGTAGTCACCGAGCGCGAAATGCGCATCGGTAATGCCTTTTTGAAGGAAGGCGAACGGATCGGGCAGCTTGGGCTTCGCTTCGCGCTGGAACGCCTCGGTGATGAGTTGAACGGCGATCTGCGAGGCCACCTCCCCGTGCAAGTGCCCGCCCATGCCGTCGGCGATCACCATCAGCAAGGCGTCACGTGTGTAGGCATAGCCCGTGCGATCCTGGTTCGTTTCGCGCCCTCCTTTGCGGCTTTCCTGAAATATCGAGAATCTCATTGTTTGCGCCGTTTCAGCCACGCCCCGCGAAGGTTCTGCATGAGCGATTTCCTGCGGTGTACTTCGGGCTCCTTTTCCTGCAGCAGCACTTTTTGGAGGGCGTACACGCTTTGGGGTCGTTTCAAGTGATCGAGCTCCAGGCACCAGTCGATCGTTTCGAGCAGCTGCCGGGAATACTTGCCTTTCCAGACCTTCGTCGCGGAGATATAGCGGTCCTTCTCCAGGCGGTCATCGGCCGCCTGCGGCGCCGCGCTGGCTAGGCAGGCAAACATGCTTGCGCCTATGGCATAGCAATCGCTCCACGGACCGAGCAGTTCGCGGTTCTTGTATTGCTCGGGCGGAGCGAAGCCGGGCGTATACATGGGACTCAGCAGCTTCTGCCCCTCTTCGGCAAGCGTCTGGCGAGCCGCCCCGAAGTCGATCAGCACGGGCGTACCGTCGTTGCGGATATAGATGTTGGCGGGCTTGATGTCCAGATGAAGGAGTTTGTTCGAATGAACCTCCCGCAGCCCGTTCAGGAGCTGCGAGAATACGTTTCGGATGAATTTTTCCTTGATGGTGCCGCGGTGCAACTGAATATGTTCCTGCAACGTCCGCCCGCGCTCGTAGCGCATCACCATGTACACAGTTTCGTTGGCGCGAAAGAAATTCAACACCCGCACGACGTTCGGATGCGACAATCGGGCGAGCGATCGGCCTTCCTCGAAGAAGCACCGCATGCCGTAGCGAAACGTCGCGACGTTTTCCTCGGCAATCGACGGGAGCGCATCGCCCTCTTTTCGCAAGGCGAGCTGACTTGGAAGGTATTCCTTGATCGCGACCGGTTGGTCGTTTTCGTCGTAGGCAAGGTAGACGATGGAAAAGCCGCCGCTGGAGAGAACGCCCGCAATGCGGTAGTTTTCGAGCTGGTAGCCGTCGGGCAGCGGCTGATTGGCCTGCTGTGGCATTAAGGGGGTAGCGGTGCGACGTTTGTAACCGTTATCATAGCGGCGTTTTCAAAATTGCCGCCGGCATTATACGGCGTCACCGCCCCCGACCCATGATCCACAGCATGACCGGCTATGCGGCGGCAACTCGGGAGCTGCCGGTGGGGTCGCTCGCGGCGGAAGTCAAGAGCGTGAACGGTCGCTTTCTCGACGTGCAATTCCGTCTGCCCGATGAGCTGCGCGCGGTGGAACCCACGCTGCGCGAGCTGATCCAGGCTCGCGTGAGGCGCGGCAAAGTGGAATGCCGGGT
>DATHHS010000306.1:0-5419 GCA_035317085.1 Burkholderiales bacterium
GACCAGTTCGGAGAGTCTCTGTCCAAGGACTCTCGCGGAAATATCGGGGGCTCCGCCGGGCGGAATGGGCACGATCAGCCTGATCGGTCGCGCGGGGTACTGCGCGAACGAAGCGGCGGAGAGCAAGGCGGCGAACGCGACCGCGATGAAGCGCAAGGGACCGGTCGTCATGGCGTACTCGTGTGGATCACGACATGCCTACAATAACGCACAACGCGACTTCAGTAACCCACAACACGACTTCAGCAACCGCAACGCGAACGCCCCAGGGCTCGCGCTGGGATGGGAGCAGGTCGCCCGCCTGCAATGCTATGATGCCGATCGATCCGGGCAAAATCACATGTTTCTCGAACGTCGCCTCGAACGGCTGATCGCGAAGCTCACGCAGTCCGCAAACATTCCACTGCGCCTCGAGCTGTGGAACGGCCGCGCCTTCGATCTGGCAAGCCACCCGAAGGTGAAAATCGCCATACCGAGCCCGTCGGCGCTGCGTTTCCTGATTCCGCCGGACCTGATGAAACTGGGGCAGGCCTACGTTGAAGGCCATCTCCGGGTCGAAGGGCCGATCCTCGAGATATTCAGGGTGGCGGAAGGCCTTGCGCGAAGCGCCACCTCCCGGAGTAAGGGGCTGAGGCGCTTCTGGCGGCACAGCAAGCAGCGGGATCGCGAATCCATCGAGTACCACTACGACGTCTCCAACGACTTCTATTCCCTGTGGCTCGATAGAAACATGGTGTACTCGTGCGCCTACTACCGCAGCGGGACCGAATCCCTGGACGCGGCGCAGGAGCAGAAACTCGATCACATCCTCGACAAGCTCATGCTCCAGCCCGGCGAGCGGTTTCTGGACATCGGCTGCGGCTGGGGCGCCCTGATTCTGCGCGCCGCCAAGAAATACGGTGCCCGGGCGACCGGCGTCACGCTCAGCCGCAACCAGTACGAATTCGCCTCGAAGCGGATCCGGGAAGAGGGGCTCGAGGACCGCTGCGAGGTGCGCCTGCAGGACTACCGCGAAATCCCGGGCGAGGGGGCATTCGACAAGATCGCGAGCGTGGGCATGTTCGAGCATGTGGGCTTGCGGCATCTCGCGGCTTATTTTGCAAAAATGCGCGCGCTGCTGGCCGAAGGCGGCCTGGTCATGAATCACGGCATCACGGCGAGCGACCCCGACAACAGCTGGGTGGGGCTGGGCGCGGGGGAATTCATCAACCGTTACGTGTTCCCGCACGGCGAGCTCCCGCACGTTTCGCTCGTGCTCCGGGAGATGGCCGGTGCGGGGTTCGAGGTCGCCGACGTCGAATCGCTGCGCCGTCACTACGCCGCCACCTGCCTGGAATGGGCCAGTCGCCTGGAACGGAATCGGGAGCAGGCGATCGCCGTGGCCGGAGAGAAGCGCTACCGCATCTGGCAGATCTATCTGGCCGGTTGCGCGCACGGCTTCGAGCACGAGTGGATGAACATCTACCAGGTGCTTGCCCGCAAGGAAGGCGCAAAGCTGAATCCGCTGCCCCTCACGCGCGATTACATGTATCGCGCGAACTGATTCACCGCCGCGCGGTATTCGACCCGGTATTCAATGAAGCGCGGTGCCCCGGCGGGCGCGGAGCAGCTTGCCGACGGCCTGGCGCACATCTCCCAGGTGAGGATTGACGCGCAGCGCCGCGTCGAATGCGAACAGCGCACTGTCGGTATCGCCGAGCGAGAGGCAGATTTGCGCGAAGCCGCAGATCGCGCCGTAGTGGCGCGGCTCGATCTCCAGCGTGCGGTGGATGTTGGCCACGCTTTCGTCGTTGCGGCTTTGCATGTAGTAGAGCGTGGCGCGCTTGTTCCAGGCTTCGGAAAAATCGGGATGAGCGGAGACGAGCCTTGCGAGGATGCGCTCGGCCGCCGGAAAATCGAGCGCGGTGAGAGCGCGTGTCGCCCGCTCCAGGTCGAAGGCGGCCGCGGAGTCCCGGTATTCCATCCACAGCCTCCAGATCTCGTCCTCGATGCGTTCCGCGCGCCGGCTGCTCGCATCGCCGAGCGAGCGAAACAGGCCGTCCAGGCGCTCGGGCAGGCGCGGCGAAGGGTGCCGCCGGTCGCCGGTGACGATCAATTTGAGCGTGTCCGCGTACATTTCAGTGAAAATCCCGTGAGGACGTGGCGAGTCTCCCCAGAAGGGCGCTGTGGTCGCTCAGCCGCCTGGCTATAAGATGCATCACTTCGCCTTCGCGTTCAAGTACTCCTTCGACGCCCATCAGGCGCGCGCCGAGCAGTTCGCGCCGCTGGCGCTCGATGAGATGCGGCCAGACGATGACGTTGACATAGCCGGTCTCGTCTTCGAGCGTCACGAACACCGTTCCGGAAGCGGTGCCCGGGCGCTGGCGGCCGGTGACGATGCCCGCCGCCCGGGCCGGGCTGCCGCCGGGCAACAATTTTAGTTCATCGGCGGTGGCGAAGCGCATGCGCGCAAGGCGCGGGCGCAACAACGCGAGGGGATGGCGTCCCAGGGTGAGGCCGGTACTCGCGTAATCGGCGACGAGATTTTCTCCTTCGGTCGGCGCCGAGAGAACGGGCCGGGTTTCCGCCACCGGCGCCTCGCGCAGGATATGCGCGCCGGTTTCGATTCCGGCGACCTGCCAGTAGGCGCTGCGGCGATGGCCCGAGAGCGCTTCGAACGCCCCGGAGGCGGCCAGGCACTTCAGGTCGTGCTGGTTCAGCTTCGCGCGATGCGCAAGAGCTTCGACGCCGTCGAACGGTCGAATCCGCCGCGCCGCGACCATGCGTTCGACACCCGCTTGCGACAGGCCCTGCACCAGACGCAGGCCCAGGCGGACTGCGGTTTTCCCCTCGGGCCCGGGCTCCAGAGTGCAATCCCATTCGCTCGCGTTTGCATCCACAGCCCTCACTTCGACGCCGTGGCGGCGCGCATCCTGCACAAGCTGCGAGGGCGTGTAGAAACCCATCGGCTGGCTGTTCAAGAGCGCGGCGAGAAACGCCGCGGGGTGATAGCGCTTGATCCAGGCCGAGCTGTAGGCGATCAGCGCAAAGCTCGCCGAGTGCGATTCCGGAAAACCGTATTCGCCGAATCCGAGAATCTGGCTGTAGATGCGTTCGGCGAATTCCCGGGTGTAGCCGCGTTCGCGCATTCCGTCGATCAGCGGCTCGCGAAAGCGCTCGATGTCGCCGTTGCGCCGCCAGGAAGCCATGGAGCGGCGCAGCTGGTCGGCTTTTCCGGGAGTAAAACCGGCCGCGACCATGGCGAGCTGCATCACCTGCTCCTGAAAAATCGGCACGCCGAGCGTGCGCTCCAGCACCGATTTCACCGCGTCGCTCGGGTACTCCACCGGTTCGATGCCGTCCCGCCGCCGCAGATAGGGATGCACCATGTCGCCCTGGATCGGCCCCGGACGCACGATCGCGATCTCGATCACGAGGTCGTAGAAGTTCTTCGGCTTCAGCCGCGGCAGCATGCTCATCTGCGCCCGCGACTCGATCTGGAACACGCCGATGGTGTCGGCGTGCTGGATCATCTCGTACACCTTCGGGTCTTCGGCGGGAATGTCGGCCACGGTAAAAGTCTTCCCAAGCCCCGCGCCGATCAGATCGAGCGCGCGCCGGATGGCGGACAGCATGCCGAGCGCGAGTACATCCACTTTCAGCAGCCCGAGCGCGTCGAGGTCGTCCTTGTCCCACTCGATGACGCTGCGGCCTTCCATCGCCGCGTTCTCGATCGGCACCAGGCGCTCGAGCGGTCCGCGGGAGATGACGAAGCCGCCGACATGCTGGGACAAATGCCGCGGAAAGCCGAGGAGGGCGACCGCAAGCTCTATCGTCCGCTGGACTACCGGACTGTGCGGAGCCAGCCCCACCTCGCGCATGCGTTGGGAGAGCGAGCTGCGGTCGTCCCACCAGGCGAGGTTTTTCGCCAGCCGGTCGACCTGATCCAGCTCGAGCCCGAGCGCCTTGCCGACGTCGCGCAACGCGCTCTTCGGCCGGTAGCTGATGACGGTCGCCGCGATCGCGGCGCGATCGCGGCCGTATTTGTCATAAACGTACTGGATGACCTCCTCGCGCCGGTCGTGCTCGAAGTCGACGTCGATATCGGGCGGCTCGTGGCGCTCCTCCGAAACGAAGCGCCCGAACAGTCCATTCGAGCGCGCGGGATCGATCTCGGTGATGCCCAGCGCATAGCAGACGGCGGAGTTCGCCGCCGAGCCGCGCCCCTGGCACAGGATTTCTTTCTTGCGTGCGAACCCGACGATGTCGTGGACGGTAAGAAAGAAAGGCTCGTATTTGAGCTTCGCGATGAGCGCGAGCTCGTGCTCGATCAGCTTGCGTGTCTCATCCGAAACGCCGTTCGGAAAGCGCCACCGCAATCCCTTCTCGGTCAGCTTGCGCAGCCAGCTCGAGGGCGTTTCGCCATCGAGGACGAGCTCTTCGGGATATTCGTAACGCAGATCATCCAGGGAAAACCTGCAGAGCTCGGAGATGCGAACGGTTTCCGAAAGCAGCTCCGGCGGATAGATCCGCGCCAGGCGCAAAAGCAATCGCAGATGCCGCTCGGCGTTGGGGTAGAGCGCGTGGCCGCAGGCCTGCACGGTCTTGCGCAGGCGGATGGCCGTCAGCGTGTCCTGCAGGCGCCTGCGCGAGCGCACGTGCATGTGCACGTCGCCCGCTGCCACCAGGGGTAGACCGCAGGCCTTGCCCAGCTCGCGCAATTCGGCAAGGCGCGCGCGGTCGTCCGGCCCCTGCAGCAATTCCGCGGCGATCCAGGCGCGGCCGGGAAAGCGCTCGGCCACCGAGCGCGCATGCTTTTCGCCCTCTCCCTTTGGGAGAGGGCGGGGGTGAGGGAAAGTGAGCAACGCAAGACAGCCAGGCAGTCCGTTGTCCAGATCAGACCAGTCGAGCGAATAGCTGCCTTTTTTGCTCCGGCGCCGTCCGCGAGTGATGAGCTCGGACAAATTGCCGTAGCTCTCGCGGCCGGTGGCGAGGATCACCAGCTTCGGCCCGTCGTCCAGCCGTATCTCCGAGCCGATGATCAGGGGCAGGCCGACCTCTTTCGCCGCGACATGCGCCCGTACGACTCCGGCAAGCGAACACTCGTCGGTGATTGCAAGCGCCCGGTAGGGAAGCGCCGCGGCACGCTTCACCAGTTCTTCCGGATGCGAAGCGCCGCGAAGAAAAGTGAAATTGGAAAGGCAGTGCAGCTCGGCATAGGCGGGGAGAGGGGAGTGCACGGCTTCAGGCGAAAACGCCGTGCAGGTACCATCCGCCTTCGCCGCGCCAATCGCGGTAGATCCATACGAGCGATTCGCCTGGGGTACGGGCAACGAAGTAGTCGCGGGCGACGTCGTCGCCGTCCCACCAGCCGGATTCGATGCGCTCCGGACCGGCGAGCAGATCGAGCGGCCCCTCGTAGTGCGGCACGGGACCGATC
>DATHHS010000307.1:0-6245 GCA_035317085.1 Burkholderiales bacterium
TCGATCGTGCCCGGAAAACCCGCTTGCAGCACGCCCGCGGCAAGCCAGAACCCGAAGCTCGTCAGCACCAGCGCGACGTACTGACCAATCGAGATGCGGAAGTCCAGCGGGCGCACCGGCATGAAGAGCGCGAGGCGCGCGCCGGCGAGGAGATTGCGTCTCAGGTCGCGCCACACCATCGCGGTTTCTGGTTGGAGATCCATCTATTGAGAATTACGCAATCGTATGACGTATCTTCGTCGTCCCCGCGGAAGCGGGGACCCAGTGGCTGTCGTCGCACGACCCTGGATTCCCGCTTTCGCGGGAATGGCGGGACCAAAGCTGTCTCATGTCATGAATTTGGGTAAAGATCAATAGATGAACGCCCGATCGCGGCTACCCGGGCGCGGTGCAGTTTTTCAGGGATGTCCCCTTTGGCGCTGTTCGCGGCGATTTCGGATGCGTTGACCCGGGTGGCCGCGGCGAGCGCGCGCCGCAATATCGTGCGCGGCGTGTACGGTTTTTGTGTCCAAGCCTGCGCGCCGCGCTCGAGGCACTCGGACACTGCGAGCACTCCTTCGAGGCGTTCGGGTCTGCGAAAAGCGTCGCAGCTCTCGAGCAGCCCGAGCAGCTCTAGCGGGCGGAGGGCAGCCGCGCGCCGCACAGTCCCGGCGTGCCGCTGAGCGAGGAGAGCCAGATCGCGACATTCGCCAGGTGCCTTGAGGCGTTCGCTCACGGCTCGCGTCGCCTCCGCGGAATCCGTGCGGGACGCGATCAGCGCGAAACGCGGCGCAAGACCGAGCCGCTCGGCTGCGGCGCACTCGAGCGAGCGAACGACAACGCGCGCAGAGTCGTTCGCCGGCCGGCCCTCTTCGAAAGCGAGTTTCAACTCGGGGAGCAGCTTCTCGAGGAGCCCCGCTGCCGCGAGCACGGGAAACATGAGAGCCGGATCGCCCTCCATCAGACCCCGGGAAAACTCCTGCCACACGCGCTCGGGCACGAGAGCGTCCGCCTCGCCGTTTGAAACCATGGCGCGCATCAACACCATCGTTTCCGGTGCCACGGCAAAACCGAAGCGCGCGGCAAAGCGCGCGACGCGCAGGATCCTCACCGGATCCTCGACAAACGCGGGGCTCACGTGCCGAAGCAGGCCTCGCTCGAGATCGGCCGCGCCGCCGAAGGGATCGACGAGTTGCCCGGCTTCGTCGCGGGCCATGGCGTTGATGGTCAGGTCGCGGCGTTCGAGGTCCTGCTCGAGCGTGACGTCGGGCGCGGCGTGGATCTGGAATCCCTTGTAGCCCCGCGCAACCTTGCGTTCGGTGCGCGCAAGCGCGTGCTCTTCGTGGGTCGCCGGGTGCAGGAACACCGGGAAATCCTTGCCCACCGGCTTGTAGCCCAAGCGCACCATCTCTTCGGGCGTGCTCCCGACCACCACGTAATCGCGATCGGCCACCTGAAGACCCAGGAGCTCATCACGCACCGCTCCGCCCACAGCGTAGGTCTTCACGGGAACTTGCCTCTCTCAGGGCGCCATCTCGAATTGCGGCAGGGTCTCGGCCTCGGCCCTAGCGGCCGCCTGCCATTCCTGCATCGGTCGCAAAGCGAGCATGGTGTCGCAGTAGGCGCGCGCGCCCGGCGTGAGCGGCACCGAGTAGCCGACGAACCGCCACACCACCGGCGCGTACATTGCATCGGCCACGGAAAAACGGCCGAAAAGGAAGGGCCCGTCCGCCTCGTGGCGCTCGCGGCAGCTTTGCCAGAGCGATTGGATCCGTTCGATATCTTCGTTGACTTCCGGGGGCCAGGTACGCGGCGCGAAAAGCTTGCGCACGTTCATCGACAGGTTCTGGCGCAACGCTGGAAAGCCCGAGTGCATCTCGGCGCACACGGACCGCGCGGTAGCCCGCGCGACCGAGTCAGCAGGCCAGCCCCCGGTGCGCGGATGTGCTTCCGCGAGGTATTCGAGGATCGCAAGCGAATCCCAAACGCGCATCTCTCCTTCGATCAGCACGGGCACCTTCCCGGATGGCGAGTACCGCAGCAATTGCTTCTTCGAGTCCGTTTGGTACAGGGAAACGCGCACTTCTTCGAAGGCAATTCCGTTCTGCTTCAAAAACAACCACGGCCGCAGCGACCAGGACGAGTAGTTTCTGTTGCCGATGACCAGGATTCGAGCCGCCATGATCGCGGTGCAGTCCTAGCGGCCCGCCTTGTAGCGGAACCAGCTGTAGCGCGAGCGGGGATAGACGCCACGGAGATAGACCGGCGCCACCGCATCGAGCGGCGTGGGCTGGATGCCGAACGGAAATTCGCTCTTCGAAATGCTGTCGACCTTCATGGAATAGTAGTTGTCGCGCGACATGACTTTCTTGCCCGGCTTCCATTCCATGGCCCAGGCGACCAGGTGGGAAATGCGGTTGGACAGGCCGATGACGGGTCGCGGGTAGCCGCTTGCACTTCCGGCGTACTTCGCGAGTTCGCGCAGGGTGTACACGTGCGGCCCGCACAGATCGTAGCGCTTGCCGGCGCTGTCACGATCCGCGAGGCTCGCCACGAAACAACGCGCCACGTCCTCCACGTACACGGGCTGGAACCGCGCTTCCGGACTGGGCAGGAACAGAAACGGCAGCCAGCGCTGAAGCCTGGCGAAAACATTGAGGAACTGATCCTCGGGTCCGAATACCACGGAAGGCCGGAACACCGTCACCGCCAGTTCCTCCTGCGCCGCAAGCACCCAGGATTCGCCCTCGCCTTTCGAGCGCAGGTATTGGCTGGGTCCCTCCACGTGCGCGTGCAAGGCGCTCATGTGCAGGAGGCGGGGCACGCGGGTCTTTTTGCACGCTTCGACTATTTTCTTCGGGAGTTCGACGTGGGCGCGGGCGAATTCCGGGCCGTAGGGATGGCCGCGGCGACCGTACAGGATACCGACCAGGTTCACCACCGCGTCGCAGCCGCTTGTCAGCTTCGCGAGCGTCTCCGGATCGTGCACGTCGGCCTCGACCACATCCACGGTCGGCAACAGGATCAGGTGCTTGGCACGCTCGCGCCGGCGCGTGGGCACGATGACGACGTGCTCGTTTTCGACGAACTGGCGCACAAGATGCCGGCCGATGAAGCCGCTGCCGCCGATGACCAGAATCCGGCTCATAAGATTGATTGGGGGTTGCCGACGCGTAGTTTAACCGCGAAGCACCTCGAGCAGGCAGTCCGCAGCCCGCCTGCTCCCGGGGAAAAGCTTATTCGACGGCGGATTCGTTCCGCACGGCCGCGATGTCTCCAGCCGATCGGCGCGGCAAGACCACGCCCAGGCGCGTCTTCAGCGACATGGGCTCGGTACCGAGGACGGCAGCGTAATAGACGGTGTTCGTCATCACCTTCTTGACGTAGTCGCGCGTCTCGAGGAAAGGAATCGTCTCGGCGAAGATCGCGCCCTCGACCGGAACGGTGCCGCGCCACAGGCTCGCGCGCGAGGGCCCGGCGTTATAGGCGGCCGCAGCGAGCACGGGATTCCCGTCGAATTGATTGAGCACGTGCTTGAGGTAATACGTCCCCAGCACCGAATTGAAACCCGGCTCGTGCACTCTTGCCCAGGAAAAGTTCTTCATGCGCATCCGCTGCGCGACCCATTTCGCCGTCGGGCGCATGACCTGCATCAGGCCGGACGCGCCGGCGGAGGATTTCGAGCCCGTGATGAACCGGCTTTCCTGGCGTATCACGCCCAGAACCCAGGGCTCCTCCAGATCGCGCGAACGCGCGCTTTCCGCGAGCACTTCCCGATAGGGCGCCAGGTACCGCACGGAGAAATTGTGCGCGAGCACAGTTCTGTCCGCGGTGCCGATGGCGCGATCCCAGGCTTCGTTGCGGCGCGCGAGTTCCGCCGCCGCGAGCAGCCGCCGGTCGTCCATGCCGCGAATCGTCCACAGCCACTCTTTCGTCGCCTCAGTCCGCATGTCGAGGCGATAGAGGTCGAGCGCGCGCTTCAGGCCGGGGATCGCCGCGACTTCGGCGATCTCTTCCCCGGTAGGCAGGGGGGCCCGCGGCGGAATCCGCAGACTCACGCCCAGTTCCTCGGCGGCAAGGCGCCCGTAAAAACTGTACTCCCCCGCGATTCGCTCGAAATAGCCTTCGGCTTCGAGCGGGTTGCCGAGCCCTCGCTCGGCCCGGCCGTACCAGTAAATCCAGACCGGATCGCTCTTCGCGAGAGCGGACATGCGATCGATCGAGCTTCTCACCTCGGACCACTTCTCTATCCTCATCGCGATCCGCGCCCGCCACGCGAGCTGCTCGTCGGTGAGCGTACCCGCCTCGCCGAACCAGTCGAGAGCCTCGGGCACGTGGCGGCGCGCGCCGTTCATCGCGAGCATCAGCCAGACGTAGCGCCGGTCGTCGACGGAGAATTCCTCGTTCAAGCCTGCTCTCCAAAGTCCCGCCACGGCCCGCGGGTCATCGTCCGCGGCCAAGGTGAGCGCGGCGATGAGTAATTCCCGATCAGCGACCTTCGCGAGATCGACCTGGGGTTTCCTCAAGAACTTGATCGGCGCACGAATCATCGCGCCGTACCGTTTCGCGTCGATCGCCTCGCCGCGCGGCAGAAACTCCATGACGCGCCTGGCCGCGCCCACCAGCTCCGCATCGACCAGCACGCGAAACCGCGCCCAGACTTCGCGCGCGCCGAGCTGGTCGGCCTTGTGCATCGCCCGGGCGAGAGCCATACAGCCTTCTGGAAGCTCCCGCGGCGCATTCCAGAAGGCCTGGAAATCACGCAGCGCGGATGCGTCCTCGCGCTTCCAGCGCCCGAGCAGCGCGTAGCACGTCACTTCGGGATCGTCGCCCGAGAGCGCCGGATACTCCGCCTGGAACAACTCCCACCGGCCGCTCCTGCCGAGCACCTTGAGCCAATCGTTACGCAGTTGCTCTGCGAGCACGGTGCCCGTATATCGGGCGAGGAAATCGCGAACTTCCTCGGCGGATGCCCCGGGAAGCTTGAGAAAAAGCTGCCAGTACTCGACATAGGGCTCGAGCAGATGGTTTTTGAGTTTCGGAGCGAGCGTTGCGAGCTGGGTCCGGTGATTCGCGTCGAAGGCGCTGCGTGCGGCAACGAATGCCGCGTCCTGCGGATCGAGCGTCGCCGCGTAGCCCAGGGCGGGCGCAGCGAACAGGACGGCCGTTGCGGCCCGGAGCAATGCTCTATTCAAATTACCGCCTCTCGCAAAGTAGACTACCATAGCACTTTATCGCTACGGATGAAGGACTTCCGAGCGATTCTTGAGATCTGTAGCATGCCTTTCGAGCTTTCCGCCTGGCGCAAAAGCGAACGCACGAGACTGCTGGGACAGCGCAGCGCCCTCTCGGAAGAGGCGCTTGCCGATCTGCGCGTGCGGATCGACCATCATATAGAACGCGCGTTCCCGGATCTGGTGCACGGCATCCTCGCTTTTTGTTGGCCTTACAGGAACGAATACGACGTTCGCCATCTGGCAGCCAGCCTGCGACGGCGCGGAGCGACCACCGCGCTGCCGGTGGTCGTGGCGCCGAAAACCCCGCTGATCTTTCGCGAATGGAAACCCGGGGTGGAACTGGCCGAAGGGCCGCTCGGCATCCCGTATCCTGTCGGCTCGCCCGAAGTCAGCCTCGATCACGTGCTTCTGCCCGTGGTCGGATGGGATGGAGACGGGTACCGTCTGGGTTACGGCGGCGGTTTCTTCGACCGTACGCTGGCGGCGCTCGCCAGGCGCCCGCGGGTCATCGGCGTTGGGTACGAGCAGGCGTTCATCAAAACGATACGTCCGCAGCCCTATGACATTCCCATGGATTTTGTGGTCACCGAGCGCGGCGTGTACCGTCGCGAGCCGCAAGGGCTCAAGTTTCTCGACAACCCGCAGGCTTTTTCCTCGCCGCCGTGCTACGCCGGAGAAATGGCGCCCGGATACTTCGGAGAGGAGCCGAAGACCTAGAGAACCTCTGAACAACCCCCGTTTCGTCATTCCCGCGAAAGCGGGAATCCAGGAATCTGAACGACTTGCTGGATCCCCGCTTCCGCGGGGATGACTTAGAACCGGTTTCAAAAAGACCGTTCGCCCTGAGCTTGTCGAAGGGTGAACGACCAGCAATTGAGGCTACCCAGTCATTTTGAAACCGGTTCTTATTCAGAGCTTCCCTAACCCGGCTCGAGCGAAGCCCGCACCACGGATTCGGCAATCACCGATCAGCCCAGAAACAACCGGTAGGCCGGATTGCTGCTTTCGTCCACGTACGGATAGCCAAGC
>DATHHS010000308.1:0-12619 GCA_035317085.1 Burkholderiales bacterium
GTGAAGGAGGTGGTGTTCACGCCGGGCGGGGTGCCGGCGAAGGTCGACCTCAACGGGACGTATTCGGTGGAGGCGATGTACGTGCAGTATTTTCTGCCGGCGAATCGCCGCGGGGCGGTGCCGCTCCTGATGTGGCACGGCGGGGGCCTTACGGGGGTGACGTACGAGACGACGCCCGACGGGCGCGAGGGCTGGATGAATTACTTTATCAAGCAGGGCTGGGACACGTACAACTCGGACGCGGTGGAGCGCGGGCGCGCGGGCTGGGCGATGAGCCCGGACATTTTCAAGGGCGATCCGGTGTTTCTCGCGAAGGCGAATCCGTGGGAGCGCTTCCGCATCGGGCAGAGCGTCGGTTCCTGGAGCACTGATCCGGCGCAGCGCAAGTTGATGCCGAACGTTCAGTTCCCGGTCGAGGCCTACGATAATTTCGTGAAGCAGGCCGTGCCGCGCTGGACGACCACCGACGACGCGATCATCCGCGCCTACATCGCGCTGGTGGACAAGGTCTGCCCCTGCGTGATTCTCTTTCACTCGCAGGCGGGGCAGTTCGGCTTCAAGGTGGCGCAGGCGCGTCCTGACAAGGTGAAGGCGCTGGTCGCAGTGGAGCCCGCCGGCATCGGCGACCCGAAGCAGGCCGCGGCGCTGAAGGACATCCCGACGCTCGTCGTGTTCGGCGACAACATCGCGCTCGACTCGCGCTGGCCGCAGATCAGGAAAAACGACATCGAGTTCGTCGGCGAGATCACGAAGGCCGGCGGCAAGGTCGACGTGGTGGACCTGCCGAACGCCGGCATGCGCGGCAACTCGCACATGCTGATGATGGACAAAAACAACCTGCAGGTCGCGGCGCTCATCCAGGAGTGGCTGGCGAAGCAGGGGCTGGTTCGCTGACGGGAGCAGGGGATGAACCTTAGACTTCTGGTATTGGCGCTTTCGCTAGCTTTGACCGGCTGTCCGCTCACGCCCAAGCTCAACGAAACGACGCCGCCCACGCTGTACTTCACCATCTGGTACCAGAATGCGTCGCACAATTCCGCCTCCGACGAGATTCCGCTGGTCACCGCCCTCAGTCAGGACGCGAACAAGTGCATCTTCGTCGCGTCGCCGTTCCTGGTGCGGGTGATCGGCTCCGATCCGGGCGGCGTCGCGCGGCTCGACGTGAGCAACCAGGGGAACAACAGCCTGCGCGTGTTGAACGCTCTATCCAAGGCCACTCCGCCGCCGGGCTCGCCCACGCAGGGGGATGCCATATTCGGCACCTTCGCCAATCCGGGATCGCCGTTCGATCCGAACGCCAACAGCTCGCAGCTGAGCTACTTCGACTTCGACGCGCAGAAGGGCGGGCCCGTGTTCAACGTCGCCACGCTGGAGGCGACGTTCGAATTCATCGCGGGCTCGCCTCCGAACGGCGTGCTCCTGGTCGAGGCCTTCAACGCCTCCGGCGTGCCTTCGCGCCTGGTCAACTACAAGGTCATGCGGGCGGGCAGCGCGTCGAACCAGCAGCCCGGGATGCCCTGCAGCGTTCCGCGAAGCGCGGGTTCCCGATAGGTCCGAAGTACGAATTGCGCAAGCAGGCCGCTGGGGGAACCTTTTCGGCCGCGCGGACGTGTACATTAGGCTATGCCGCCCGTTTTGCCGTACCGCCGAGGCTCGTCCGCCGCGTCCGAGTACCGCCGCGCCCGGCCGCCTGAGTTGAATTTCGAGGATTTGTTGCGCCCGCAAGTCGAGTACCTCTATCGGCTGGCCTGGCGATTCACAGGCAGCGTAGCCGACGCGGAAGACCTCGTGCAGGACGTATTGATCAAGCTTTTCCCCCGCACCGGGGAACTGCTCGAGATCGAGCAGCTCCGCCCTTGGCTCGCCCGCGTGCTCTACCACCAGTACGTCGACTCCGTCCGCCAACGGGCCCGCTCGCCGGTGGTGGAGCTCGTGACCGACGCCGAAGGCGACGACAATCCGCTGGATGCCTTGCCTTCGATGAAAGACGGCCCGGAAGAGCACGCCGAACGCAGCGGGTCGCGCGAACGCATCCTGCGCGCCCTGGACCGGCTCAATCCCGAGCAGCGCGCGGTCGTCACCATGCACGACGTCGAGGGGTACAGCCTGGAAGAGCTCGAGAAGCTGCTGGAGACGCCGCTTGGCACCCTCAAATCGCGCCTGCACCGGGCCCGCCAGCGGTTGCGGGCTCTGTTGCCGATGGAACCTTTTTCCGGCAGCGAGCGTGTTAAGGGGTAGGAGCCCACAAATGGAATGCCACGACTTCGCACTGCAACTGGACGACTTCCTCGACGGGCGGTTCGATGCCCGTCGGCAGAAGGCGGTTCAGGAACACATGGGGCATTGCCCGGACTGCCGCCGTCTGCATACGCACGCGCTGGCGATGCAGGAGGCCGTGCGCAAGCTTTCCCCGCCCGCACCGCACCCGGGCTTCATCGACCAAGCCTTGTCGCGCGCGACCCGTCCGGTGGTCGGCGCAGCGCACCCCAGATGGCGCCCCGTGCTCGGCATGGCGCTCGCGGCGAGCCTGGTGCTGGGCGTGGCCTTGGGAGTGTTCCTCGCCACGCGGCCGGAGCCGGTGCAGACGGTGACTCTGGCGATCGACCGGCCCGAGACCGTGCGCCTGATGTTCAACAGCGCGAAGCCGCTGCGAGCCGCTACCGTGAGTCTCGCGCTGCCCGAGAATGTCGAGCTTGTCGGCTACGACGGTCAGCGCAGGCTTTCCTGGCAGACGGATTTGCGCGAAGGCGGAAACCTGATGCAGCTCCCGTTGATCGTGCACGGAAAGGCGAAGGACGAACTGGTGGCGAACCTGTCGCACGGCGGGAGCACCAAGACGTTCCGGCTGAAGATTGAAGTCGCTAGCGCGGACAGGGGCATGTAGCCCACCGGGTGCGCGGAATGTGCAGTCCAGCAGAAGCAGGAGGTGTCATGAAAAGATTCACGCGATACGTGATATTTACGATTCTCGGCTTCGCGCTGTCGAGCCCGGCCTGGGCCCAGCAGCGCGACCTCGAGGTGACGATGGACGTCGTGCCGGCCAACGCATCCGCAGGCGCCGCCACCAGCGAGATCAAGCTGCCCCTCGCGCTGCCGCCGACCGCGTCTTCCCGCGCGCGAGATGCCTCGGCCTTCGGGCTCGGGACCGCCAACAGCGCTCGTGAAATGCAAGGGGACCTCGGCCGCGATTTTGGGCAAGGGGTATCCGAGGCGGCACGAGCGCGGGACCACGCTCCGAACCTGCCGCCGCAATCCAAGCGCCCGTAGCGCAGCCGCACTCGTCACACCAGTTACGCTCCCCGCCGGAGTAAACTCCGGCGGGTGCGCGCGTTCATCCGTCGTCGAAGGCAAGCCGGGAGAAGCGACCTTCGGATTTCCTGCCTTGTCTTCGTCCTGTTGCTCCCGGGCTTCGTTTCGGGGCAGACCACCGGCGCCGCCGCAAACGGCGCGCAGGCCGCCGATCAGGGTGTTGGGGCATTTCGCGCGAGCGACTATCCCTCGGCGCTTCAATGGTTCCTCGATGCCCGGCAGGCGGGCCTGGACACCCCGGGTCTGCACTACAACCTGGGCGCTACGTATTACCGGCTGGAGCGCTACCCGGAGGCCGAGCGCGAGTTCCAGGGGCTCGCGAGCGATCCGGAGTGGGCCGCCCTGGCGAGCTACAACCTCGGCCTTGTCGCGCAGCGCATGGGGCGCGAGCAGGATGCGATTCGGTACTTCGATCGCGCGCAGCGCACGTCCTCCGACCGAAACTTGCGAGCGCTCGCCGGCACGGCCCTTGAGCGGCTCGGTGCACCGCTGCAGTCGCGGACCCATGCCGTGGCCTCGCTGGCCGGCGGCTACGACAGCAACGCAGCCCTGTCGCCCGACGCCGCAACAGCCCAAGTCAGCCATCAGGGCGATTTTTTCGCCGAGGCGCTCGCCGCCGCGAGTCGCCGACTGACCGGGGACGCCGCGCGCGGTGCCTATGCTTACGGAGGGCTGGTCCTGCGGAAATACACGGATCTGCATCAATTCGACGTGATGGGATTGCGCGCCGGCCTGGGCTACGAGATCGATTCGGGCCGCCTGCAGACCAGTGTCGGTGGCTATCTCGATACGGCCTACTTCGGTGGTGACCGCTTCGCGCAGACCGAGACGGCCGAGGTACAGGCACGCCGGCGCCTGGATGCCGGCGGCGATCTGCGCGGACGCTATCAACTCGGCCACATCAATGGCGGCGGCGGCTTCGAGTATCTCGACGGATGGCAACATACCTTGACCGCGGAGGCGGGCTTCGCTTTGGCGCGCGCCTTTCTGCGCATCGGCTACCAACTCGAGCTCAACAATCGCGCGGATCTCCAACAAGGGTCCGAGTTCTTCAGCTACTCGCCGACGCGGCATACACTGTTCGCGACGGTCGCTCTGCCCAACGTCGGCGTCTGGCAGACCGACGCGCGCGGCGAATACCGCGTCAGCCGCTACGACGATCCCGATCGTCTCGACGGGGGCTTCGAAGTCACGCGCAAAGACGACCGCTACGGTTTCGCCTTGCGCGCGAATCGTCGACTGACCGCTCCATGGCGTGCCTTCGTCGACTACAGCTACTACCGGAACCAATCGAACCTGGACATCTACGACTATAGCCGGTATCAGTTGATGGTCGGGATAGAGCTTGCGCTGGAAAAATAGGTTCAGGGCCGATTTTATTTGCTGCGGTATCCTTGCGGTCGTACGGCGGGTCGACCAGCACGAGTAGGCGACCATGGCGGGGAGGGAAGGCGATGGAAAGCACAAGCCCAGTCGAAACCGGAGAGGATCCGCTCGCCCCTTACCGCGGGCGCATCCTGTACGGTCTCGCGAGCGCGGCCGCGGTTTGCCTCCTTCCTTTCTCCGTCAACGCCTTCGTGCAGGGGAACCCCGGGTTGGGCGCGGGGATTCTGTGCGCGTTCCTCATTCTCGCCATCGACGCTCTCTTCATATACCTGAAGAGATCCCCGCCCATTCCGCTGATACTGCTGCTCGTCCCCATCGCGGCGGGCATGGCGATTTCGCTCAAGGTCCAGGGGTTTTTCGGCGCGCTGTGGTGCTATCCCACGGTGCTGCTGTTCACTTTCGCCCTTTCGCGACGCATGGCCAGTGTAGGCAGCATCCTGCTTCTGCTGATCGTCAGCGCGCTGGTGTATCGCTACATCGATCTTGCGTACACCATCCGATTTTTCGTCACGCTGACGCTGACCATCATCCTGGCCAACATCGTCCTGAGCATCATCGTCGACCTGCATCGCAGGCTACTCGAACAGGCGATCGTGGATCCGCTGACCGGCGTCTTCAATCGGCGCCACATGGAGCGCTACCTGAGCGACGCCGTCGAAAGGAAACGGCGCAACTCGGCGCCGGCTTCGCTGATGCTGATCGACGTCGATCGCTTCAAGCTCATCAACGATCGATTCGGCCATGCGAAGGGCGACAGCGTGCTGAAGGGGATCGTTTCGCTGGTCGGGAAGCGCGCGCGCAAGGTCGACCTGCTCTTTCGCATCGGCGGCGAGGAATTCATATTGCTGTTGCCCGACACGGAGGAGGCCGCAGCCGCCGTCGTCGCGGAGCAACTCCGCGCCTCCATCGCGGGAGCACCTCTGGTCGACGGCCGGCAGGTGACCGTGAGCATCGGGGTCAGCGAACTTCAACCCGGCGAATCGCCGGATTCCTGGATGAAACACGCCGACGACGCTCTGTATGCGGCCAAGAAGGCGGGACGCAACCGGGTCGTTTGCGCGGGGACGCTCCAGTCCAGGGAGGATCCGACGCCCCTCAACGCGGAATCGGAGACCTGAACGGTGCGCTCAGATAGTCGCTTGGATAGTAATGCCAGATGAGCATGGACAAGCTCTCCCCGCCGGTCATCCCCCGCAATTTCTATGCGGCCGGGCTGAACTACCTGGCGCATATCGAGTGGGCGAACAGCCGCGGCGCGAGCTACAAGGTGCCTGCGCAACCCGACATCGGCTACCGCGCGGCGAGCGCGCTCATCGGCAGCGGCCACGACATCGTGATCCCGGCGGATTCGCCCGGGCCGGTCGAATACGAAGGCGAGCTCGTCGCGGTGATCGGGCGCCAAGCGAGGAAGGTCTCTGAGGAAGAGGCCCTCAACTGCGTCCGCGGCTATACGCTGGGCAACGACATCAGCGAGCGCTCCTGGCAGAAAAGCGACCGCACGCTGTGGCGCGCGAAGAGCGCCGACACCTTCAAGCCCATGGGGCCGAAGATCGTCTCGGGCATCGACCCGATGAACCAGGTGATCGAGGTGCGCGTCAACGGCCGCACCGTGTCGAGCTACAACACCCGCGGCATGATCTTCGGCGTGGCGCGCTACCTCTCGCGCATGTCGCGCTACGTGACGCTGTATCCCGACGATATCATCTGGTTCGGCTGCGACGGCACGACCGAGCCCGCGCTGAAAGATGGAGACCTGGTCGAGGTTGCGAACGAGGCGATCGGAGTCCTCGCCAACCGGGTGAGGAAAGAAGCCTGAACCCCGGAACGAACGGCGAACTATTGCTGCTGCGGCATCGGCGATGACGGATAATCAGGCGCGAAAAGGCGGGGGGGAAATGGCGATGAGAACGCCCGACTACCAGGTCACCGGCGAAGGCAGGACGACGGTCTTTCTCCTGATGGACTGGAACAATCTACTGAAGATGGCCAATCTGATTCAAGATTGGCTCGCGAAGCAGAGCTTGTATCGTTAGAATCGATCTCCTCGGAAATGGCCTTGCCAAAAAATGAGACGCAGCATATCTGTATTCTCTGGAATTCGCGGCTGGCTGCTCGTTGCGTGCTTTCCGCTGCTGGGATACGCCTGCATGTCCACGACCGGCGTGAGCGTCGGATCGGGTGACAACCCCTCGCCGCCTGCGGCGGACGTGCTGAGGGTCGCGAGTCCTCCCTATGAAGAGGTAGCCACCTTTTTTTCCCAATGGGCGAAGGGGCAGGGCTTTCACGAATATGAAACCGATGAGCAGTGTGCGACACGCTGCCTGTTCTATGTGCGACCTCTTGAAAACGGTGCGCGTCTTTGGGCCAGGGTCGTGGCGGACGCGGACACACCCGGTACATCGATCAGCTTTGCCGAATTGATCCGCCAAGGTCCGACGACAAGGCGGCTGCAGCGCGAGTTTGGGGCTGCGCTGCGACGTCATTTCGACGAACGGGTTCTCAAGGCATTTTGACCTGGGCCGGTGAACTACGGCTTTTATTGAATTTCCCGCAATGTCGTGAGGGTCAAGCAAGCGTGCCGGATTGGGTCTACGGGGATTGATGCGGCGGCGCGAAGACTTGCCGCATTGAAAAGCGAAATGGAACGGCGATGAAAATGCCCGACTACCAGGTCACCGGCGAAGGCGGGACGACGGTCTTCCTCCTGCACGGGATCTACGGCGCGAAAGATTACTGGCGCTATCAAACCGAGCGTCTGGTCGCTCGCGGCTACCGCGTCGTCGCCTGGGACGCTCCGGGATACGGCCTCTCGTCCCTGCCCGATCCGTTTTCATTCGACGTCGTCGCCGAAGCGGGCGCGCGGCTGATCCGCATGACCGCGGGCGAGCGCAACGTGGTCTTCGGCCACAGCATGGGCGGGCAGATCACGCCGCGCATCCGCCTCAAGGTGCCGGAGCTCGTGCACGGCATCGTGATCACCGCGACGATCGGCTATTTCGGCAACCGCACGAAGGAAGAGCAGGAGGAGTTCGTGCGCAAGCGCAGCGCGCCTTTGCCTCCGGGCACCGATCCGCTGGTCGCGCAACTGGCGGTGGTGAACTCGATGCTCGGACCCAAATCGGACGGTCCCGAGGTCGAGCTCGTGCGCTGGGTGGCTTCGCGCACGCCGCCCAAAACCGTGCAGGCGGCGGTGAAGGCGGTGCAGGCCTACCCCGAGGCAGACGCGGTGTCGGCGATACGCGCGGTGTCGGTGCCGACGCTGCTCGTCGCCGGCGAAGTGGACCAGACCGGACACCCCGCGGGAATGAAGCGCGTGGCCGCCATGATCGAGGGCGCGGAGTTTGCGGTCGTTTCCGGCTCGGGCCACTATCCGTGGGCGGAGAATCCGGCCGAGTTCAATCCGGTGTTCTTCGGCTTTCTGGACAGGCATTTCCGCTAGAAGGATTCGTATGAAAACCCTGCCCGTCGCGTTCGCGGTCCTTTTGGGAATGGCTTCCGCTGCGTCGGGACAGGGCTATCCGTCGCGGCCGATCACCCTGGTCGTGCCCTTCGCCGCGGGCGGGCCGGTCGATACGATAGCGCGCATCGTCGCCGTGCCGATGGGAAGAACGCTGTCGCAGACGGTGCTGGTCGAAGACGTCGTCGGAGCGGCGGGCACCATCGGCGTGGGCCGCGTCGCGCGCGCGGCGCCCGACGGCTACACGCTGAGCATCGGCCACTGGAGCACGCACGTCGTCAACGGCGCGGTCTACGCGCTCCCCTACGACCTGCTGCGCGATCTCGAGCCGCTGGCGATGATCGCCTCCAACCCGCTCATGGTCGTCGCGAACCCTTCGGTGCCGGCGCAGGACCTGAAGGAATTGATCGCGTGGCTGAAGGCGAATCCGGGCAAGGCTTCGGCGGGAACCGCGGGCGCGGGCTCGGCCTCGCACGTGGGCGGCGTCTATTTCCGGAACGCGACGGCGACGCAGTTCGAGTTCATTCCCTATAGAGGCACCGGCCCCGCGATGCAGGATCTGGTCGGCGGGCGGATCGAGTTGATGTTCGACCAGGCCTCCAACTCCCTTCCGCAGGTGCGCAGCGGAAAGATCCGCGCCTATGCGGTGACCGCGAAGACGCGGCTCGCCGCGGCGCCGGAAATTCCGACCGTGGACGACGCAGGCCTGCCCGGACTCTACGTTTCGATCTGGTACGGGATCTGGGCGCCGAAGGGAACGCCGCGCGATATCGTGGCGAAGCTGAACGCGGCGATCGTCGCGGCGCTCGCTGATCCTAACGTGCGCGAGCGCCTCGCGGCCCTCGGGCAGGAAATTCCGCCGCGCGAGCAGCAGACGCCGGAATTTCTCGCTGCGTTCCACAAGGCCGAGGTCGAGAAATGGTGGCCGCTGATCAAGGCGGCCGGAATCAAGGGGGAGTAGGGCCCGCGAGGGAGTAGAATTCCCGCGGAAGGAAAACCATGTCAACGCTCAGTTCTCCGCTCGCAATCGAGCGACAGGAAGGCCTCGCGGCGCTCAGGTCGCTGTGGGAATTGGTGGTGGACGATCTGCATCGCAGAAGACTTCTGCTCGCCGAGGAGATCCGCAGCTATCCCACGCCGATTCCCCGCTGCGACACGCAGTTCAACCATCTCTACGAGCAACAGGCGAGACTTGCCCGCGAGCTCGATCGCGTCGGTGCTTTCGCGGAAAAGAAGCTGGGGCGCGAAGACTATATCGAATTGATCGGCCGATTCGTCGCCTCGGTGCCGTACACCGACGATGCCGCCGAGCCGCAGCTCAGATCCCGCCTCGAGGCGGAACTGTCGGCGCTCGAAAAGTAAGGCCCGAAAATCCGAGGGCGTTCCCCCTCGATGTCGAAGGCTTGCGATTGACTGACGGCGCAGTCGCATTCCGAGGCCGTTGTGTTCCATTGCGCACATTAGGTGCTAGACTGCCTCCCCGCCTGAGCCCATCCGAGGGAACCATGGAAACCAAGATGCACAGCAGAGAGCTGGGCCTGGTCCTGGCGCAGCAACTCCTCGACGTGGAAGACCTGCACTACGGGCTCTGGGACGCCGACCTGGAGCTCACGCTCGGCAACCTCGCCGTCGCCCAGCAGCGCTACAACGAAATGCTGGTTGCCTTGCTGCCGAGGCCCGGGCACGAGGTACGCGTCCTCGACATCGGCTGCGGCACCGGGCACCTTCTGCGCCAGTTGCTCGATCGCGGTTATCGCGCCGACGGCGTTATTCCAGCGAAGAACCTGTGCGAAGCGGTGCGCCGCAGGCTTGCCGGTTTTTCCGGTCCCGCGCCGCGCATCCACGAATGCCGCTTCGAGGATTTTCCGACCGAACAATGCCCCGCGTATTACGACGTAGCGCTGTTCAGCGAAAGCTTCCAGTACATCTCGCCTTCCGTTTCCCTGCCGATCCTGCAGGCCATCCTGAAACCCGGCGGACTTCTCCTGGTCGCGGATTTCTTCAAGACTGGCAATTCGGGCGACGGCGGGGTCGGAGACGGGACCTTCGGCGGGGGCCATCCGCTGTCCGAGTTCTACGCCTCGATGAAACGAACGCCTTTCGTCCTGATCGAGGACGAGGACATCACGTGCCGCGTCAGCCCCAACATCGCGCTGGTGGACGAATTGCTCACGAACCGGATCAAGCCGGCGATGCTCGCCATCGGGCGCTACGCGGAGGGCCGCTACCCGCTGCTCGCGCGCCTCGCGCTCTGGCTGATGCGGAAAAAACTGGACAAGGCGAACCACAAATATTTCTCCGGTCACCGCTGCAAGGAAGTATTCGAGCGCTACAAGACCTACCGCGTGATGTCGTACCGTTTGCCTTCGTAGCATCTGCCGGCGCTGTCGCAAGCCGGAAACCGTTTCGCCGCTCGCGCTCTGGAGAAGCGGGCACCATGGACGAGATCGTATTGCGCTCGATGCTGAAGTGGCCGGACGCGCCGGCGGTGTACGGCTGGCTCAGGCTCGATCGGCGCGGAAACTGGATGATCAAAACCGTCGCAGGGCGTTTCGAGCGCATCGCCAATCCCGCAGTGCATGAGTTCATCGGCAGAAACTACGCGGCCGACGCCGAAGGCCGCTGGTATTTCCAGAACGGGCCTCAGCGGGTGTTCGTCGCGCTCGACTACACGCCGTGGGTCTACCGGCTCGACGACGCGGGGACATCGCTGGTCGTGCACACGGGCGCAGCGCCGCAGGCGCTCCGCGCAATGTTCCTCGACGACGGCGGCGCGCTGCTCATCGAGACGGAGCTCGGCATCGGAGTGCTGCTCGACCGCGATCTCGCCGCGGTTCTCGACGGCTTGAGCGACGAGCACGGTCGGGCCGCCGAGCGGATGCTGGAAGAGGTCGCGAACGGCGCTCGTACCGTAGCGATGCTGCACGGCAAAAACGTACCGCTCGCTTCGATTCGCGCCGCGGAGGTGCCCCCCCGGTTCGGCTTCGTGGCACGGCCCGCGCCCCGCGCCGGTGCGGTGGAGTGCTGAGCGAGGTGGGTGTAACGAGGTGTAAAAGGTCAACGCCGCCCTTCGGGGGGCGTTAGACTTTGGCATGAGCTTTCACATGAACCGGGATTCGGAAAATACGTGAGCTGGACGAACAAAACCATTGCGCTGCTGCTAGGACTCGCTCTTCTCGCGGGCGCGGACGCCGTGTTCGCGCGCGGCAGCGGAGGCCACGGGGGCTTTGGACATGCAGCATCGGGCGTGCACATCGGCGGCGCCATTGGCGTCGGCGCTCACGCAGGATCTTTCGGACGGCCATTCGCCGGACGGCCTTTCGGTGGGCGGCCTTTCGTGGGTGTCCGCCCCCCGGTGTTTGTCGGCCGCCCTCCCTTTCGCCGGGGTCCGGTCATAATCGGCGGTGCGGTCGTGGTGGGTGCGCCGTTCTTCTATCCCTACCCCTACTACTATCCACCGGCGGCGTATCCGGCGCCGGCTTATGCTCAACCGCCGACCTATGTCGAGCAAGGCGTCGAGCAGGGCGCGGGTCCCTACTATTACTGTCCGGACTACGGCGACTACTATCCCAATGTCGCCACTTGCCCTTCGCAGTGGATGGAAGTCACTCCCGGCGCCTCCCCCGGCACAAGCGGCTACCCGAACTGAACGCCGGCTCGCCGGGTTCGAAGTTTCCCTGAAGCACAGCGCCTGGCCGATCGGGCCCGCGCGGTTGCGCCTGCCGCAACGCTCGGGCTAACATGCCCCCGGGAGAGTTGCCCATGGCGGACGACGCGACACCGAGCACGCCCCAGTACGTAGGTTTCTGGAAGCGCTTGCTTGCCTTCTTCATCGACTCGCTGATCGTCCTCACGGTGATCGTGGCGATCGCGCTGGCGATCTACGGGACAGAGTACGTACGTCTGGCCAACGAGGGACGCACGCTCGTCTTCGACGTCATCGTGCAGGGCGTATTGCCTGCGCTCGCGGCGATTCTCTTCTGGCATTTCCGGGGTGCGACACCGGGAAAGATGCTGCTCTCGGCGAAGATCGTCGATGCCGGGACTCTCCGGGCGCCCTCGACGGGCAAGCTGATCGGAAGGTACTTCGCGTACATTCCGTCCTGCATCTTCATGCTCGGGTTCCTCTGGATCGCCTTCGACAAGCGCAAGCAGGGCTGGCACGACAAGCTCGCCGGAACGGTCGTGATCCATGACGAGGACGACGACTGAGATCCCACCCGAGCGCGCGATGTCTTCATTGACCGGAAAAATCGCCTGGGTCACGGGCGGAGGAAGCGGGATCGGGCAGGGGGCTGCGGTCGAGCTCGCAAAGGGCGGCGCCATCGTCGTCGTTTCGGGTCGCCGCGCATCGGCTCTCGCGGAAACGGAAGCATTGATCAAGCAAGTGGGCGGCAAGGCGGAAGCCGAGGCCGTCGACACCGCGGACAAGCAGGCGGTCGAGCGTGCGGCGGCTGCGATCCTCGC
>DATHHS010000309.1:0-2347 GCA_035317085.1 Burkholderiales bacterium
CCCTCCGGCTGCGTTCCGCGGAATACTATGCCGGCCTCGCGCGGGTAGTGCGCCGGGGGGAAACCTTTGATACGGAATTACTGGTCGGGCATTTGAATACCGTCGGCTACATGGCTGCCGATGTGGTCGAAATGCCCGGCGAATACGCCTTACGCGGCGGGATCCTGGATGTGTATCCCCCGGAGGCCGATCGCCCCCTGCGCGTCGAGTTTTTGGGCGATGAAGTCGAGTCCATCCGAAAATTCGACCCGGCAACGCAACGCTCGTCGAACCCGGTCGATGAGGCGCTGCTGCTGCCGCTCACCGAGACCCCGGTCAGCGAAGAGGTTCTCGGCGCAATCCATGCGCGCCTGTCCGGCAAACGAATTACAGGCGCCCACGAAGTCGTGGAGCAGGCAGTGCGGTCGGGCGGCGTCACGGTATTTCCGGGATGGGAGTTCTACGCCCCGGTCGCCGGCGCGGAGAACGACATCTTCGACTTGTTGCCGGGCGCCGCGGTCATGGCCGATGAGCCCGACAATCTCAGGCGGGAATTCGATCATTTATGGTCGCGCGTCGAAGAAGCCCACGAACGCAGCGGGGTCGGCAACCTGGTGCGCCCCGCCGATTTGTATCTCTCGCCCCCCGACTGGTGGCAAAAGCTGCCCACCCTCCCCGGCGCGGACTTCGAACATCTCGAAGTCGCGCGTGCGGACCAGAGCGCAGCCGTTGCCTTCCACTCCCAGCCCACGCCGCGCTTCCATGGCTCAGTTCCGCACATGCTGGAGGGCGTGAAAAAGCAGATCGCGGACCACCGGCGCGTCCTGATCGCGGTTCCGAACACCGGCGAGGTGGAACGGCTGGCCGACGTTTTCACCGAGTACGCAATTTCGTTCCGCCTGGGCAGTCGTACCCGCGGCGGCGAAAGTTACGCGGACGAAACTGCCTACTTCGCAGGCGAAATTCTCGCCGCCACTCTCGCCAAAGCTTACGTTCCCGATGGCCTGATTCTGCCCGAAGCCAACCTGGCAATCTTCGGCGCGCGCGATCTGTTCGACGAATCCGAATCCGTGGTCTCCCGTCCGCAGCGCCAAAAATCGAAGGTCTCCGCATTCCTCTCCGACTTTCGCGATCTGGGCGTGGGCGACTACGTAGTCCACGTCGAACACGGCATCGGCCAATATCTCGGCCTGAAAGAAATCAATCAAGGCGACGGCAAAACGGAATTCATGCTGCTCGAATATGCGGAAGGCGCTCGCCTGTACGTACCCCTCACGCGCCTCGATCTGATCCAGAAATATCGCTCTGCCGAAGGCATCAAGCCGCAGCTCAATCATCTCGGGACCGCGGCCTGGAGCAAAACCAAGGCTCGCGTCCGTAAGGCCATGAAGGACATGACGGACGAGCTCCTCAAGCTCTACGCGCAGCGAAAAACCGCTCAGGGCCACGCCTTCGCTCCTGACAGCGAGTGGATGCGCGAATTCGAAGACGCCTTCGAGTACAACGAGACTGACGACCAGCTGTACGCGATCGCCGACGTGAAACGCGACATGGAATCCTCGCAGCCCATGGATCGCCTTCTGTGCGGCGACGTGGGCTACGGCAAGACAGAAATTTCCATGCGCGCGGCCTTCAAAGCCGTCAGCGACAGCAAGCAAGTCGCGGTCCTCGCCCCAACCACAGTTCTGGCCTTTCAGCATTACGAAACATTTAAACAACGGTTCGCGCCCTTCCCCGTCAAAATAGAGATGATCAGCCGCTTCCGGACGGCGAAACAGCAGAAGGAGATTCTGCAAAAGGTCGAAACCGGGAAAGTCGATATCTTGATTGGCACTCACCGCATTCTTTCGACCGACATCAAGCTGCCCGACCTCGGCCTGCTGATCGTCGACGAAGAACAGCGCTTCGGCGTCCGCCACAAGGAGCGCCTGAAGCAGATGCGCAAGGAGGTGGACGTTCTAACCATGTCGGCGACCCCCATTCCACGCACGCTACACATGTCCATGGTCGGCTTGCGCGACATGAGCGTGATCGAGACGCCGCCCAAGGATCGCATCGCGATTCAAACGGTAGTGGCCAGCTGGGACGAAAAGCTAATTCAATCCGCCATCGAGCAGGAACTGGATCGCCAGGGACAGATCTATTTCGTCCACAACCGAGTCGAGAGTATCTGGGAAATTGCCGCCAAGCTGCAGGAACTGGTGCCCCGCGCCCGCGTCATTGTCGGCCACGGGCAAATGTCCGAGGGCGAGCTGGAAAAAGTGATGCTCAAGTTCATGCATCACGAAGCCGACATCCTGGTGGCGACCACCATCATCGAGAACGGCCTCGACATTCCGCTCTGCAACACCATCCTGATCAATCGCGC
>DATHHS010000310.1:0-9987 GCA_035317085.1 Burkholderiales bacterium
GCTGTCGGCGGTCACGATATCCAGGCGCGACACCGATCCCGCGGAAAACGCCACCTGCACCAGCTTCAGGTTCTCGCGATCCTGGTCCAGGATGGCCTCGACGGTCGCGATCTGCGCGCGCAACGAAGCGATCTTCAGCGCCTGCATGACGGCGTTGCCGGTGACGGCGAGATAAGCTGCATCGAGCTGTTGTTGCTGATAGTCGGCGAGCGCCCGTTGCTGCTCGACCGAGCGTCCAATACCCCCCGTATAGTCGAACGCGTAGCTGACCGTCGCTCCTATCGCGAAATAGGTAAACGGCGGCGGCTTGGGCAAGGTGCCGAGAAATTCGGCGCCGTATTTCTGCCTGCCGATGCCGGCGGTGAGGCCGACCTGGGGATACTGGGCTCCTGCACGCGCGGCAGCCAGTTCCTGCGCCCGCGCGAGCGTGGACGCCGCGGCGACGAGCGTGCGATTGCCGGCCAAAGCGCGTTTCACGACATCGTCGAGCGCGTCCGACTGGAACAGTCGCCACCAATCGCGGCTGAGCCGTTCGCCGAGCACCACGTGCTGCGCGGACTCGTCCCCGGTTGATGTTCCTTCGACACGCAAAGGCTGCGACGTGTAGCGATCGGCGTGCGGCGGATCGGGGCGCTTGAAGTCGGGGCCGACGGCGCAGCCGGCGAGCATCGCCGCGGCGGCAGCCCATGACAGCGTGCCTGCGAATCCCGCCCGGTTCATTCGACCGCCACGGGCGCGGCGCCCTTTTCCTGGCGTGGGCTGCGAAGCAGGAAGACCAGCGGGATGGCGCACAGAGAGAGCAGCATCATCATCTTGAAGTCATTGTTGTAGGCGATCATCGCGGCCTGCTCGCTGACGCCCCGGTTGAGCGCGGCCAGCCCGGCGGCGCTCGACAAGGCCCCCAGCGGCTGCGCGTGCATGAAGTCGCTGTAAGGCGTGACCTGTTCGGCGAGCCGCGAATGCATCATCTGCGTGTGGCGCGTCAAAAGCGTTTCCACCACCGAAATGCCGATGCTGCTGCCGAGATTGCGGATGAGGCTGAACACCGCCGTCCCTTCGTTGCGGAACTTCGGCGACAGCGTGGCGAAGGTGATCGCCGCGAGCGGCACGAACACGCATCCGGTACCCAGACCCTGGACGAATCCCGACCACACCACTGCGGCGCTGTCCATCTGCAGGTAGAAGCCCGTCATCTGCCACAGCGAAAACCCGGTCAGGCCGAAACCCGCGGCAATGATGACCCGGCTGTCGACTTTCCCGATCAGCCGGCTGACGATGAACATGGCCACCAGGGTGCCGATGCCGCGCGGCGCGGTAACGAGCCCGGTCAGGACGACCGAATAGTTCATGAGGCCCTGCAGCAGGGGCGGCAGCAGCGCCAGCGTCGCGAACAGCACGACACCGACGACGAAAATGAATACGTTGCCGGTGAGGAAGTTGCGGTCCTTGAACAGGGCCGGGCTCACGAACGGCGCCTTGGTCGTCGTGACCATGTGCACGATGAAGAGATAAAGCGAAACTCCGGCAATCACGGCCTCTATCCATATCTCGGTGGAGTTGAACCAGTCCTTGAGCTGGCCGCGGTCGAGCATCAACTGGAGCGAGCCCACGGCCAGGCTCAACGCGGCAAAGCCGAAGAAATCGAAGCGCGATTTGCGCAACTGCGTCTCCGGCATGAACGCCAGAATGCCGAGGAAGGAAAGAATCCCGAACGGGACGTTGATGTAGAACACCCAGCGCCAGTTGTAGTTCTCGGTCAGCCAACCGCCGAGCGCCGGACCGAGGATGGGCCCGATGGTGACGCCCATCACCCAGATCGCCATCGCCCTGGCATGCTGCGCCGGAGGATTGATATCGAGCAGCACGGCCTGCGACATCGGGATCAGCGCCGCCCCGCACAGGCCCTGCAGCAGCCGGGCGAGGATGATCTCTGGCAGCGATTGCGCCAATCCGCACAGGGCGGAGGCGACGGTGAAGCCCACCACCGAAAACAGGAACACGCGCTTGCGCCCGAACCGTCCAGCCAGCCAGCCGCTCAGGGGCGTCATGATGGCGGTGGCGATGATGTACGAGGTCAGCACCCAGGCCATCTGATCCTGCGTCGCCGAGAGCGACCCCTGGATACGCGGCAGCGCCACGTTGGCGATGGTGTTGTCCAGCGCCTGCATGATCGAGGCCAGCATCACCGACAGCGTGATGAGCACCCGCTGCGGCGCCGCAGTGGGCCCCGCTCCTGCGGCAGCAGCGGCGTTCACTTTGCTTCAGCGGAAGCGCCGGCCGGATTCGAGGAAGTACTGACCGGCTTCGCTTCAGCCGACCCGAAAAGATGCCGCTGGTGGCGGGTATCGACGCTGACGTTCGCGCTCAGCCCGCCGTGCAGCGGAAACGACGGATCGAGAGTCGCGAGCTCGACGCGCACCGGCAGCCTTTGCACCACCTTCACCCAGTTTCCGGTCGCATTCTCGGGAGGCAATAGCGAGAATTGCGAGCCGGTGCCCGGACTGACGCTCGCCACCCTGCCCTCGAAGGTCTTGCCGGGATAGCTGTCGACCTCGACGCTGACCGCCTGGCCGACGCGCATGTGAGTGAGCTGATCTTCCTTGAAATTCGCCTCGATCCAGATGTCGCCGGTCGACACCAACGCGAACACCGGCGCCGATGCGTTGATATAGCTGCCCACCTGCAGCTGCTCGACGCGCGTGACGACGCCGTCGCTGGGCGCCGCGACGACGGTATAGGACAGGTTGAGCTTCGCCTTGTCGAGCAGGGCCTGCGCCTGCTGCACCATGGGATGCCGCTCCGGTGCGATATCCGGGTTGCCGCCCAGGCTGGCGGCTACCGCGCCGATCTGCTGCTGCGCGCCCGCGACCTGGGTGCGCGCCCCGTCGAGCGCATGCAGCGCACGATCGAGCTGCAGCTGCGACGCGATGCCTGAAGCGAGCAGGCGCTGCTGCCGCTCGTATTCGCGCTGCTGGAACGCCAGCGTGTCCTGCGCTGACGCGAGCTCGGCCTGGCGTTGCCGGTAGTTTGCCTTCAGCGTCTCGACCTGGAGCCGCGCCGAAGCGAGCTGCGCGCTTGCTTCCTCGACGGCGATGCGGAACGGCGCATCATCGATGCGAAACAGCACCTCGCCCTTGCGCACGGCCTGGTTGTCGCGCACCGCAAGCTCCAGCACGCGTCCGGCGACGTTGGCGCTGATGGCGACGCGCGCCGTCTGCACGTAGGCGTCGTCGGTCGCCTCGAAGCGCCCTCCGGTCAGATAGACACAGGCGGCGACCACGGCGACGATCGCCGGCCCCAATATCATCAGCGGAAGGCGCAGGCGCCGCAGCCAGCCCTGCTCCGCCGACGGCGAGGCGGCGCCCGGTTGATCCACCTTCTCTGCATCCATGGTCGCTATCTCGTTCGGGTTCCGCGGCTACGGTTCGCACCGTTGCCGGCGTTCGGCGCCGCTTTCGCGGCAGTGTGCGGTGACTCGACGGGCCGGTCATCCAGGGCGCATACATTGCGGTGCATGCGTTCCAGCATGTCTATGAACGCTTCCCGGTCCTTCCGGCTGATGCCGGCGAAGGTTTCGGCGCGCGTCAATTCGGCGAGGTGCCAGATTTCGTCGAGAAGCGGCTTGGCCTTGCCGGTAAGGTAGAGACGGCGCGCGCGGCGGTCTGCGGGGTCCGGACGCCGCTCGAGCAGGCCGTCGGCTTCCATGCGGTCGAGGATGCGCACCATCGTCATCGGCTCGACCTCGGCGAGTTCGGCGAGCCCCGCCTGGCTGATCCCCTCGTTCTTCTCGAGACGGACCAGCGCCTTGCACTGCGGCAGCGTCAGCGAAATCCCGCGTGCCCGCTGCTCGAAGCGCAGCACATACCTGTTACTTACATTCCTGAGCAGAAAACCGAAGTTGCGTAAGCGGTCCATTGACTATCGACTGTCGAACTACTAACAGTAGATATCATAACAGAACTTATCAAGAACTTCGAATTATTCCCACTCGATCGTCGCCGGCGGCTTGCTCGAGATGTCGTAGACCACGCGGTTGATGCCGCGCACTTCGTTGATGATGCGGTTCGAAACCCTGGCGAGCAACTCGTGCGGCAGCGGCGCCCAGGTCGCGGTCATGAAGTCGGTGGTCTGCACCGCGCGGAGGCTGACGACGTATTCGTAGGTGCGGCCGTCCCCCATCACCCCGACGGACTTCACCGGGAGGAACACCGCAAAGGCCTGCGCCACCTTGTCGTACCAGCCGGCGGCGCGAAGCTCCTCGATGAAGATCGCATCCGCGCGGCGCAGCAGGTCCGCGAATTCGCGCTTCACTTCGCCGAGAATGCGCACGCCCAGTCCAGGTCCGGGGAAAGGGTGCCGGAACACCATCGATCGCGGCAGGCCGAGCGCGAGACCCAGCTCGCGCACTTCGTCCTTGAAAAGATCCCGCAGCGGCTCGAGAAGCTTCAGGTGCAGCGTCTCGGGCAGGCCGCCCACGTTGTGGTGCGACTTGATGTTATGCGCCTTCTTCGTCTTCGCGCCCGCCGACTCGATCACGTCGGGATAGATCGTGCCCTGCGCGAGCCATTTCACTTTCGGAAACTTCTTAGCCTCAGCCTGGAACACCTCGACGAATTCGCGTCCAATGATCTTGCGCTTCTGTTCCGGGTCTTCTACCCCGGCGAGCGCGTTGAGGAACCGGTCCGAGGCGTCGACCAGCTCCACTTTCACCTTGAGGTTTCCGGCGAAGGTCCGCATGACTTCCTTCGCTTCGTCCAGCCTCAGGAGACCGGTATCGACGAACACGCAAGTCAGTTGCCCACCGATGGCACGATGGATCAGTGCGGCGGCCACCGCAGAATCCACGCCGCCCGACAGCCCGAGGAGCACCTCCTCGGCACCGACGGTTTTACGGATCTTCTCGACAGCCTCGGCAAGGTAGTCCGGCATGCTCCAGCTGCTGTCGCACTTGCAGATCTCGTGCACGAAGCGGCCGAGGATCGCACTGCCCTGATGCGTGTGCGTCACCTCGGGATGGAATTGCACGCCGTAGAAGCCGCGCGATTCGTCGGCCATCCCGGCGATCGGCGTCGAATCGTTGCTGGCAATGATCTTGAAGCCCGGCGGCATTGCGGTCACTTTGTCGCCGTGGCTCATCCAGACGTCGAGCAGCCCGTGCTTCTCGCCGTTGATGCGGTCCTGGATGCCGTCGAGGAGTTTCGAATGCCCGCGCGCGCGGATCTCGGCGTAGCCGAATTCGCGCACCCTGGAGTTCTCGACCTGGCCGCCCAGTTGAGCCGCCATGGTCTGCATGCCGTAGCAGATGCCGAGGACCGGCACGCCCAGCTTGAAGACGGCTTCGGGAGCCTTCGGCGTCGCATCCTCGTATACCGAAGCCGGGCCGCCGGAAAGAATCACCCCGCGCGGAGCGAACTCGCGCACGAAGCTGTCGCTGACGTCGCAGGGGTGCAGCTCGCAATAGACCTTGGCCTCCCGGACGCGGCGCGCGATCAACTGCGAATACTGGGCGCCGAAGTCGAGGATGAGGATCTTGTCGTGCACTACTCGACCTGGTAGTTCGGCGCTTCCTTGACGATCTGCACGTCGTGAACGTGCGACTCACGCATCCCTGCGGCGGTGATCTCGACGAATTGCGTGCGCGTGCGCATGGCGTCTATGCCCTCGCAGCCGACGTAGCCCATGCTCGCGCGCAGGCCCCCCATCAGCTGCTCGATCACCCCGACCACCGACCCCTTGTACGGAACGCGGCCTTCGACGCCCTCGGGTACGAGCTTGTCCGCATGCACTGAGGAATCCTGGAAATAGCGGTCGGCGGAGCCTTGTTGCATCGCCGAGAGCGAACCCATTCCGCGATAGGATTTATAGGAACGGCCCTGGAACAGCTCGATCTCTCCGGGCGACTCCTCCGTCCCGGCGAAAAGGCCGCCCAGCATCACGGCATGCGCGCCGGCGGCGATCGCCTTGGCGACGTCTCCGGAAAAACGCACGCCGCCGTCGGCGATGAGCGGCACTCCGGCCTTCTCGAGCGCGGCGGCAACGTTCTGGATCGCACTGACCTGCGGTATCCCCACGCCGGCGACGATGCGCGTGGTGCAGATCGAGCCCGGCCCGATGCCGACCTTCACGCCATCCGCGCCTTGATCCACGAGGGCTTTTGCGCCGTCTGCGGTGGCGATATTGCCGCCGATCACTTCGGCCGACCCGGCGTTGCGCTTGATCCACTTCAGCCGGTCGAGCACGCCCTGAGAGTGTCCGTGCGCGGTATCGACAACGATGACGTCCACGCCCGCTTCGACCAGAGCCGCAACGCGCTCTTCGGTGCCTTCACCCACGCCCACCGCCGCGCCGACGCGCAATTTCCCGTGCTGGTCCTTGGCCGCGTCCGGATGTTCGCTCGACTTGAGAATGTCCTTCACGGTGATCAGGCCCCGCAGCTCGAATCCGTCACGCACTACGAGGACGCGCTCGAGCCTGTGCTTGTGCAGGAGTGCGCGGGCTTCTTCGGGGCTTGCGCCTTCCTTCACGTAGATCAGGGGCTCGCGCGGAGTCATAATGGCGCGCACGGGCTGATCCAGATTGGTCTCGAAGCGGTAGTCGCGATTCGTGACCATGCCGACGACCTTGCCCTTCTCCACCACCGGGAAGCCCGACACGCGGTACTGCTGCGTGAGGGCGAGCAGTTCGCGCACGGAAATATCCGGCGACACGGTCACCGGATCGCGCAGTACGCCCGATTCGTAGCGCTTGACCTTGGCGACTTCCGCAGCCTGTTTCTTCGGCGGAAGATTCTTGTGGACGATGCCGATGCCGCCTTCCTGCGCGATGGCGATCGCAAGCCGCGCCTCGGTGACGGTATCCATCGCCGCCGAGACGAGAGGAATGTTGAGGTGGATGTTGCGGGTCAGCCGGGTCTTGAGGCTGACATCGCGAGGCAGGACAGTGGAGTGGGCGGGAACGAGGAGGACGTCGTCAAAGGTGAAAGCCTTCTGAACCGGACGCATTGCCACACCCAAAAACGCTGATTATACGCCGGTCGCATCCCTCGGTAAATTCTGGGCTTTCCTGTGCACCACTCGATTGACTGGCGCGTTAAAACTGGTTATGTTGCGCCTCACCCGTTAAGGGGAAATTCGCCATGATTCGATTCGCGCTGTTTGCCCTCGCATTCCTCGCCGCATCGAGCGCGCAGGCACAGGTTCACAAGTGCCTGGACGCGGCAGGCAAAGTTACCTATACGCAGGATCCCTGTCCGGCAAACACGAAACCGGAATCGATGTCCCGCCGGGTCATTCCCGCTCCCGCCCCTTCGGCGCCGGCCGACGGCGCGGCCAAGGGCGATGCGGCCAAAGGCGACGCCGCTAAAGGGGACGCAGCCAAGAATGCAGCCCCCAAAACGCCGGCCGAGCAGGAACAGGCTTTCCGCAAGCGCCAGCAGGATCAGGCAAAGGCCTCGAAGGACTCCGAACAGAAAGCGGCGGAAGCACGGCAGAAAGAAGAGTACTGCCGCAACGCCAGAGAACGTCTCGCGCAATTCGAGGTCGGCGGGCGCATCTCCCGCGTCGACGCTCAAGGCGAGCGCTACTACATAGACGACGCGCAAGTCGAGCAGGAAAAGAGCCGCGCTCGTGCCGACATGTCCAAAGCCTGCAATTGAGCCTCACTTCTTCGCGCGCTTTTTCGCGGCGCGCGTCCGCCTGACTTCCTTCGGATCGGCCTCCAGCGGCCGGTAGATTTCGACCCGGTCGCGATCATGCAGGATCGCACCGGCCGCGGCCCGTTTTCCGTAAATTCCCGCGCGCGTCGAATCGATCTCCGGAAATTCCTCGGCCAGGCCGCTCGCCTGGATCGCCTCCGCCAGCGTGCTTCCTTCGGGCAGCGCAATCCTCCGCATCATCTGCCGTCCCGGCAGCGCGTACACGACATCGACGACGATATCCGATGAGCTCATGCGTGCCGCTTGTCCGCGCGGCGCACAAACGCGTCCACGAAATTGTCGGCAATGTCGTGAAACACGGAACCGAGGAGCTTCTCGATCAGCGCGCTGGCGAATTCATAACGCAGGCTGAATTCCACCTTGCAGGAATCTTCCGAAAGCTCGGTGAAAATCCAGCGTCCTTCCAGGCTGCGAAAAGGCCCGGAAACCAGCTTGATGTCGATGCGCGCCCCGGGCCGATTGATATTTTCGGTAGTGAACTGCTGTTTCAGGCCACGGAAGCTGATGTGCAGGGCAGCCACCGTCCGGCCGGGCTCATTCACCGAAACGACCGCCTGCTCGCACCAAGGCAGGAACTGCGGATAGGATCCGACGTCTGCGACCAGCGAATACATCTCCCGGGCGGTGTGGCCCACCAAGGCAGAGCGGTCTATGACGATCATCGTTGTAAAATCGGAGAATCATATAAGGAAACCCGGTTGCCGTGACGATCGTAGAAAACCGCAAGGCATCGCACGACTACTTCATCGAGGAGCGCTACGAAGCGGGCGTCGTTCTGGAAGGGTGGGAGGTCAAGGCCATCCGCGCGGGACGCGCGCAACTGAAAGAAGCCTATGTGCTGGTGAAGGACGAAGAGATCTTCCTGATCGGCGCGCATATCAGCCCGCTCACCGCCGCATCCACCCACGTCCACGCCGATCCGGTGCGCACGCGCAAGCTCCTGCTGCATGCGGAAGAAATACGCCGCCTTATCGGCAAGGTCGATCGCGCCGGCTACACGCTGGTGCCGATCGACCTGCACTACGTCCGTGGGCGCGTCAAGATCAACGTCGGTCTCGCAAAAGGCAAGAAGCAGTACGACAAGCGCGCCGACGAGAAGGAAAAGGACTGGAAGCGCGAGCAGCAGCGCCTGATGCGTTCGCGGGGTTAACCAGCAGTCATTCCCGCGAAAGCGGGAATCCAGCGGTGGTCAAAGATACTGGATCCCCGCCTGCGCGGGGATGACAGTTCCTATTGCGCCGCCGTGACTTTCACGTCGCCGTGACTTTCGTCTTGGCCGACGCGTCGGCTCCGCGCGACAGCTGCAACCAGGTGTCCACCACCGTGTCGGGGTTGAGCGAGAGGCTCTCGATGCCTTCCTGAACCAGCCATTGGGCGAAGTCGAGATGGTCGGAGGGCCCCTGCCCGCAGATGCCCACGTATTTCCCGGCCTTGCGGCAGGCCTGGATCGCCTGCCGCAGCATGGCTTTCACCGCCGGATCGCGCTCGTCGAAGGCGTCCGCCACGAGGCCGGAGTCGCGATCCAGGCCGAGGGTGAGCTGTGTGAGATCGTTCGACCCGATCGAGAATCCGTCGAAATACTCGAGGAACTGCTCGGCGAGGATCGCATTCGAAGGCAATTCGCACATCATGATGAGCCGCAGGCCGTTCTCCGCGCGCTTCAGGCCGTTCGCCGCGAGCAGGTCGATCACCTGGGCGCATTCCTTGAGCGTGCGCACGAACGGCACCATGATCTCGACATTGGTCAGTCCGAGCTCGTTTCTCACCCGGCGCATCGCCTCGCATTCCATCTCGAAGCAATGGCGGAACGACTCCGCGATATAGCGCGAAGCGCCGCGGAATCCGAGCATCGGATTCTCCTCGTCCGGCTCGTAGCGCGCGCCGCCGACCAGTTTCTTGTACTCGTTCGATTTGAAATCCGACAAGCGCACGATCACCGGCTTCGGCCAGAAAGCCGCGGCGATGGTCGCGACGCCTTCGGTCAGCTTCTCGACGAAGAACGCGCGCGGATCCCTGTAGCCTCGCGCCGCGTGTTCCACTTCGCGCTTGAGGTCTGCAGGAAGATCCGGATAGTCGAGCACCGCCCTGGGATGCACGCCGATCATGTTGTTGATGACGAATTCCAGGCGCGCGAGGCCCACTCCCCAGTTCGGTAGCGCCTGGAAGTCGAAGGCGAGCTGCGGATTGCCGATGTTCATGGTGATTTTCACCGGGCATTTCGGCATTTCCCCGTGGTCCCGGGAAGTGACTTCGATCTCGAGCATGCCGCGGTA
>DATHHS010000311.1:0-3535 GCA_035317085.1 Burkholderiales bacterium
GGGCATCGTCTGCGGCGGCTGGCCCATGGCGCGCGCCGCGCTGATCGCGCAGCAGCGGCTCGCGGAAGGCAAGGGCGACAAGTCCTTTTACGAAGGGAAGATCAAGACCGCGCGCTTCTACGCCGATCACCTGCTCACGCAGGCGCCCGGGCTGAGGAACGCGATCGTCCACGGCGCGGTGGGGGTAATGGCGCTCACCGAAGAACAGTTTTGAGCGCTCTATCGGCGTAAGCTGTTTCCCCGCCCGAAGTTTCCTCCAGAGCGCGCCTACCGTTCTACTACCTGAAACATTTTTTCACAGCTATCGGGCGGTCGCTCCGGATATGATCTATCGAAACTTCGAAGAAGGAGACCAAAAATGGAAATGTTCCTATCGAGATCGGCACGAGCGGCGGCTGCTTTGCTCGTTATGGTCGTTTGCGTTTCTTCGGCGTATTCGCAGGTGCGCCGCGAGACGCGCGTGGTCGAGCGCGAACGCTTTCATACCGATCACTGGGCATTCGATCACCGGTTCAACCACAATCACTACTATCCACAGTTCGGGTATGGGATTCGCGCGCTGCCGCCGGGCCATGTGGCGCTGACGTTTCGGGGAGAACCGTTTTTCTTCCATTCCGGCGTGTGGTATCGCCGCGGCGGGCCGGGTTTCGTCGTTGTGAGGCCGCCGGTAGGAATAGTCGTCCCGATCCTGCCGCCCTCGTATTCGACCGTGGTCGTCGGGAGCGTGCCCTACTACTACGCGGACGATACCTACTACGAACAGGCCCCCGGAGGATACGCCGTCGTTTCGCCGCCTCCGGGCATGGTCGAGGCGGACACACAGGCTCCTGCTCCGTCTCCACAGGCTGCCGCGCCGGGCGCTGCGCCCGCAGCGGGCGCCACCTGGTACTACTGCGAATCGTCGAAGACTTACTATCCGTACGTCTCCGAATGCAAGGAAGGGTGGCGCGCTGTCGCGGCTACCCCGCCGCAGGTTCGCTAAGTTGCAAGCGCGCTAGTTGCCCGCGACGGCGCGATGCGCGTCGATCAGCCGTTCCAGAGCGTCGCCTGCGCGCTCCAGCGCGCGGGCATCTCCGAGCAGCCTGAGGTCGTGATGGGCCGCGAGGACGATCCCGAAAAGCTCGAAGGTGAGCTGCCAGGGATCGGTCCGAGGTTCGAGATGTCCCTCGTCGATGGCAAGGCGGATCGCCTTGGCAATGGCGCCGCGCAGCTCGCGCTGCCCGGCGACGAGCAGGTCGCGCACCGCTCCGGGACGATCGTCATACTCGACGGAGGCGGCGAGCATCAGGCAGCCGCCCGGCAGGTCATCGTTGCTTTCGAGCCACGCGAGCCAGTTCGAGAACAGGGTCCTGAGACGCGGCAGCCCTTGGGCCTCTTTCAGCGCGGGGGAGACTACTTGCTCGAGGAAAAGCTCTTGCGCCCGTCTGAGCGTGCGGACCTGCAGGTCTTCCTTGGAACCGAAGTGAGCGAAAAGCCCGCTCTTGGACATGGCCAGCCGTCCGGCGAGGGAGCCGATGCTCAATCCCTCCAGGCCGACTTGACTTGCGAGGGCGACGGCCTCGTTGAGAATCAAGGTACGCGTGTGCTCGCCTTTTCGCATCCGCGCACATTAGTACGAACGTTCGTGTTACGCAACTATTCTTTTCTTCCAGTCGGTTAAGGCGAATCTCGCTACATGTTTGGGTAGTTCGGCCCGCCACCGCCCTGCGGTGTGACCCAGACGATGTTCTGGGTGGGGTCCTTGATGTCGCAGGTCTTGCAGTGGACGCAGTTCTGCGCGTTGATCTGAAGCCGGTCTGCGCCGTCGCCGCTTTTCACGAATTCATACACCCCCGCGGGACAGTAACGGGCTTCCGGCCCGGCGTACCTCGCGAGGTTGACGCTCACCGGGACGCTCGCATCTTTCAAGGTGAGGTGACAGGGCTGGTTCTCCTCGTGGTTGGTATTGGAGATGAACACCGAGGAGAGGCGGTCGAAGCTGAGCTTGCCGTCGGGCTTCGGGTAGTCGATCGGTTGAAATTCCGAAGCGGGCCGCAAACACTCGTGGTCCGCGTGCCGGTGATGCAGGGTCCAGGGAAATTTTCCGCCGAGCAGGTACTGCTCGACTCCGACCATCGCGGTCCCGGAGTAGAGGCCCTTGGACATCCACTGCTTGAAGTTGCGCGCGCGGTGCAGTTCGTCGAACAGCCACGAATCGCCGAACGCGGCGGGATAGGCTTCGAGCTCGTCCGCAGTTCGTCCTGCCCGCAGCGCGGCGAACGCCGCCTCCGCGGCGAGCATCCCCGATTTGATCGCCGCGTGACTGCCCTTGATGCGCGAAGCATTGAGGAATCCGGCGTCGTCGCCGACCAGCGCGCCGCCGGGAAAGACGAGCTTCGGCAGCGACATCAGGCCTCCCGCGGCGATCGCGCGCGCACCGTAGGCGACGCGCTTGCCGCCCTCGAGAAATCTGCGGAGAGCCGGATGGGTCTTGTAGCGCTGGAATTCCTCGTACGGATTGAGATAGGGGTTGGCGTAGGCGAGTCCCACGACAAAGCCCACCGAAACAAGATTGCCTTCCATGTGATAGAGGAACGACCCGCCGTAGGTGCGCGCGTCCAGGGGCCAGCCGGCCGAATGAATGACGAGTCCCGCCCGGTGCTTTTTCGGTTCGATCTCCCAGAGTTCCTTCAGACCGATACCGTACGCCTGGGGATCCGAGTTCGCGGTCAGGCGATAACGCTCCATCAGCTGTCTGCCCAGATGCCCGCGGCAGCCTTCGGCGAAAAACGTGTACTTGCCGTGCAGCTCGATTCCCGGCTGATACTGGTCGGTCGGCTTGCCGTCGCGTCCCACGCCCATGTCGCCGGTCGCCACGCCTCTGACCGCGCCCTTATCGTCGTAAAGGACTTCGGCGGCCGCGAAGCCGGGATAGATCTCCACGCCCAGCGCTTCGGCCTGCTGCCCCAGCCAGCGGCACACGTTGCCGAGGCTGACGACATAGTTGCCGTGATTCCTGAAGCATTCGGGCAGGAGAAATCCCGGCAGCTTGAACGAGCCCGTTCGGGTGAGGAAAAGGAACCGGTCCTCGCTCACCGGGGTCTGGAGCGGCGCACCGCGCGCTTTCCAATCGGGAAACAGCTCCTCCATCGCGCACGGGTCCATCACGGCGCCCGAGAGTATGTGCGCGCCGATCTCCGAGCCTTTTTCGATCACGCACACGCCCAATTCGACCGCCTTCTGCGCGGCGAGCTGCTTCAGCCGGATCGCTGCCGCCAGTCCGGCCGGCCCTCCGCCGACCACGACCACGTCGAATTGCATCGATTCCCGTGCCATGCTTCTCCCGGTCCGGATCAAGCGCGACCTGCGGCAAATTATAATGTCCAATCCCCGCAGTCGGAGGAGACCGTGACGGCCGAAAGACCGCTTTGGCGGCCCAATAGCGAGCGTATCGAGGAGGCGAATCTCACACGCTTTGCGCGCCAGGCGATCCGCGACTGGAAGCTCGGATTCAACGACTATCCGGCTTTCTACAATTGGACGATCGATCACCCCG
>DATHHS010000312.1:0-6577 GCA_035317085.1 Burkholderiales bacterium
CCTCTGCACCCCTTCCGCCGCCAGCAACCGCAGCAGGACGACGGGCATCAGCGCGCGCGCCGCGAAAAGCGCAACCGGAGTTGCGAGCGTCCAGGCGAAGATGACGCGCCGGTCGAACGAGCCCAAGGTGCGCGTCGCCCAACCGATCAAGAGCAGGAGCGCGACAGTGACCAACCAGCTTGCCAGAACGTCGCCGGCAAGCGCCCGGAGGCCGGTGCTCTTGGGCGGAGTTCCCGGAAAAGTCAGAGAGAACACGATCAGGGCAAGGATCAGATAAGGGCCTTCGAACGTTTCGCCGAAGGCGAAAGCGGAAACCACGAGCACGCCCACCGCTACGAGCGGGTCGAGCATCACCTGCGCGAGGGCGGCGGGCGTGAGGGATTGCTCCAGCAGCTGTCGTGGGGATTGATGCGCTGCTGCGAGCATGTCGGGAACGGGAACGCTCATTCGCGACACGGTATCGCGCTATTGCAAACATTGAAGGCACGATCGGGTAGCTCCAAGGAGCTACCCGGATATCGGGATACGAGCGGTAAGGGGCGAGGACCGAACGCCTTGCCTTCGGGCCGCGAGCGTGCCGCGTTCGCCGTGACTCCTCCGGATGGCCTATGCGGTTTACGGGGCTTCAGGCTTCCCGCTCGCCCATAGAAACAAGGAGTTGTGTTCGAGCGACTCGAATGATGATCATTTCTCGTAATTTCACTTCTGTGTCATACGAAATATCCATATTACTCACGGGCGACGATTCGCCGTCCTGAAGAAAGGTGCTCATGCAAGCAGAAGCAGTTGAATTTCAACTCGCCGGGCAAAGTCGACCTCTGTCCGGGCCCTTGCCGCTTGCATCCCAATCCCAATCCGGCGCCCCAGTGAACAGCGTCACCTCCGACAAGCTTTCGCTACTCGATCCGCTCGAACTCGAATCTCTCGTCCTGAACATGGATGCGTCGCTGAGAGTGCACGCGCGGCATCAATTTTTCACGTGGACTCAGGGACTGCTGCAGAACCTGTTGAAGCACGAGCTGCTGATCTGCGCGCTGCGCAACGCCGAGCCGATGTCGTTCCGTGTCGACGGTTTTGCGAGCTCGCCCATCGAGCCGGCGCCCTTCGGCGAGTTGTTCCGTCAAGACACGTCGGTGGTGCCGCATCTCATCAAAACCTGGGAGGACAACTACTTCCAGCCCGTGATCTGCGAGGCGGGGAATACGGGCCCGTTCGAGCACAGCGCGCTTGCGCGCGAGTTGAATCGGATCGGAGCCAGCGCGATCCTCGCGCATGGCACTTACGATATGTTCGGCAGACCGGCGAGCTTCTTCACCTTTGCTTGCCAGTCGGGGACGCTCGGTCCCAGGCAGATGTGTTTTGCCGAGCTGATCGTCCCGTTCCTGCACCTGGCGTGGGTGCGCACCCAGATCAACCGGCCCGCGGACAGCGCCGGTGTCAATGCTCCGGAAACCAATCTGCTGACCGTACGGGAGCGGGAAATCCTGAAATGGATCCATATGGGCAAGAGCAATATCGAGATCGGAGCCATCCTGGAGATCAGTCCGCTGACGGTAAAAAATCACGTCCAGAAGATTTTGCGCAAGTTGGACGTCCAGAACCGCACGCAGGCCGTCGGCAAGGCGATGGCGCTGCGCATACTGAGCATCTGAGTTTCGGCCCGCGCGATTCGTCGCGCGGGTGCCCGTAGTTCCGTCTACCTATTCTCACGCAGCGAAGCGCTCGACTCGATGTCACGTTGACGCTCTAAGCTCCGGAGCTGTTCACTCCAGCTTTTGAGAGGAAAGGTACGATGAAGAAGTTGATGCTTGAAGCGCTTGCCGCCTGGCTCGCATTGGCAGCGGTGTACGGGCAGGCCTGCGCTGCCATGCAAACCGGCGCCAACCGCGTGTCGACGATAGCTTCCCGCGGCACCGGCCTCTCCATTGCCGATAACACCGATATCGTGGTGTCCCTCTTGAAGGTCACCGCGAACGTCGGGCCCTCCGCCAATGCAGCCGTCGCGCTGCTGACATCGCCCGCGACCGATCAGAGCGGAACCCGAACCCGATTGACGAACGGAGTCCGTGCGCCGGCCACCAACCCCTTCGGGTCGGCCGACGCGCGTCCGTCGAACGCGGCGTCCGGCTTTTCGCTGCCTGTCGCCGACGACTTCACATTCCGGCGAAAAAACCTGCCTGTCGCCGACGTGAAACGGCGGACGTTCGATCGACGCGATGTTGCCGCGTTCCAGGAAGTGTTCGTCCCGGCGAACGTCGGCAGCGTTCGAATCAAAACAATTCGGACCGTTCGGAATGATGATTCAGAGGCGGCGACAGTCAGCCTCCTGCCCGGCCCCAAGCTCGTCCCGGAGACCATGGTCGTCGTTCCGGAGCCCGGTAGCTGGGCCACCGCACTGGCGGGCTTGCTCGGCGTGATTGCCATCGCGCGGCGCCGTATGTCGCTGTGACCGTGGATGCAGGGAGGCGCGAGCAGCCGACGCCTCCCTATTCTTGGTTGCGGGTCCTGTGCTGTGCAATCGGCGTCGCCGGCCTTTTCCTGCCGGCGACGAAAGCATCTGCGTTGTGGGACGACAAACTCACGCTGTTCGCCGAGGAGAAAGTCGCGCGCGACGACAACGTATTCCGCCTCTCGAAGGACGTCGACCCAGGGTCCGCCATCGGCGCGACGTCGAGGGGCGACACCTATCACACGACGTCGCTCGGGTTGAACTTCGATGTCCCGCTGAGTCGCCAGCGTTTTCAGGCGGCCTTTGCCAGAAACGATACGCGCTACAATCAATTTTCGGATCTGGATTTCACCGGTCACGACGGGCGGGCGACCTGGTTTTGGCAGTTCGGCAACGACCTGAGCGGCCAGCTGGGATACGCGGAGAACTTCACGCTGGCGTCATTCGCGTTCCTTCAGGCGAGGACGCCCGATCCTCTCAGGACCCGGCAAGCCTTCCTGAATGCGGCCTATCTGGTCACGCCGCGCTGGCGGCTCCAGGCGGGGTGGAGCGGACTGGAACAAACGAACGGCGCTGCGGCGCTCCAGGTCAGCGACATCAATATTGTCGGTACCGATGTCACGCTGAGCTACGTCACGCCCGCCAACAACTCGGTGGGTCTCACTACGCGGGTCGAAGACGGCCGCTTTCCCAACCGGGAGTTCGAGCCCGGAAGCCTTACTGCACCCAGAAGTACTCTCGACACCGCCTACCGCCAGCACAGCACCGGCATCGTGGCCGACTGGACCGTGACCGGCGTGTCGCACCTGACGGCGCGCGTCGATCATATCAGCCGCCGCTACGAACATTTGTCGCAGAGCGACGTCGACGGCAACACGGCTCTCGCCGAGTACAAGTGGACGCCGACCGGAAAATTCTCGCTCGCAGCGACGGTCCGCAGGGACATCAGTCCGTATCAGGACGTTCAGTCGAGCTTCGTGCTCGTCAAAGGAGTCAGCCTGCGCCCGAAACTCAACGTGACTGAGAAAATCGACCTATCGGGAGTCTTCGATTACAGCAACTGGTATTTCCTCGGCGACCCGGGCCTGGTGTCCGGGGGCGTGCAGGGCCGGGTGGACCGGGTGCGCTCGGCGACGGGGACGGTTTCGTATCGAGCCGCCCGGAACCTGACATTCCTGGTGAGTGCGCAGCGCGAACTCCGCACTTCAAATACTCCTTTGGCCGATTACCTGTTCGACCTCTTCTCCTTGACCGCCCGAATCGCTTTTTAGGGCAGGGGACGGCCCGCATACGCGGACCGTCCCGGACGACACATTGGCGGCTGCGTTGCCACACCGGCAGCCGGTTCTCCGCTCAGCGGAGGATGATCGACCAGCCGCTGCCCTGTACCACGTTGGTGGAAGCGCCGCTCGCGATCGAGCCGCCGTTCATGAACCAGATCGCGTTCTCGCCGGTCGCGCTGTTGTGCCACAGGATGTCGGACTTGCCGTCTCCATTCAGGTCCCCGACCCCTGCAATGCTCCAGTTGGGATCCGATACCGTAGCGAATACGCCACTGTTCGAGAGCAGCGTGGCACCGTTCATGAGCCAGATCGTGTTTTCCCCGGTCACGTTGTTGTGCCACAGGACGTCGGACTTGCCGTCGGCGTCGAAGTCGCCGACTCCCGCGATGCTCCAGTTGAGATCGGCCATCGCGTTCATGGCGGCACCGCTCGAGATCGAAGCGCCGTTCATGAACCAGACCGTGTTCTCGCCCGTCGCACGGTTGCGCCACAGGATGTCGGACTTGCCGTTTCCATCGAAGTCACCGACCCCCGCGATGCTCCAGTTGGGATCCGCGACTGTGGCGAACGTGGCGCTGCTTGAGACCGTGGCGCCGTTCATGAGCCAGATCGCGTTATCGCCGGTCGCACGGTTGCGCCACAGGATATCGGACTTGCCGTTTCCATCGAAGTCCCCGACCCCTGCGATGCTCCAGTTCAGATCGGTCATCGCGGTGATGGCGGGGCCGCTCGTGACCGTGGCGCCGTTCATGAACCAGATGGTGTCCTGACCGGTGGTGCTGTTGCGCCAGAGGATGTCGGACTTGCCGTCTCCATCGAAGTCGCCGGCTCCTGCGATGCTCCAGCTGGAGTCAGTCACGGAGGTGATGGAAAGATTGCTCGAAATCGTGGCGCCGTTCATGAGCCAGAGCGTGTCCTGGCCGGTGGTGGCGTTGCGCCACAGGATGTCGGACTTGCCGTCCGCGTTGAAGTCGCTGCCGCGGATGACACGGCGCGCGGGCGTCGTCACCGAGACCGGCGTAGCGGTCCAGGCGGAGTTGTTGGAAGCCGCATCAAAAGCACTCACGCGGTAGTTGTAAGTAGTGCTTGCGGTAAGGCCGGTGTGCTGGAACGAGGTTGCGGTCGTGGTGGTCAGCGCAACGTCGTTGAGGTAGACACGGTAGCCGGTGACTGCGACATTGTCGGTTGACGCATTCCAGGCCAGATTGATCTGGGTGGGCGAAACCGCCGTTCCCCTGAGATTGGTGGGGACGGAAGGGGGAGCGGTGTCGGGAGCCACTGGAGCGGTGGTCGCGCTCGCCGAAGCCGATTGCAGGGAAGCATTCCCGGCCGCGTCGAAAGCCTGGACGGTGTAGGAGTAGCTGGTGGACGCTGTGAGGCCTGTGTTTTGATAGGCGGTCACCGCTCCCAGAGTGGCAAGCACAGCACCGGCGCGATAGACGCGGTAGCCGGTGACGCCCACGTTGTCGGTGGAAGCACTCCAGGAGAGATTGATCTGCGAGGAAGAAATAGCCGAGGCGGACACTGCGCTCGGGGTGGTGGGGGCGGTGGTGTCGAGGACCGGAGCGGTGGCCGGTTTCAGGATGATGGCGGCGTTGTGGCCGTTCAAGGAGATCGCGTTCACGATCGGGATGGAACTGAGCGCCGACAGCAGATTGGCGTGCGTGAGTTGCTGGCCCGCCTGGGGCAAAGTGACCGAGGCGACGCTGGTGGCGGTCGGATTGACCAGCACGTAGCCCTTCTGGAATTCCCTGGAGTAGATGTTCACCCCGGCGATCGGGGTCACGGTATAGGCCCCCAGGGCCTTGCCCAGGTCGATGTGGTCGTACTCGTCGAACCACCAGATCCTGTCGTAGCTCCCGCCGTTTCCGAAGAAACCGAAATAGGCGTTGTTGAGGGTGTCGTTCTTGCCCAGAAGGTAGGAACCCAGCGCGTACCAAAGCGTCTGCAAGTAGGTGACCGGCTGGCCCCAGTTGTCCGTGCCGGATTGTCCATCCGACAGCGTCGTACTGCTGAACATGGCGACCTTGGAGTTCTGGATGGCGCCCAGGACATCGACCTGGAGCTTCCAGTTCGCCTCCGGAACAAACTGGGTCGCCCAGGGGCCAAACGTGACGGCGAAGGCGCCTTCCTCAGCCATCACGTCCGGAGGAGTGGGGCCCGCGTCCAGGGCGCGCCATGCGGCCACGCCTGCGGCCAGGTTCGTGGCGCCTTTGTTGCACCAGAGTTTCTGACCGAATCCGTGCAGCCCGACGGTGATCGCGTTGGTGAAACTGTTCATCGCGTTGGACCAGGCGGCGTCCGTGGGGTACTTGCTGGAGGTGGCCGAGTATCCCCCGGCCGCTGAGAAGGTCAGGCAGTTGTCGGCGTGCACGCCGTCGGCCACCCAGGGCTGATTGGCGATGTCGGCCCTGACCGCCTCGACCCAGTAGGCCTGGTAGGCGGGGTTGCCGAAGTCCATCAGATACCAGAACTGATTGCCGGCGACGTTGGAAAAGCCAGCGTTGTAGATGCGATTGCCCGAGGTGTCCAGCTGGAACAGCTCCGGGTGATTGCCGTTGAGGCTGCCCATGGAGTGCCCGCGCGAGACATTGTGCCGGCCCAGGCCGTTGATGGCGATCGCGGGGTTGGCATCCATATAGCTTTGCGATTCCGCGCCCATCTCATACAGATAGATCTGCAGGTTGGGATTGAAGGCTTTGACCGCCGACCAGGTGCCGGGGGTCAATTGGTTGTAGCGGAAGCGGTCGATATCGAGCAGGTCGAACTTGGCCAGTTTGGGGGCATCGCTGGCGACCAGGGTGGGGCCGCCGCCGTAATACACGAGGAACGTCTGGATGAATTT
>DATHHS010000313.1:0-10177 GCA_035317085.1 Burkholderiales bacterium
GGATAAGCAACACCCACGCGCAACCGAGCGCCCGCCAGATTGTAATTCCTGCCATCACGGCGGGCCTCATTGGAACACCACGAGCGGAATGTCGTTCAGGTACAGGTACTCGCGTTTGAGCGCACCTCCGGCGCTTGTCTCCGCGATCAGGTGCCCGCGCATATCGTAGAGGAAGATGCGATCGTCGGTGGAGTTGGTCTTGCGGACGCGCTGCCCCAGCGCATTCACCTGGTAGGCGCTCGGACCGAACGCACCCAGAGACTGCACCATGCGCCCGCGCGCGTCGTAGACGTACTGGTTGTTGCCGTCTGTGAGCGAGCTGCCGTTCGCGTCGAACGAAAAGCTGCGTCCACCGGCTCCGGCGATCGAGGCGATGCGGTTACTGGTTGCGGCGTAGGTGTAGGTGTCGGTGGCGGACCCCACGGTCTTCGAAGTGCGGTTGCCGACCGCGTCGTAACCGTAGGCAAAGGACGCCGCCGGCGTGACGGCGCTCGTCAGCCGGTCGAGGCCGTCGTAGCCGTAGGTGTTCGAGTTCGAGGGATTGGTGCTGTCCGCAATGGAGAAGATGCGCCCCGCGGGATCGTAGCCGAGGGTGAAGAGCTGGCTCCCGAAGCCATAGCTCGCAATCCTTCCGTCCTGGTCGTAGCCGCGGCTGTAGCTCTGGCCGTTGCCGAGCGTGTAGGTCTTCACTCCGCCGAAGGGTTGATAGACGATGCTGGAGGCGACGACCTGCGTTGCTCCTCCGCTTGCGGGCGGCGAAGTGGTACTCACCTGGCTGATCCGGCCGAGCGCATCGAAGCCGTAAGCGACCGTTCTTCCGCTCGGGTAGCTCAAGCCCGCGAGCCTGCCCGCGGCATCGTAGGCGTAACCGAAGGCGTAGGTGACCCCGTTCATGGTGCGGTTCTCGAGGATCGCCCTGCCGTGCGCGTCATAGGCGTAGTCGTGCAGGATCGTGATCTGGTTTGCGGGATCGGTCTCGGCAAAGAACGTTAACCGCCCCAGGCCGTTCGCGCCCTGGTCGTAGCCGTAGCTCTGCTTCGAACTGTCGGCGAAGCTGATGCTCGTGACCCGGTTCAAGGCGTCGTAGGTGTAGATCGTGGTCTGGCCCTTGGCGTCGGTCTGGGTGAGGAGATTGCCGGCCGAGTCGTAGGTGTTTACCGTGGCGCCGGTGTCGGGGCTCACCTGAGCGTTCAGGTTCGCGAGGCCGTCGTAGTTGTAGCTGGTGGTGAGATTGCGCGGATCGCTCACCGCGGCCAGCCGGTCGATGCCGTTATAGGCGTACTGCGTCTGGCCGTTGCCCGGATCGGTGACCCTCACCAGCCGGTTCAGCGCATCGTACGCGTTGGAAGTGACATGACCGAGCGGATCGGTGACGCCGGTGACGTTGCCTTGCCCGTCGTAGGCGTACTGCGCGGTCTGGCTTTGCGCACCGATGTCCTGCGCGAGCCGGTTCAGTGCGTCGAACACGCGGCTTCGTGTCTGCGCGAGCGCGCCTCCCAGATCGAACACCTGTTCCCGGGTACGGTTGCCCATCGCATCGAGGGTGTACACGGTATTGTTGCCGAGGTTGTCGGCGATGGCGGTGAGCCGGTGCGCCGGGTCGTAGCTGTAGGAAAGCGACGAGCCGTCGGGCAGGGTCACCCGCGTGAGTTGGCCCACCCCGTCGTAGTTGTAGATCGTCGTCTCGCCGCCGACATTTCTGGAAATGAGCCGCTGGCGCGCATCGTAAGTGAGCGTGGTCGCGAGCCTGTTCGGATCGACGGTGGAAAGCGGCTGCCCGTGCGCGTTGTAGGCGAGGATCCGGCTTGTGTGCCCGAGCGCGTTCGTTATCGCTGCGACGTTGCCGCGCTTGCCCAGGTCCGCATCGTCGTTGGCGTAGTACGCGTACAGCGTAACATCGGAGAGGTCCGTCCTCGGACCGTCCATCGACAGCACCGAACCGTTGGCGTTGTAGGTGTAGTTCCAGGTGCGGGGGCTGCCTGCCGCGCCCGCGCCGAAACCCGATGTGCCCGTGGCGTCGGAGGTGGGCTGGATCGTTTTCGAGCACAGCACTCCGGGCACGAGCGTCGCCCCGTCTGCGGCAACACCGCAACTCACGCCGTCGCCGTTGTATGCGTAACTCGTGATCCGCAGCGGCTCCGCGACCCGCACCGGCAAACGGAAACTGGGATGCCACTGCGTGCTGATGGTGCGCGCCTGCGGCGTGCCAAAGGCCTCGGTGCGCGAAGTCTCGAGATTGCGCGTGAGGTCGTAGCCGTAGACCGTCGTGTTGCCATTCCAGTCGGTGCGCGAAGAAACGTTGCCGTTGGCGTCGAAGGTTTGAGCCGCGGGACCGCAGGACGGGCAGGCGGCGCCGGTAATCGCCGTACTCTTGGCCGCCCCCAGAATCGTCTGAAAACCGTAGCTGCGTGTCGTGCCCAACGGATCGGTAACAGTGGTGCTGTTGGCACCGTAGGAGAGCGTATAGCGCTGCGTGCCGCCGGCGTGCTCGGTCGATACGGCGCGCTCCTGCGTGTCGTATGTGAAGGTGGCAAACCGACTGCCATTCTCATCGACAATGCCGGTCAGCGCATACAGAAAGGAAACGCCGGCCGTGTTTGCCGGCTCGTTGTACAAGAACGTTCGCGTGGTGTTGTCGGGGAAGGAAACGGAGGTCAAGTTCCTGAGAGCATCGTACCCGAATCGATATTCTCCTCCGGCAGGATCAGTCACTTTGCCTATGCGCGCGGTCTGAATATCGTAGGCAAAAAGCAAGCTCAACCCGAAATTATCGGTTGCACGAATCAGGAAACCCGCAGGGATATGCTCGGTTGTCGGCTGGCTGTTCGCATCGATGTAGATACCGCCGTTGGGACCGCTCGTGCCGTCGCTGTAGGACAACGTCTGAATGAGCCCGGTGCGCGAACGGATCATCAAAAGATTGCCTGCGGCGTTGTAGGTTTCGAGCTCGTCCGCTGCGGCGACGTACAATTGCCAGCCCGTCGTGACGCCATTCGCATCCTTCTGCTGGGTCAGCGTATCTGACGTGTCCGCATCGGGAACCCAAAGTGCCCCGGTCAATGCGAAATTCAGCGACTTGCCGTCGGGCCGGAACGCAAATGTGGTCGTGCCAGTCCCATTGGCATTTCGATAAATCCGACGATCAAATGTATCGCGCCAGCGTCGCCCGAAATGGCTCGTTTCGTCGTCTTGCGTGTTGTACGTGAGAGAGAACTCGAAACCGTTCGAGCCCCGGTAGATCGGTAGCGTCTCAAGCTTATTTCCGGTTGCAGGGTTGCAAGGATTGCCCACGCACGGCCCCGGTCCGGGGCCGTTGTTCTTGCCGCCGTGGCACACCCCATCGATCTGCTGGTTACACGGCCCCGGCTGACATTTGCCGCCGATGACGACAAGCGGCGGGTTTGCCCCGGGATTGCAGACGCATCGCTCCTTTACGGCATCCACAAACCAGGCGTTCGGATCGTCTCCGGTCGCGGCGACATCGCACCTTGCCTGCCCGATACCTAGTGCTTGTGTCCCCACGACTGCAGAATCAGTAAGGCAAACGAAATTGTAAGACTGGAATCGAAATCTGTTGGTATTGCCATTGATGACATTTTGCCAACCCAAAAAACGCCCATTCGACCAAGGCGCTTGTTGTGGAGCATCTAGGTCAGCCCAAGGAGGCCCCAATGTGGTACACACTTGTTCTTTCGATTGGCCTATTTCATGCGGAGTGGTGGCTCTCATTTCCCAGGAAATCGGAGGCTCGGCTCGCGCGGAACAGAACCATAACGCCGCGAGAAGGAAGGTGGTAACCCGCAGGAGCCGTAAGTACAAACCCCCGCCCGTCGAGATGGCGATCATCTTCGTCTCCCTGGCCGGGATCGATCCCCGGTCGTTCTTTATTGTCTATCGCGGCTCTCTCGCCCTGATCGGCGATGCGAAGCCCGGATAGTGCGCGAAGAACTCTACACGAATTTTTATTTCTGCAACACCTGTCGAAACCTACAGGGGTGTCCGTACATTCTCATAGGAGAGATGCATCATCACCCAGGAATTGCCTGACACGCAGAAGAATCTTTTTGAGGCGCGCGACTGTGCAAGCATGGAAGAAAAAGGGCCGGCGGGTAGCCGGCCCTTTTTTTGACACTACTGACCTCGGGCCCGTGTGGGGCCCAGCGCACGGTAGGAGCCCTACTTGCTCCCGGTCAGCTTCAGCGCCCTTTCGTAATACCCGAGGTCCACGTATTTCTCCGGCGACGGCGCCTTGCCGCCCCACTGGCCTTCGATTTCCGCGCGCAGAGCGAGCACCGCCTTGAATCCATCCATGTCGAACTTCGCGTCGGGCGCGAGTCCGAAACGGGGCTCCATCAGCGACCGGTAGGTCCGCTCCGCCACTTTCGGGTCCTGCTTGAAGCGGCTCGATATGAGCGAGACGACCAGCGCGCGGTTCTCCGGCGCCATCGTCATCCTCACCGATTCTATGTAGGCGGCGATGTAGCGCTCGAGCAGCGGCCCGTTTGCGCTGGCCCACTTGCGCATCACGAACGCGCCGCCCGCCTGATACGGGCCGAGGAGGTCCGCGGCCCGGCCGAAGCTCTTCAGCCCCTTGTCCTTGGCGGTGAAGGAGAACGGCGGATTCAGCATGGCGGCGGCGTTTTCGGGGCCTTTCTCCATCGCCTCGATCCGCAGGGGCGTGCCGCCGATCGGCTTCATCGTGTAGTCGCGACCGTCGATCAGCCCCGCGTTCTTGAGGATTTTCCTCGCCACCAGCGCGTAGGCGGTGTTGGGCGCATCGACGATCAGGTTCTTGCCGCGGATGTCGGCGATCGACTTGATCTCGGGCCGCACCATGAACTCGTTCATGCCGGTATCGCCGCCCGTGACGATGACGACATCCTCGTGCGCCATTTCCACCATGGCGACCGCGTTGTCGACGGCGGCGTGGACGATATCGGACGCGCCCTTGGCCAGGCCCTCGCGCTGTGCGTCGGAATTGGGTGTGAACTCGAGCTCGATCTTGAGCCCGCGCTTCTCGAACACGCCCTGGGCGATGCCGACCAGGAGGGGAGAATAGCTGGCGGTCGGAAAAGTGTTGACGCGCAGCACCGTGAGGTCCTGGGCGGCGGCGGTTCTTGCCGCGCCGAATTGAACCGCGGAGATCAGCAGAGCGCCAGTGGAAATTTTCAGAATGATGTTCATGGGTTGCCTGTTCAAGGAATTCCGAGCGTCACCGTGCGACTTGAATCTACTCCCCGGGCCGCTTTTAGCGCCGTGTTATCGCGATCGCCCTGGTGTGCGCGGCATGGTCGCCAGGCGCTGCGCCAGTTCGGCCAGTTCTTCGAGCGCCTGAAGGCGTTCGCGCACCGTGAGCGCGAGCGTAGCGCGCAATTGCGCGCGGCGGCTGCCTTCCCAGGTGGCGGTTTCCCAACCGGGGTCGACGGCGGGGTCAACGGCTCGATTCATTGCGGCGCTTTTCGTCGATGATGATGCGCAGATGTTCGATATCATCCAAGTCCCGCGGCCGGTTGGCAAGTTGTTTCATCGCGATCAGTGTGGAGATCGACACGAAGCGCACCGTGAGGCCGGGAGCTAATTCTCCCTGCATCGCCGTTTCGTATTCGCCGTCGAAACCGAACGGTTCGGTCACGAACACGTCAACGGTCACGGGACGATGACGTTCGCTGTAAAAATTCAGCACCTGCATCCCTTTTTCCCGGATCCACGGGCACGCACGGCTTCGTCGGCGAACTGCTCGGCTGTCACCGGCACGGTGGGGAGGTAGCCGAGACCCGCCAGCGCTGCGAAGGCGGGCCGGATGTTGTCCGGTTTGAGCTGAATTACGAGATCCACGTCGTAGGTCAGGCGCACATAGCCGTGCGCGTTCACCGCGAGCCCGCCCGCGACGAGGTAGCGCACGCGCGCGTCGCGAAGCGCGGCGGCGATCGCCTCGAAGGCAGCAAGCTTCATGCTTTCCAAGAATCCCGCAGCGTCACCGTGCGATTGAATTTCGGCGCTCCAGGCGTGGAATCGACGCGGTCGGCGATGAAATAGCCGTGACGCTCGAATTGAAACCGCTCCTCCGGCTGCGCTTCCCCCAGCGCGGGCTCCAGCTGCGCGGTGATGAGCTTCTTCGAATCCGGATTCAGGTCCCGCAACAAGTCCCCCTCACCCTCGCCCTCTCCCCCAGGGGGGAGAGGGGATGATTTTTTCGCTCCCGGATGCGGCACTTTGAACAGCCGGTCGTAGAGCCGCACTTCCGCCGGGTGCGAATGCTTCGCGCTCAGCCAGTGGATGTTGCCTTTCACCTTGACCGTCTCCGCGCCCGGCGTGCCCGACTTCGTGTCCGGATCGTATTTGCAGCGCACGGCGGTGATCCTGCCGCCCGAGTCCTTGTCGCAACCGGTGCACTCGACGACATAGCCGTAGCGCAGGCGCACCTTGTTGCCCGGACGGGGGTCCCCGGCCGCGCCGGGGGGATAGAGACGGAAGTAGCCTTTCGAAGGCGTTTCCATGAAGTCTTCGCGCTCGATCCACAGCTCGCGCGAGAGCGGCAGTTTGCGTTTGCCGAGCTCCGGCTTCTGCGGGTGGTTGGGTGCTTCGCACTCCTCTTCCTTTCCCTCCGGGTAGTTCTCGATGACGAGTTTCAGGGGATCGAGCACGGCGATGCGGCGCGGCGCGACCTCGTTCAGGTGCTCACGCATGCAGTCCTCGAGAATCGAGAATTCGATCCAGGAGTCGGCCTTCGCGACGCCGATGCGCTCGGCGAACAGGCGAAAACCCTCGGGGGTGAAGCCGCGCCGGCGCGCGCCCACCAGCGTGGGCATGCGCGGGTCGTCCCAGCCCTCCACGTGTTTCTCCTCCACGAGCTGGATGAGCTTCCGCTTCGAGAGCACCACGTAAGTGAGATTGAGCCGCGCGAACTCGACCTGTTGCGGCAGCGGCCGCTGCAGGAGGCCGGGCCGCTTCACTCCGTCGTAACCGGTCCAGTCCTCCGCGAGGCGTTCGTTGAACCACTCGTAGAGCGGCCGGTGGTCCTCGAACTCCAGGGTGCAGATCGAATGCGTGATGTTCTCGAGCGCGTCCGAGACGCCGTGCGCCCAGTCGTAGGTGGGGTAGATGCACCACTCCCCGCCGGTGCGGTGGTGCGCGGCGTGACGGATGCGGTACATGGCCGGGTCGCGCAGGTTGATGTTGGGCGAGGCCATGTCGATCTTCGCCCGCAGCACGTGCTCGCCGTCCTTGAACTTGGCGAGGCGCATCTCGCGAAAGAGCTTTAGGTTCTCCTCGACCGAGCGCTCGCGGTAGGGGCTGTTCTTGCCGCTTTCCGTGAGCGTGCCGCGCATGATGCGCATCTGCTCGGCGTTGAGGCTCTCCACGTAGGCGTGGCCGCGGCGCACCAGCTCCTCGGCGAACTGATACAGGTATTCGAAGTAATCCGAGGCGTAGTACTCGTTCTTGTTCCCGCCCGGGTCGGCCCAGGAAAAACCGAGCCAGCTCACCGCGTCGCGGATGGAGTCGACGTATTCCGTTTCCTCTTTCGCGGGATTGGTGTCGTCGAAACGCAGGTGGCAGACCCCGCCGTAGTCGTGCGCGAGGCCGAAGTTGAGGCAGATGGATTTCGCGTGGCCGTAGTGCAGGTAGCCGTTGGGCTCCGGCGGAAAGCGCGTGCGGATCTTCGCCGGATCGGGCGGCGCGCTGTCGAGCGACAGCACCGAGCCGGGCTTGCCGTTCCAGCGGCGCTTCGCGTACTTGCCCGCCATGAGGTCGGCCTCGACGATCTGCCGGATGAAGTTCGAATGCGAGGCTTCCTGGTGTTTCTTGGCGGGGGAGGACATCGCTGCGCGCGTGTTCGTTGGAGTGCGTTGGGAGTTGGCGATTCTACCCCAGCACCCCGCAGCTATTGCCTTCGTGAAGAAGGCCGGCGCCAGGAACCTCCGATCCAAGCCCGTCATTCCCGCGCAAGCGGGAATCCAGGAAGCTCAATCAGACGCTGGATCCCCGCTTGCGCGGGGATGACTCGATTTTCGCTGGAATGACTCGATCAGACCTTCCTTAACTCTTTCGCGCCGCCGCCAGGGCCACGCAGATCGCCGCAGCCGCCGAGAACGCGGCAGGCGCGAAGAAGAAATACTCCCCGCAGAGGATCGTGAACCCCAGGTAGCCCAGGGTCAGCGAAGCCGCAATCGGCCGGACCCGCGCGTGGTCGGCCTCCGAGAGGGCGGCCAGCTGCCACAACAGCACGGCGAGCAGGAGCAGGGTCACGCTGAACAGGAAGCTGAACCCGCGGTAGAAATCCCAGTGCGTCCTGCGGGATCCCATGATGTCGAGCCGGAAGGACTGCATCCACATGAATACCGCGGCCTCGGCCGGGCTGCGGTACGTGGAGCCCAGGGCCCCGTAGGTGTGCCCCGCGCAGAAAATCAGGGTCAGCACCGAGGCGGTTCGGAACAGGACGGACGATTTCATGGAAACCTCGCGGAAGGCGCGGTGGGACATCTTCGGTTGCCGAGTGTACCCTCCGGGGGCGGCCGGGTGATGCGGCGGAATCCCGGGACGCGGATGCGCTTCCTCACGGAAAAGAGGTGAAAAAGATCACAAGCGGCTCCGTTCCGCTCTTGCCCGAGACGGCCGGGTCCGGATACATATAGTGCCGATGTGTTAGCATCGCTCGAAGATAAGAGAGGCGGGAGCGCTCTCGACGGCTGCGCTTGCTGGCGATAGCCGGTTCTGTAAGGCAGGGGGGAATCTGAGGCCATTCGGCGTATTGGACGATCCACGTCGTCGCGTCCTGATCCAGGCGCTTTCGGCCGGCCTTTTCTCCCTCGCGGGAGGCGCTTCCGCGCAGAGCATTTTCGGCACGGCACCCAGGAAACTTCCGGCCGGGCAATCGATCTTTCGCTTCTCGGGGCGCGTGCTCGTCAACAACCAGGAGGCGACGCTCGCCACGCCGATCAAGCGGGGCGATACGGTGGAGACGGCTCCCAACGGAGAAGTGGTCTTCGTCGTCGCCGAGGACGCGTTCATCCTGCGCGGCGCGAGCCGCGTCACGGTCGAGGCGCCGCCCGCCAGTTCGGGGCTGCAGACCCTGCTGCGGCTCACCACGGGCAAGCTCTTGTCGGTGTTCGGCAAGGGAAGGCCGACCCGCATCGTCACCGCCACCTCCACCATCGGCATTCGCGGCACCGGCGTCTACGCGGAAACCGACCCGGAACAGACCTACTTCTGCACCTGCTACGGAGTCGCCGACATCGCGGCCACCAACGATGCCTCGAGCAGGGAAACGGTAGTGGCCACTCACCACGACCGGCCGCTCTACATTCTCGCCAAGGGCAAGACAGGCGCAAACATCCGCCGCGCGCCCTTCATCAACCACACCGACCAGGAGCTGATGCTGATCGAGTCTCTCGTCGGCCGCACGCCTCCGTTCGTCTTCCCGCTGGAGGACTACAGTGCGCCGCGCCGGGATTATCAATAACCGGCCGTCCTTTCCATCGGGTGCGCTGCCGATCGCCGCGGCGCTCGCCGGACTGCTTGCGGGCATGTCCGGGTTCGTTCGCGCTGCCGATCTCTTCAGTCCCCCCCTCATCCGCGTCGAGGCAAGCTACACGGCGGACAGCAATGTGAACCGCGCCAGCGCGGACGAGGCCTTGCGGGATTACGCGCTCGGCCTGCGCGCCAGCGCAAGTTCCGCCATCGCGGTATCCACGCGCACGCGCGCGATCGTTCAGGGTTTCGCGGGGACGGAAAGATTCCACACGTATACAGGCTTGTCGCGCAATTTCATCGGCGTGCAGGGTGACTACCAGTACCGCGCATCAGGAGAGTTCGGGGCTCCCACCTGGGGCGCGTTCGTGCGCACCCAGGCGGATAGCTACGAGTCGACCTTGCGCGACGGTTACCGGCACAGCTTCGGGGTGAACGTGCTCAAGCCCCTGACCGACCGCATCCAGCTGTTCGGCGCGCTCTCCAGGAACATCACCGACGGGAAAAGCGCGGTGTTCGATACGCGCAATGTTTCCCTGCGCGGGAATGCCGACTGGTCGCTCAGCCGCTGGGACGTCGTCTATCTGGGCGCCGAATACCGCCGCGGCGACATCGTCTCCACCGCGCCCCTGACGCCGGGCCGGGCCGACATCGCCGACGCGGTCACGACCGTCCCGGACGACGCGTTCAACAACCCCGCGCTCTTCGC